>CALFXR010000212.1 GCA_937958475.1 uncultured Mesorhizobium sp. | reverse complement strand
TCACGGCTCGCCTCCGCCGATCTCTTCCTTGCGCTTCGCCACGTAGGCGTCGAGTTCTTCGCGGATGGCGTGGTCCATCGGCGGCTGCTCGTATTCCTCCAGCGCCTTCTTCCACAGCCTCGTGGCGCGCGCCGTCGCGTCGAGGCCGCCGGCCTCCAGCCATGCCTCGTGGTTCTGCCAGTTGGACAGAAGCGGCTGGTAGAAGGCGGTCGAGTAGCGGGCGAGCGTATGCGCGTCGCCGAAGAAGTGGCCGCCGGTCGGCACCCGGCCGAGCGCGTCGAGCGCAAGCTCGCCTTCGTCGACGACGATGGGCTTCAGGAACTCGATCATGTGCTGGATCATCTCGACGTCGATGATCAGCTTCTCGAAGGAGGCCGTGAGCCCGCCCTCCTGCCAGCCGGCGGCGTGGTAGATCAGGTTGCCGTGGCCGAGCACGGCGCCCCACAGCGCCATCATCGTCTCGTAGGCGCCCTGCGCGTCGGCGGCGTTCGACGCCGAGCCGGGCGTGGTGCGGTAGGGCAGATTGTAGCGGCGGGCGAGCTGGCCCGAGGCGACGTTGGCCTTGGTGTTCTCCGGCGTGCCGAAGGCCGGCGCGCCCGAGCGCATGTCGACGTTGGAGGTGAAGGCGCCGTACATGACCGGCGCGCCCGGCCGGACCAGCTGGGTGAGGACCACGCCGAAAAGCGCCTCGGCGTTCTGCTGGGCGAGCGCGCCGGCGAGCGTCACCGGGCTCATCGCCCCCATCAGGGTGAACGGCGTGACGGCGACCGACTGGCCGTGCTCGGCCATGGTCATCAGCCCGTCGGACATCGCCTCGTCGTAGCGGCGCGGCGAGTTGACCGAGATGATGGTGGTGACGCCCGGATCCTTCGCGAGTGCTTCGAGACCGATACCGCGCGCGATCGCCATCATTTCGATGCCGTCCAGCGCCCTGCCCCGGCCGATGGCCGAGACGTGAAAACTCTTGTCGGTGAGCGTCAGGTTGGCGAGGTAGGTGTCGAGATGGCGGTTGTTGGCCGGCAGTTCGACCGGCGCGCAGACCTGGTTGCCCAACATGGTGATGCAGTTGAAATGCTGCGCCAGACGAACGAGGTCGCAATAGTCGGCATGGTTGCCGGCGCGCCGGCCGCGCTCCATGTCGTGCACGTTGGGCGGGCCGGCGACGAGGGTGAAGTTGAGCGTGTCGCCGCCGAGATGGACGGTGTTGTCCGCATTGCGCGGCGTCAGCCGGTAGGCGGAAGGCGTCGTGCGCAGTGCGGCGTCGACCATGCCGCGATCGATCCTGACCGTCATCGTGGCGCGATCGACGGACGCGCCGGCACGGGCGAAGAGGTCCAGTGCCCGGCCGCTCATCACCTCGATGCCGAATTCCTCCAGGATGCGCATCGAGGCATCGTGGATCGCCTCGACCTGGTCGGCGGAAAGCAGCGCCATCGGCGGATAGGGATTGCGCACGCGCTGCCGCGGCAGCTGCGGGATCGGGCTGGCGCCCTTGCCCAGCGCGCGGGCGGCGCCGCGGCGTCTTCTCGGTTCTGCGTCCATGGCGCAATCAATAGCGAAGCCCTGCCGCCCGACTGTCAGGATTACGCCATCGGCGGGCGCGATTTTATCCGCAGCGTCATGTCTTCGCGCTACCTTTATGCAAGGCGACATTTCGGGTCGCATTCATGATATGGGCTCACCGACGAGCCCATCGCGTTAACGAATGGCTCAAGATTCCTTTCACGTTTCCCCGCTAAGCTCTTGGACGTGTGTGCGTATCGCGTTCCCGGAGTCTGCCTCGTCGCCGCGGCCCTGCTGCCGCTGGCGGCGTGCGCCTCGCCGCCGCAGAAGATCAACGACATCTGCGCGGTCTTCGACCAGCGCGACGGCTGGTTCAACAACTGGCAGTCGGCGGCGAAGAAGACGGAGCGCAAATACGGCGTGCCGGTGCCGGTGCTGATGGCGACGGTGCGCAAGGAATCGGGCTTCCGCGGCGACGCCAAGCCGCCGCGCAAGAAGATCCTCGGCTTCATTCCGGGCAAGCGGCTGTCCAGCGCCTATGGCTACTCGCAGGCGCTCGACGGCACCTGGGCGGAATACAAGAGCGACACGGGCAATCTTACCGCGCGGCGCGGCAATTTCGACGACGCCGTCGACTTCGTCGGCTGGTATCACGCCAAGTCGTCGGCGAAGTTCGGCATCGCGCCGACCGACGCCTACAACCTCTACCTCGCCTACTATTCCGGCTGGGGCGGCTATGCCCGCGGCGACTGGCGCAGCAACGGCATCGACAAGACGGCGCGCGAAACGGCCGAGATGGCGCAGACCTACGACATGCAGCTGAATTCCTGCCGGTAGGCGAACACCGCCAGCATGCCGCTTCAGGGCGCAGGATCGTCATTCACCAGGATGTGACGCAGCGGCAGATGCGGCGTCGTGTTATGGCTCGGGCACGCGCCGACATGGGCGCCTGCCCTGGAGACCGCCCGAATGCGCCGTCTGATCCTCGCCGCAGCCATGCTCGCCACGGTGTCCGGCGCGACGCTGAACGTCCCCGCCGCGTCCGCCGAAGAGACCTGCACGGGCGAGAATTGCCCGCCACCGCAGAGCCAGGGCGGCGGCGGCCACGACTGCGAGAGCAAGAAGGACCAGACGGTCTCCTGACGATCACTGCGGCGTAACCGCCCGACAGGCCTAAAGCACGTCGCGACCGATCGGATTCAGGCGACGTGCTTTAGGTCCTTATTTTTTCACGCATGTCGTTGTCCCAAAACCGCTGCGCACTTTTGGGCGACATGCATTAGAGCGGCTCGCCGGGCTTCCGCGGTGCGCCGTCGTCAGCCCGTCCGTCGGCGTCGTCGGCCTGGCGGCCGTCGCCGACCTGCAGCGGCGAGGCCGGCGCGACGTCGGACGGTCCGTCGGCGCGCTCGAAGCCGCCGGTGTCGCCGCTGTCGTCACGCTCTGCATCGGCACGCACCTGGTCGGCTGCGTCGCGTTCCGCGTCGCGGGCGGCGGCTTCGGACGCCTCGACGCCGGCCACCTTCGAGCCGGCACGCTCCGGACGCGGCGCGGCGAAGCCCGGACCCTTGCCATGCGGCGCGTCGATCGGCTCGGGATCGTACGGCGCCGCCCCTTCGGGCCGGTCGAAGCTGATCACCGGCTCCATCCGCGCGAGAACGTCGTCGGCGAGCCAGCACAGGCTGTGGTGGCCGTTGCCGAGGTCCTTCAGCGGCGGCAGCTCGGTCTCGCACAGATTGCCGGGCACCAGCGACTTGTAGCGGCAGCGCGTCTGGAACGGGCAGCCCGGCGGCGGGTTCATCGCAGAGGGAATGTCGCCGTCGAGGACGATGTGCTTCTTGACCACGCTGGTGTCGGCGATCGGGATCGCCGAGAGCAGCGCCTCGGTATACGGATGATAGGGCGGCGAGAAGATCTGGTCGGTCGTTCCCTGTTCGACGATGTGGCCGAGATACATGACCACGACGCGGTCGGCGATGTAGCGCACCACCGACAGATCGTGGCTGATGAACAGCATCGTCGTCTTGTTCTGCCGCTGGATGTCCATCAGCAGCTCGGTGACGGCGGCCTGCACCGATACATCGAGTGCCGACACCGGCTCGTCGGCGACGACCACCCTGGCGTTGCCGGCGAACGCCCGGGCGACGCCGATGCGCTGCTTCTGCCCGCCCGAGAGCTGGCGCGGCATGCGGTCGGCGAAGGCGCGCGGCAGCTTGACCAGGTCGAGCAGCTCGAGCATGCGCTTCTGCCGGTCGGCGGCGGTCTTGCCCACCTTGAACTTCTCCAGCGTGCGCAAGATCTGCGCGCCGACGCTGTGGCTGGGGTTGAGCGTGTCGAACGGGTTCTGGAAGACCATCTGGATCGACGAGATGGTGTCGACGGAACGCTGCTCGATGCCGATCGACTGGATGTCGGTGTTGCCGAGCGTGACGCGGCCCGAACTCGCCGTCTCCAGGCCGAGCAGGACCTTGGCGAGGGTCGACTTGCCGCAACCGGATTCGCCGACGATCGCCACCGTCTCGGATTCGCGCGCCTCGAAGCTGATCGACTCGTTGGCCTTGACGACGCGGCCCTCGCCGCCGCCGAACATGGCGTTGGCCGAGACGCGGTAGTATTTCCTGAGATCGTCGATCTTCAGCACCGGCGCGCCCGGCTTCACCGGCGTGTTCTTCTTCTTCGCGCCCTCCGGCAGCGCCGCCCAGTCGATCTCGTTGAAGCGCACGCAGCGGCTGAAGTGGTTGTCGTGGCCGTCGACGGCGATCATCGGGATCTCGTCGGCGTTGCACAGGCCATCGACGAAGTGCTGGCAGCGCGGGCCGAAATTGCAGCCCTTCGGCCGCTCGTGCGGCAGCGGCAGCTGGCCGGGAATGGCGACCAGCGGCCGCGAGTTCTTGTCGGCGCCGGGCAGCGGGATCGAGCGGAACAGGCCCTGCGTGTAGGGATGGCGCATGCGGTCGAAGACGTCCTTGACCGAGCCCGTCTCCACCGCCTCGCCCGAATACATGACCGTGATGCGGTCGCAGGTCTCGAGGATCAGGCCGAGATTGTGCGACACGAAGATCATCGACGTGCCGAACTGCTTGCCGAGCCCCTTGACCAGATCGACGATACCGGCCTCGACGGTGACGTCCAGCGCCGTCGTCGGCTCGTCGAGGAGAAGCAGGGCGGGTTTCGACAGGAGCGCCATGGCGATGACGATGCGCTGCTGCTGGCCGCCCGACAGCTGGTGCGGATAGGAGCGCATCATGCGCTCGGGATCGGGCAGGCGCACCGCCTTGACCAGCTCCAGCGCGCGGTTCCAGGCCTCCTCCTTCGACACCTTGTCGTGGAGGATCGGCACTTCCATCAGCTGCTGCCCGACCTTCATCGCCGGGTTCAGGCTCGCCATCGGCTCCTGGTAGATCATGGCGATCTCGTTGCCGCGGATCGAGCGCAGCTCGGCCGCGGACAGTTCGCCCATGTCCCTGCCCTTGAAGCGGATCCTGCCGCCGACGATCTTCCCGACATTGGAAAGGTCGCGCATGATGCCGAGCGACACGGTCGACTTGCCGCAGCCGGATTCGCCGACGATGCCCATCGCCTCGCCCGGCATCACCTTGCAGGAGAAGTCCATCACCGCCGGGATCTCGCCGCGCCGGGTGAAGAAGGAGATCGACAGGTTGTCGATCTCGAGGATCGGGTCGGCGGTGGCGGCGTTGTTCATCGGGCAACTCCGGATGGTTCGTCGGTGAAACGTCGGTCGTCGGTCGTCGGTCGTCGGTCGAAAGGCGGGAGCGCCCGGTCGCGCATCAGACTGCGGGCGACGATGGCCGCGTGCCGCTCATCGACCGCCGCCCAGCGACCGAAGACCGTTTCTTCACGACCGACGACAGACGACAGACGACCGACTCTTTCGACCTGCCCGACCATCCTCAATCCTTCAGCGATTGCTCTCTCAGCGAGTCGGCGAGCAGGTTGAGCCCGAGCACCAGCGACATCAGCGACAGCGCCGGCGTCACGCCCTGCCAGAAATAGAGCCTGAGCTGCGCCACCTGGCTGCCGTCCTTGATCGCGGTGCCCCAGTCCGGGCTCTCCGAGCCCATGCCGAGGCCGAAGAAGCCGAGCGTGCCGAGCAGGATGGTGGTGTAGCCGATGCGCAGGCAGGCATCGACGATGAGCGGCCCGCGGGCGTTGGGCAGCATTTCCCACAGCATGATGTACCACGGCGTCTCGCCGCGCGTCTGCGCCGCGGCGATGTAGTCGCGCGTCTTGATGTCCATGGCCAGGCCGCGGACGATGCGGAACACGCCCGGCGACGAGGCGAAGACGACGGCGACGAAGATGTTCAGCTCGTTGGGATCGATGCCGAACACGTCGAACACCGGCAGCTGCATGAAGCTCGCCACCGGCCCCAGCCCGATCTCGCGCAGCTTGGCGGCGAAGGTGTTGGTGCTCATCAGGTTGAACCAGCCCCAGGCGCCGACGAGGAGGGTCACCGCGAGATAGGGCACCAGCTTCTCGTTGCGGCCGGCGAAGCGGGTGTAGAACAGCGCGCCGAAGAACACGATCGGGAAGAGGAAGAGCACGCCGCCCATCACGTAGGGGATCCACGTCTCCATGATGCCCGGCGTGACCAGGAGATAGAAGAGCAGGATCACCGGGAAGGCGAGCACGAGGTTGGCCAGGAACGACAGCACGCTGTCGATGCGGCCGCCGAAATAGCCGGCGGGAAGGCCGAGCGTCGCGCCGACCAGCAGCGCGATCATGGTCGCCGCCGGCGCGATGGTGAGAACGATGCGGGCGCCGTGGATCGCGCGGCTGAACACGTCGCGGGCGAGATGGTCGCCGCCGAGCAGGAAGACCATGCCGTTTTCCGGGTTGATCGCGCCCGGCAGCGCGTTCTTCATGATCGCCACCTGGACGCGCGGGTCGAGCGGCGCGACGACGGCGGCGAAGATCGCGGCGAAGATCCAGAAGGCGCAGATCAGCACGCCGGCGGCGCCGACATAGGTATCGAACAGCCGGCCGAACAGGCCGAGCTGCTTCTTGAAGCGCCACACCAGCAGCAGCATCGCGGCGAGCGCGATCCACACCGGCCACAGGCGGGCGATGATGCCGGCGATGATCCCGATCGTTCCTACCGTCTCCATCCAGGACTCCTAGGCCACGCGGATTCGCGGATTGAGGAAGGCGTAGCCGATGTCGGAAATGAGCTGGGTGATCAGGACGAGCAGGACCGAGATCAGGCCGCAGGCCAGAACCATGTCGATGTCGTTGTTCGACGCGGCCTGCACGAGCAGCCAGCCGAAGCCCTTGTAGTTGAAGATCGACTCGACGACGACGACACCGGTGAGCAGCCACGGGAACTGCAGCATGATCACCGTGAAAGGCGCGATCAGCGCGTTGCGCAGCGCGTGCTTGACGACGACCGCGCCGAACGACAGGCCCTTCAGCCGCGCCGTGCGGATGTACTGCGCCGTCATCACCTCGGCCATCGAGGCGCGCGTCATGCGGGCGATGTAGCCGATGCCGTAGATCGCCATCGTCATCACCGGCAGGGTGAAGTTGTTGAAGGTGACGCCCTTGGTGATGGCGGTGGCGGCCGAGCCGTTCAGCCAGCCGAGCCAGGAGGCGAAGAGGGCGGTGAAGATGACGCCGGAGACGTATTCGGGCGTCGCCGTCGAGGCGATCGAGGCGACCGACAGCGTCCGGTCGAGCCGCGAACCCTCGCGCATGCCGGCGAGCACGCCGATCAGCAGCGAGATCGGCACCATGACGATCATCACCCAGAACATCAGGATGCCGGTCGCCTTGAGCGCCTCGGGCAGCCGCTGGTTGACGGTGGTGCGGAACGCCGTGGAACAGCCGAAATCGCCCTGGATCACGCCCGAGAGCTTCGGTTCGGTGGGTTCGTCGCAATAGCGGAAGCGCGGCTGGATCTCGCCCGTGGCCGGGTCGCGCCCCGGTTCCTTCGGCCACACCCCGATCCAGCGCCCGAACCTGACCGCGTAGTTGTCGCGATAGCCGTTGCGCTGCAGCCAGTTCTCGAGGTCCTGGTCGCTGGCGCGCATCTCCGTCTGGAAGATGGCGAGTTTCCTCAGGTTCGGCTCGAGATTGACGAACATGAAGACGACGACGCTCAGGCAGAGCATCGTCAGCAGCATGACGCCCAGCCTTCGCAGAATGAATGTAGCCATGGCTGCCTGCCCCTTCGCCGATGGCGGAATGGGTGGGTTCCCCGTCCCTGCGCTTGAAAGAACGCCGGGAGGGCTTTTTCCCTCCCGGCGGCGCTTAGGCTTACTTGTCGAGCCAGACTTTCTCGAGATGCAGCTCGAAGGTCTGGTGCATCACGAGGTTCTTCACGTAGTCGGCGTGGTGCCGGTAGAGGGCGCGCCAGAACGGCTGGATGATGACACCGTCGCTCTGCAGGATCGCCTCGATGTCCTTCATCAGCTCCCGGCGCTTCTCGGCGTCGGCCACCGCGAGCGCGGCGCCCAGCTTCGCATCGAAGTCCGGGTTGGAGTAGGCAGCCTCGTTCCAGGCCTCGCCGGTGCGGTAGGCGAGCGCGAGCACCTGGACGCCGAGCGGACGCATGTTCCACTCGGTCGTCGACCACGGATACTTCGTCCAGTCGTTCCAGAAGGACGAGCCCGGGATCACGGTGCGCTTCACCTTGAAGCCGGCCTCGCGGCACTGGGCGGCGATGACGTCGCCCGGGTTCTTCACGTATTCGGCCTCATACGAGATGAGCTCGAACTCGTGGTCCATCATGCCGGCCTCGGTCATCAGGGCCTTGGCCTTCTCGAGGTCGCGCGGAACCGGCGGCAGCTCGTAGTATTCCGGATGGATCGGGCAGACGTGGTGGTTCTCGCCCGGCGTGCCGGCGTCGTTGTAGCCGAGCTTGAGCACGGTGGCGTTGTCGACCGCGAGCTGGAGGGCCTGGCGGACGCGCTTGTCCTCGAACGGCTTGTTGTTGACGTTCGTGCGCAGCACGATCGTCGAGGCCGTGGTGACCTCTTCCTTGACCAGGCCCATGCCGTCGAGCAGCGTGACCGCCTCGCCGACGCTCTGGTAGACCGCGTCGATTTCCTGGGACTCGAGGGCGCTGATCACCGCGTTGCCGGAGGCTTCGCCGCCGTAGTCGATGAACTCGATGCCGTCGAGATAGGGCTCGCCGCCCCACCAGGTGAAGTTCTCGCGGCGCTTGACGGTCGCCTGCTTGCCGACCTCGTAGGAGACCAGCTCGTAGGGGCCGGTGCCCGGGGTCTTCAGCATGTCGCCGTCGAAGCCGCGGTGCACGACGATCGCCGGATAGTCGGCCATGCCGGGGATGACGGTGATGTCGGACTGGCTGGTCTTCAGCTTGACGGTGTGGTCGTCGACCTTGGTGATGGCGCCCTCGGCGGCCTTGCCGGAGGCGGCGTCGATCAGCGAAGCCATGCGGCCGGCCATCGAGTTGCCTTCAGCCGACTTGTCGCACCAGCGGGTCAGGTTGAAGATGACGTCGTCGGCGTTGAAATCGTCGCCGTTCGACCACTTCACGCCCTTGCGGACATGCAGCGTGTACTCGGTGGCGTCGTCGTTGACGTCCCAGCTCTCGATGAGGTGGCCGTCGAAGGTGAAGTCCTTGGTGTAGCGCACGAAATAGTCGTTGCACTGGCGCATGACGTTGGCCATTTCCGACCAGTCCCAGGTGCGCGGATCCTTCATCTCCTTGACGATCATCTGCAGCTTGAGGACGCCGCCCTTCTTGCCTTCCTGGGCAAGCGCCTGCGTCGGCGCGGCGAGACCGATCATGCCGTAGGCCATGGCCGTCGAAGCACCGAAGGCGCTTGCCATCGCCAGGAATTCGCGGCGGTCCATCTTGCCCGCCCGTGTGTCTTCCGCGAGCCCGACGATATGGTCAGGAACGCGATCGCTTTTGCTTCGGTAGAAAGTCATTGAGCTACTCCCATTGTGGCTTTGGCCGTTACCATCCCGCATCGCGGTCGCGATGTCAAAACCACGCCTGATGAGGGACCCCGAGGCCAAATCTGCAATTTTGGGAGGAGAACGGTTCGCGTGAATGCGACAAACTTGGCGCAAAAGTGGTAACGTGCCACAGAATTGTCGAAATCCGGGCGAGGCCGAGACTCCGGCACAAGCTCCTCGTTCGCCAGCGCCAGGAAAGACGCTGCGTCGGACCAGCCGGAGGGAGCGACGGCAGCGGCGCCCGACCCTTTCAAGCCGGCTGCAGAGGCGGGGGAACCAGGACGATCTTGCCGACGTGGCTCTTGCCGACGAACTCCCGTTGCGCGACCGCGATGTCCTTCAGAGGAAGGACGCGGGAGACCAGCGGCCTGATTTCGCCACGCTCGATGTAGGACACGAGATCGCCGAAGACCTGCGGATCCTGTGATGTACAGCCGTGGATCGTCAGGTCCTTGAGATAGAGCTTGCGCAGGTCGACCTGAACGATCGGACCGGCGATGGCGCCGGATACGCAGCACCTGCCCCTGACCTTCAGGACTTCGAAAAGATCGGCCCATCGCGGTCCGCCGACGACATCGATCACGACATCCACGCTTGCGCTGCCGAGCACACCGGCGAGGTCGTCGCCGCGGCCGACGCAGCGGGTCGCGCCCGCCGTCGTCAGCGCGTCCCATTTCGCCTCCGCCGCGACGGCGATGACCTCCGCCCCGCGTCGACGGACGAGTTGCACGGCGGCGATGCCGACATTGCCCGACGCGCCGGTGACCAGAACCCTGTCACCGGCCTTGACCCCGGCCCGGGAGACCAGATTCTCGGCCGTGCCGATGGCGCAGGGAACGGCGGCAAGCTCGGCATCGGTCAGGTCGCTGTCGATGCGATAGGTGTCGGCGGCGGGGACGGCAACGAATTGCGCGAATGCGCCGTCCCGCTCCGAGCCGAGCCACGGCGTGAAGTCGCCCACGCTCAGCGAGCGCAGGCAGCTCTGGACGATCACCCGTTCGCCGATGCGGCTCGTCGCGACGCCGTCGCCCACCGCGACGATCTCGCCGCACACGTCGGCGCCCTGGATGCGCGGGAAAGCGAGGCCGCCGCCGGTCCAGTCGCCGTCTGCCGGCGGGCCGGACATCCCCTCCCCGGCTTCGGCGGTTCCCGCCGTCGCCGTGGACGAGTACCAGCCTATCCGGGTGTTGATGTCGGTGTTGTTGACGCCCGCGGCGCGGACGCGGATCAGGACTTCGCCGGGCGCGGCGACGGGAACCGGCACGGAATCGCTGTAGACCAGCCTGTCGTATCCGCCATGCCCGATGAGCTGCACGGCCGCCATGCGCGGTGGGATCTTCATTGGATGCACTCCCGGTGAGCGCGAACCGGCGCGGCGCCGACGTCATCGCCAGATTGACGCGGGTCGGAACCGGAGACAAGCCGCCAGCGACGCGAACCGGCGAAGGGCGATATCTCGCCGCCGCGCAGCGGCCGGTGCCCGGGAGTCGCGGCCGCCGCGGCCGCCTCTCAGTATTCCTTCTCGAAGAAGATGCCGCCCTTGGCCTTGCCGTCCTCGCCCGCCTCGCCGCGCAGCTTGAGGCCGCGGCCGACGTCGAGATCGATGGTCGCCTTGCCCGATCCGGCCTTCTCGCCCTTTTCGATCGTCACATAGGTGCGGTCGTTCAGGTATTTGCCGGCGGACACCGCGGCATTGCCCTCGGCGTCGGTCTTCACGTCGAGATCGTCGATGCCGGTCTTGCTGCGCAGGGTTTCGAGGAGCGACGTCGGCCCGCCGACGCCGGCGATCTGGGCGGCCGCGTCGGCGAGCTGGGCGATCTGCAAGGGCGACAGGTTCGACATGGAGCGGCCGAACACCAGGCGGGCGAGCACCTCGTCCTCCGGCAGCGAAGGTACCGAGGAGAACGAGAATTTCGGGTCCGTCGCCGGACCGGTGACCAGGATCGACACGGTGGCGTCGGAGGTCGTCGTCTCGGCGGCGAGATCGAGGTAGGGGACCAGCGATCCGGAGAAGCCGAGCGTGCCGCTGGTGAAGTTGAGCCGCCGCCCGAGTAGCGACAACCGGCCGCGACGCATGGTGAACTGGCCGACGGCCTGGGGTGCAGCCGACGAGCCGGTCAGGCGCAGCGAACCGCCCAATTCGGCGTCGAGGCCACGGCCCTGGACGAAGATCTGCTGCGGTGCGTTGACGGTGACGTCGAGCACGAGTCCGCCGCCGCCACCACTCGCCGTCCCCGGCTGCAACGCCTCCTGCTGGCTGATCACCGCCTCCGGTGCGTTCTTGTGCTGCACGCCGAGCGTTGCGAGCGAGGCAGGCAGCCGCTCGGGGATGGTGATCACCGTGCGGCCGAGATTGACGGTTCCGGCGAGCGTCGGGGCGGAGACGAGCGGCCCCTTCAGCGTCAGTTCGCCGCCGAGCGTCGCGGTGACGATGCGGCCGTCGGTGTAGCGGCCTTCGACGATGCGCAGCGTCAGATCCGCCGGGAAGCCGGATCCGGCATCGATGCCGACCGAGCCGCTGGCCGCAACGGAGCCGCCGGTGGAGAGGTTGCCTTTCAGGCTGCGCACGGTGGCGCGGCCGCCGCCGATGCCGATGTCGGCGACCAGATCGGTGATGGCGATGCCCGAGCGCAAATCGACGAAGCGGCCGCCGGAAGCGCGCACGCTGCCCGTCACCGTCGGCGAGAGCGCCGGTCCGGCGACGGCGAGCGACACCTCGGCGCCGCCGGTGAGCGCAAGCCCTTGCGCCGCCAGGCGCCGGGTGAGGAAGGAGAACGGCACCTTGCCGGAGAACGCCAGGTCGAGCGTGGCCGGTCCGCCGAGGCGCACCTTGCCGCCGCCCTGCATGCCGAGCCCGCTGCCGTCGCCGACATTGGCGGTGAATTCGAGCAGGTCGCCCGCATACGTGCCGGTCGAGCGGATCGACATGGCGCCGAAGCCGGCGTCGCGGGTCTGCGACGTCTGCGCGCCCGTCCAGTCGATCTGGTAGCCGACCGTCGGCCTCGCCGCCTTGCCGGTGACGCGCGCGGTGCCGGAGATGGTGCCCGCGGCGCCGAGGCCGGCGGCGAAGGCGTTGGCGGTGGAGGCCGGCAGGCCGGAGAAGCGGGCGTCGAGGGCGAGGTCGGCGCCCGCCGTGCCCGAGACGACGACCGAACCGCCGCCGACAGCCAGCGTCAGGTCGTCGAGCATCGCGGCGCCGTTCTCGACGACGACCACGCCCGGCCGCGCCAGGGACGCGGCGATCCTGCTGACGGTCGCAGAAGCCGAGGACAGCTCGATCCTGGTTCGCCCACCCTCCACCTTGACGCGACCCGCCGCACGCGCCGGCATGCCGTTAACCGTGGCGCCGCCGTTGAAGCCGGTCCATTCGCCGGCGCGCGTCAGCTTCACGTCGATGCCCTCGATCGAGGCGCCGCCCGCCTTGACCGAGGCGGCCTCGACGCGGCCGGAGACGACCGGATCGCGGAGCCAATCGGAGACGGTGCCCTCGACGGCGAGGTCGCGGGCGGCAATGTCACCGCGCGCGAAGGCGGCCGTCGTCGCCCGGACCGCGAGTTCGGGAACGCCGTCGTTGCGCGAGAAGCGGATCGCACCCTCGGCGCTGCCCTCCGCGGTCTCGAAGGCGAGCGCGGCGAGCGGTCCGAGGTCGGGGAGCGCGAAGTCGATGGTGCCTTCCGGCACGAAGGCGTCGTCGAGGACGAGCGAGCCGGAGATGCGGTTGTCGCCGAGCGACAAAGCGAGGTCATCGACGACGCGGCGGCCGCCGGTCGTCTTCAGTTCGGCGGAGCCGGAAAGGGCCGAGCCGGCGATGTCGCCCTTCAGCGTCACCCGCGCCGCCGGATTGGCCGGATCGACCGCACCGGACGCGGTGAGTTCGAGGCCGGTGATGGCACGATCCACCACTTCCAGGCGATCGGCGGCAACGGTCAGCGTCACATCGGGGGCCGACGCCTTGCCCTTCGCCTCGACGGCGAAGGTGATGGCACCGGTGGCGCCTTCGGCGAGGCGGCCGACATCGGCCAGGGCGCCCTTCAGCGAGGCGGCGAGCGTCTCGCCGGTGAGCTCGACCGATCCTTCGGCGGTGAGCGGACCCGATTTCAGAGAAAGTGGCGATACGGCGAGCGCGCCGGCGGCATCGCGCGCGACCGTCGCGGTGAGCGCGACGCGGTCGGCGGCGACGCGCTGCGCCGCGCCCGGCAGGGCGGAGGCGGCGACATCCGCCTCGACGACGAGCCGCAGCGAGCCATCCTCGCGCGACACCTCGCCCGACATGTCGGCGCGCAGGGCGCTGCCGGACAGGCTGGCCTTGTCGATGGCGATCGCGTCCTGACCGACGGTTCCGGCGGCGGTCGCGCTGATCGGCGCGGCCAGGAACGGCTGTAGCGCCGCCTCGGCGGGCTGGACGGCCCCGGCCTTCAGAGAGACCTCGACGGGGCCGGTCTGCGTTGCCAGGACGAATGCGTCCGAGTGCAAGGTGGCATCGACGGCGGTGACGACATTGCCCGCGGCCGACAGCCGCGGAAGCGACGCCGTGACATCGACCATCGGCGCGCTGCCGTCGCCGAAAGCCCGGGCCGTGGCGCGTTCGATCGCGACCATGACCGCGTCGGGCCCCTCGCCCAGGCTCAGCATCACCGGATCGCCACGCGCGGCGAGATCGAGGGAGAAGTCGCTGCCGCGCTGCGGGTCGACCGAGCCGCTCGCCTCGACGGTCGCCGCGCTCGATTGCAGCGTCGCGCGCTCGACCTCGATGCCGCCCGCCGCGCCGAGCGCCATGGCGACGTCGAATTCCGTGTCGCCGGCCAGCAGCGGCCGCAGCGTCTCGGGCACGAAGCGCTCGAAGGAGCCCTTGCCCGCGACCTCGAAATTGCGCTTGCCGTCGGCCAGGCGGTAGCCGCCCTTCAGCGTCGTCACGACCTCGCCGTCGACGGAAAAGCTGCCCTCGCCCTTCCAGTCGTCGGCCGGCCCCTTGCCGGTCAAAGAGAACGACACGGCAGGCGCACCGGGCAGGCGCAGAAGATTGGCGACGACGCCGCCGGCGGGTTCGGAACCCTCGACGTCGACGTCGAGCCCGTCCTCGGACGGCGCGAAGCGGACCTTCGCCTCGACGGCGCCTTCGCGGCCGTCGGTGCGCTCGAGCGAAAGGTCGATGTCGACGTCGAGCGGTGCGGCCTTCGCCGTCAACCTGCCGCCGGCGGAGAAGCGCGCGATGCCGCCGGCGATCTCTTCGCCGAGCGCGATGTCGGGCAGGTCGAGGGCGCGCACGGCGATGTCGACCGGCAGGCCGCCGCCACCCTCTCCGTCCTGCGACTTCGGCAGGCGGGCGACCTCGACGCGCGCCGCGCTCACACGGTCGGCGTCGAAGGTCGAGGAAAGCAGCGAGAGCGGCGACCAGTCGACGGCGACGTCCCTGGCGACCATCCAGGGTCCGGCGGCGTCCTCGAGAACGACGTGGCCGATGGTCAGGCGGCCCGACCAGATCCCGTCGAGCCCGCCGACGCGCACCTTCGCCGTCTCCGAAGAGGCCAGATCGGAAATGAGCCCGGCAAGGTTTTCCCGGCCCTTTTCGGTGAGCGTGAAGACGAGGATCGCGCCGACGGCGAGCGCCAGCACGAGCACGACCAGGAGCCGCAGGGCGCGGAAGATTCGCCTGAGGAAAACGGCCACGGTCGTCAGAACGCCTGGCCGATACCGGCGTAGATGCCGAATTTCGGATCGCCGGGATCGCGATTGAGCGGCACCGCCGCGTCGACGCGCAGCGGACCGAACGGGGTCAGGTAGCGGATGCCGATGCCAGCGCCGGCCTTCAGGCCCGACAGGCTCGGCGTGGAGGAGGTCGACACCGTGCCGACGTCGACGAAGGGGACGACGCCGAACGTGTCGTTGACCGCGATGCGCAGTTCCACCGAGCCCTCGACGTAGGAGCGGCCGCCCGTGGGCTTGCCGCCCATGTCCTTCGGCCCGATGCCCTGATAGGCATAGCCGCGCACGGAGCCGCCGCCGCCGACGTAGAAGCGCCGGTCGGCCGGGATCGAGGCGAGGTCGGCGCCGACGATCGAGCCCGCCGCGGCGCGCGCGGCGAACACGAACTTCCCGGCATCGTCGATCGCCCTGTAGGCGGAGGCTTCGCCCCTGAACTTCACGAAGGTCGCACCGTTCTCGAAATCGTGGGTCGGCTCGGCATAGGCCAGAACGCGGAACCCGCGCTTCGGATCCAGCCGGCTGTCCCGGTTGTCGAAGACATACTGGAGGGGAATGGAGACCAGAAGATGGCGCACCCCGCCGGGATTGAGCGCGTCCTCGACCTTCGACCACTCGACCGCGAATTCGCCCGACACCGTGTGCACCTTGGCGAACTGGTACTCCAGCCCGGTCGCCGCCTTGATGGAGAAGCGGTCGTAGGCTTCGGGGTGCTCGAAGACGGTGCGCAAATTGGTGTAGAATTTCGAGGCCGGCCCGAGCACGCCCGGCTTCTCGAACATCACGGCGGCGTTGTAGTTCAACTTGCCGAACTGGCTGGTGTCGCCGATGCGGCTGATCGAGCCCTCGACGCGCAGCTTCTCGGCGCGGCCGAACAGGTTGCGATGGCCCCAATAGCCCTCGATGCCGAGGCCTTCGGTGTTGGACACCGTCGCGCCGACGCCGAAATAGCGGTGCTTGCGTTCGCTCACCTCGACCTTGACGGGGATCGCGCCGGTCGCGTCGAGCGCGTCGCCCTCCCGGACGCCGACGCTGGAGAAGACGCCGAGGTCGACGAGACGCTGGCGCGCGTCCTCCATCTCCTCGGGCGAATAGGTCCGGCCCGGCTTCAGCCCGGCCATCATCGCGACGAAGGCCGAATCGATCGTCTCGGCGCCCTCGACGGTCGTTTCGCCATAGGCCGCGACCGGCCCGGCGGCGACCGCCAGGGTGACGTCGAGCGTCCGCGTCTCGTGGTCGGCGACCACGTCGCGGCCGGAGACGGCGGCCAGCGGACGTCCTTCCTCCTTCAGAATGCGCACCACCTCGGCCTCGGCCTTGATGATCACGTCGGATTCGGCGGGCGCGCCGGCGACGAGGCCGAACCGCGCCGGATCGAGCCCGGCGGCGTCGCCGCCGAGGCGCACCGTGCCGAAGGTGAACACAGAGCCGGGATCGACCGAGATGACGACCGGCACCGGCTCGCCGGAGAACTGCGCGTCGGGCTCGATCTCGTCGATCGGGCGGCCGGCGATGGTGACGTCGACGACGCCGTCGTAGCGCGCCTCGCGGTAGAGCGCCGCGACCAGCTGCTCGCGGTCGCTGCGCGCCTTGGCGATCAGGCCGAGCGAGCCGGAGACGGGACGCTTCTCGTCGGCGACCAGCGACGAAGCCTCCTCGAGGACCTCGCGCAGGTCGTCGTCACCGGCGACGGTCAGCGAAACGGCATAGCGCAGCGGGTCGGCGACGTCGGTCGTCTCCTCGTCGCCGCCGAACAGGGTGAAGCCGAACAGTTCGAAGGCGTGCGCGGGCTCCGCCGCGGCGAGGCCGAGCGCCAGCAGGCCGCCCGCGGCGAGGCGCGCGAAAGCGCGGCCTGCGGGCCTTCCTCCCCTGCGCTGCCGGTTCCCGCACATCATTACGCCAAACTTACTCCAATCGCTAAAATTGCGCGAACATATGAACCACCCGTAAAGCGGCCACAATCCAGCCGTCACAAATGGACCCTAGGCGTAGCACTGTCGCCGCTGCCAAGGAAGGTTGCACGAAGCAACCTCCGGGCCCGGGCCGGCGACGGGAGCATCGTGGGGTTGTGACGATCGGTCTCCCGAAAGTGAGAATCCGCGCGAGTTGACAGCGGCGGACCACTGCAATGAGATCGACCGGCTCGAGGGCTAGGGAGAAATCGATGCGTATGGTTCGTCAGGTCTTTGCCGCGGTATTCGTCCTTCTTTCCCTCGGCGCAACGGCATGGGCCGCCGGCGGCCGCGCGATCGAGACGACCGACAACGCCGACTATTTCGGTTTCGACCTGAGGACCGAGCAGAACGTCAGCCTCGACCGCTGCAAGTCGATCTGCCTCGGCGACTCCTCCTGCCGCGCCTTCACCTACAACACCAAGGCGAAGTGGTGCTTCCTCAAGTCCGACTACAACACGCTGAAGCCGTTCAGCGGCGCGGTGGCCGGCAAGATCGTCAACCTCGCCGGCGAGCCCGACATCGGCGCCCCCGGCGAACTCGCCTTCGTTCCGGCCTGGATGGTCGAGGAGGCGCGCCTCTATCGCCGCACCCTGACCGCTGCGACCGTGGCCGACACCGACGGCCTGGCGGGACTCGTCGCGGCCGGCGACCAGGCGATCGTCTCCGACCCGCGCACCGCGATGGGCAAGTTCGCCGCCGCGATCGCCATTTCGCCGGGCGATGCCGAATTGTGGAACAAGCTCGGCCGCGCCGTTCTCGCCGTGACGCCGGCGAACAGCGTCGAGGCGGGCGAGCTGCAGCGCAACGCCACCGGCGCCGCCTACAACGCCTATCTCCTGTCGCGGTCGACGGCGGTCCGCGCGGAGACGCTGGCGACGCTCGCCGTAGGCCTGGACCGCCGCGAGATGTTCCGGCCGGCCCTGCAGGCCTATGAGGCGAGCCTCAGCCTGGTGCCTTCGCCGTCGCTGCAGGCGGAATACGAGGACCTGAAGGCACGCAAGGGCTTCCGCATCGTCGAGCACTCGGTCGATGCCGACACGGCCTCGCCGCGCATCTGCGCCCAGTTCTCCGAGGACCTGGTGAAGGTCGGTGTCGACTACGCCAATTTCGTCACCGTCGACGACGCCGCGCCGAAGGGCGTCGAGGCCAAGGAACGGCAGATCTGCGTCGAGGGCCTTTCGCACGGCCGGCACTATCGCGTCGCCTTCCGCCCGGGCCTGCCGGCTGCGATCGGCGAGGTGCTTTCGACCCCCGTCGTCCTGTCGATCTACGTGCAGGACCGCGCGCCGAGCGCCCGCTTCACCGGCGACAGCTTCGTGCTGCCGGCGACCGCCCGCCGCGGCATCCCGGTGGTGACGATCAACATGGACGTCGCCGACGTGAAGCTCTACCGCATCGGCGACCGTTCGCTGGCGCAGCTGCTCTCCGGCTACCAGTTCATGCGCCAGCTGGACGGCTACGACCTGTCCTCGATCGCCGACCAGATGGGCGCGCCCGTCTGGGAGGGCAAGCTCGACATCGCCAACGAACTGAACAAGGAAGTGACCACCTCCTTCCCCGTCGACGAGGCGCTGCCGCAGCGCAAGCCCGGCGTCTACGTGCTCACCGCCGCCCCGGTCGACGACCGCCGCGACACCTGGGAGTCGCGCGCCACGCAGTGGTTCGTCGTCTCCGACATCGGGCTGTCGACCTATACCGGCCAGGACGGCCTCAACGTCTTCGCCCGCTCGCTCGGCAGCGCAAAGCCGATCGCGGGCGCCAAGCTGACGCTGCTCGCCCGCAACAACGAGATTCTCGGCACCGCCACGACCGACGCCGAGGGCCGCGCCAAGTTCGCGCCCGGCCTGTCGCGCGGCGAAGGCGGCATGGTGCCGGCCGTGCTGATGGCGGAGAACGCCGAAACCGACTTCGTCTTCCTCGACATGACCCGTGCCGGCTTCGACCTGTCCGACCGCGGCGTCGAGGGCCGCGCGGCACCCGGCGCGCTCGACGTCTATGCCTGGACCGAACGCGGCATCTACCGGGTCGGCGAAACGGTCCACGTGGCAGCGCTTGCCCGCGACGACGCCGCCAAGGCAGTCGACGGCATGCCGCTGACCTTCATCTTCACGCGTCCCGACGGCGTCGAGGACCGCCGCATCGTCAGCGACGGCGCCGCGGCCGGCGGCCATGCCGTCGAACTGCCGCTGGCCGGCAACGCCATGCGCGGCACCTGGCAGGTGCGCGTCCATACCGATCCGAAGGAAGCCGCCGTCGCCACCCAGATGTTCCTGGTCGAGGACTTCGTGCCCGACCGGATCGAGTTCGATCTCTCCGCCGACCGCACCGAGATCGCCGCCGGCGAGGCGGCGAACGTCACCGTCGACGGCCGCTATCTCTACGGCGCCCCCGCCGCCGGCCTCGCGCTGGAAGGCGAGGTGACGGTGTCGACCGTGCGCGAATGGAACCGCTACAAGGGCTACTGGTTCGGCCTTGCCGACGAGCAGGAGGGCGAGGCCACGCGGACGCCGCTCACCGGCCTTCCCGCGGTCGGCGAGGACGGCAAGGCGACCTTCCCGGTCGTCGTCGACCAGCTTCCGGCGACGACGCGGCTGCTCAACGCCAACGTCACGGTCAGGATGCGCGAGACCGGCGGCCGCGCCGTGGAGCGCAATCTCGACATCGGTGTCAAGCCCGAGGGCGAGCTGATCGGCCTCGACCCGCAGTTCGACGGCGACTCCGTCGCGCAGGGCGGCACGGCCGGCTTCAAGCTGATCGCCGTCGACGCCGAAGGAAGGCGCAAGGACGCCAAGGGCCTCGTCTGGTCGCTGGTGCGCATCGAGCGCAACTACCAGTGGTACCGGAACGGCAACTACTGGAACTACGAGCCGGTGACCTTCACCCGTGCCGTGGCCAACGGGACGATCGACGCATCGACCGGCGCCGAGGCCGAGCTGAAGCTTCCCGTCGACTGGGGCCGCTACCGGCTGGAGGTCGAGACCGCCGACACCGACGGGCCGGCGACGAGCTACGAGTTCGATGCCGGCTGGTATGTCTCGGCGAGTTCGACGGAGACGCCCGACGCGCTGGAGATCGCGCTGGACAAGGACGCCTACGCAGCCGGCGACGTCGCCAGGCTGCAGGTTTCGCCGCGCTTCGCCGGCGAGATCCTGGTGACGGTCGGCGCCGAGCGCCTGCTCACGACGGTCACCGCGACGATCCCCGAGGGCGGTGCCACCGTCGACATCCCGGTCGGCGCCGACTGGGGTGCGGGCGCCTATGTCACGGCGACGCTCTACCGGCCGGGCGAGTCGCGCGAATCGCGCATGCCGTCGCGCGCCATCGGCGTGAAGTGGCTGACGGTCGATCCCGGCGCGAAGAAGCTGGCGGTCGCACTGGCGACGCCGGAGAAGACCCAGCCGCGCGGGCCGCTGTCGATTCCGGTGACGGTGTCCGGCCTGCCGGCGATGACCGACGCCTATGTCACGGTGGCCGCCGTCGACGTCGGCATCCTCAACCTGACCAACTACAAGGCGCCCGATCCGGAAGGCTGGTATTTCGGCCAGCGGCGCATGGGCATCGAGCTGCGCGACCTCTACGGCCTGCTGATCGACGGCTCGCTCGGCGCGACCGGCCGGCTGCGTACCGGCGGCGACGGCGCCATGATGGCGACCCAGGGCAACCCGCCCAAGGAGAAGCTCGTCGCCTTCTTCACCGGCCCGGTGAAGCTCGACGCCGACGGCAAGGCGACGATCACCTTCGACCTGCCGCAGTTCAACGGCACGGTGCGCGTCATGGCGGTCGCCTGGACGAAGGAGGCGGTCGGCCACGCCACGTCGGACGTGATCGTGCGCGATCCGATCGTGCTGACCGCCGGCCTGCCGCGCTTCATGGCGCCCGGCGACGAGGCGCAGATGACGCTCGACATCACCAACACCGACGCCCCGGCCGGCAGCTATGCGCTGGCGCTGGAAGGTGCGGGCGGACTGGAGGCGAAGGCCGCCGGCCTGCCCGACAGCCTGGTTCTCGAACCCGGCAAGCGGCAGACGCTGACCATCCCGCTCTCGGCGACTAAGACCGGCGATGCCGGGCTGACCATCACGCTCGCAGGCGCCGATGGCGTCACCGTCGAGCAGGTGCTGGCCATGCCGATCCGGCCTGCGGCAATGCCGGTGACCACGCGCTCGGTGGTTTCGCTGCCGGGCAATGGCGGCTCGATCACGGTCGACCGCGAACTGCTCGCGGCGAGCCTGATCGAGGGCGCGCAGGTCTCGCTCAGCGTCACGCCGAGCGCGGCCTTCGACGTGGTGTCGCTGCTGATGACGCTCGACCGCTATCCCTACGGCTGCGCCGAGCAGACCACCAGCCGGGCGCTGCCTCTGCTCTACCTCAGCGAGCTGTC
Source organism: uncultured Mesorhizobium sp. (assembly GCA_937958475.1). GTDB lineage: Bacteria > Pseudomonadota > Alphaproteobacteria > Rhizobiales > Rhizobiaceae > DUSC01. The sequence continues at coordinate 41 of CALFXR010000212.1, read as the reverse complement.
GCGCGACTTCGGCCTGCCCGAAGACCCGGAGGTGAAGAACC
>CALFXR010000211.1 GCA_937958475.1 uncultured Mesorhizobium sp. | reverse complement strand
CCGAGAAGCCGAGTGACGCCGCCTGTCTCGCGATAGGACCGACCGGAAAAGTAGGCGACCCGCGCATCGTTCATCCATATCCTCGATGCCGGTGGGACGTTCTTCCGTATCCACTGCCCCGCATCGACGAAATGATGCGATTCGATCGATTTCGGAAGGTCGGCCGCGAAAGTCGCCAGGCTCGCGATCACCAGCGAGGGGAAGACGATGAAAGCCCGCGGCCGGAACATCAGCAGCTCCCTCCAGCTCGACGTCGCGCAGAAGATGATGCCGAACATGGCGATCAGGGCGAGCGCCATCGGGTATCGCCAGTCCATCAGCGCATTGATGAAACCGACCAGGAAAAGCATCGGGATTTGCGCGATGGTGAACCACGCGATCGGCAGCATGGCCTTTCGGGGGACCAGCCGGTTGGGGATGAATGCGAAAAGCCCGAAGAAAGCGAAGACGGGTGTGATCGCGCGGACCGTGTCCATGATCGTGATGCCGAAGATGACGCTGACATAAGCCGGCCACTTCCGACCGCCGCCGCTCTGCAGAACCTCCGACCCGAGCACGTCCACCCGGTGCCTGATGACATCGGTGAACAGGGAAAGGTCGACCGTAGCGGCCTTGCCCGCGAGCCACCGACCCAATGTCCCGTTGATCCAGATGCTGAAGGCGAAGGGCAGCAGCACCGTGATCGCGAAGAAGAGCACGGCGACGGTAGTCACCTGTGCAGTGACCGTTCGCAGCCTCTTCAGGATGTAATATCCGACCACGAGAAGGATGAGATAGAGTCCCTCGACGCGGAACAGGGTTGCGCCCAGCAACGCTGCTCCAAGCGCCAGTTTCCGCCATGGCGACGGCCGTTCGTTGTCGGTGACCGCCAGGTACACGGCTACTATGAACAGGGCGATGTAACCGTGGTCGCGAATGATCCAGGACCGCAATTGCATGAGTTGTGGCTGGAAGACGATGAAGACCGTCGCGATCGTGACCACCACGCGGTCCCTGCGGGAGAACTCCGAAGCAAGCGCGATGAAGGCAAGCGTCGTCACCAGCGTAAACAGGGCGTTGACGACCTGGGCGGCGAGCAGGGCGTCCAGGCCGGTCGCTACCTGGGTGGATGCGACAAGAAGGCTGTAGGCGGGCCATTTGTACACCGCCAGTCCGTCGTAGAGCTGCCCGGCGGCGAAGTAGTCGGCTGCGCGCAGATAGAGTGCGGCGTCGGGATTGGGGATCGTGCCGAGCCAGGTGCTCCATGCCGAAAGGGCAAGGCTGGCCAGCGTGGCGAAAAGATAATGCCACCGCAGGGGGGATGTGCTGATTTGGTGTAGTCCTGTCACCAACGATCCGTCCGGCAGCCGCCGCTGGAATCGATTTAGAGCCTTTCGCGATTCCGTGTAACCAGAAAACGCTCCAGATAGGCGAATGCCCCCTGTGACCATGCGCGCGGGCGGGCAAATGGGCTCGTCTCGCGTACGGCGCGCAGCACAACCGCGCTTCCGCGCGGTTCGCGGGCGCTCTGAGGACGGGGGAACGCTCTACCGGCCCTATGCTCTCAGGCCTTCCTTGTGCACCCAGGCTTCGGTATCGGCCAGCGCCAGTTCGAATCGATCGAACAGTTCGTTGAGCTCCGCCTCGGTGATGATCATGGGCGGGCAGAATGCGATCGTGTCGCCGAGGGAACGCAGGATCGCTCCGTGATTCTCGACGAAGCGCGACAGCTGCGCGCCGACACCCTTCTTGGGGTCGAACGGCCGCTTCGTCGCCTTGTCCGCGACCAGTTCGGCACCGCCGACGAGGCCGCAGAACCGGGTCTCGCCGATCAGGGGATGTTCGCCGATCCGTCTCAGGCGCGCTTCGAACACGGGGGCCAGGGCGCGGACGCGACCGAGTATATCCCTCTTCTGGTAGATCTCGATCGCCTTGACCCCGAGCGCGCAGCTGAGCGGGTGGCCGCCATAGGTGAAGCCGTGGCCGAAGGTTCCGACGGCGGCGGAATTGTCGACGCAGGCCTGGTAGATCTCCTCGGGGACGAGCACGGCGCCGAGAGGCGCGTAGGCCGCGGTCAGTTGCTTGGCGGCCGAGATGGTCGTCGGCTTCATGCCGAGCGTCTGGCATCCCCACCAGTTCCCCGTGCGGCCGAATCCGTTGATCACCTCGTCGTCGATAAACATGATGTCGTACTCTTCCAGGATCGGCTGGATCGCGGGGAAGTACTCCTTGGGCGGAACGATGACGCCGCCTGCGCCCATGACCGGCTCGGCGATCATCGCGGCAATCGTGTCCGGGCCCTCCCGCTCGATGAGGTCGCGCAGCGAGGCGGCGAGCCGGGAAACGAACTCCGCCTCGGTCTCTCCGTCCTGGGCATACCGATAGTGATGGGGGCAGTCCGCATGGAGAACGCGGTCCACCGGGAGGTCCCAGTTCAGGTGGTTGGCCGGCAGGCCGGTCAGTGACCCGGCCATCACCGTCACGCCGTGATAGGCCTTCACCCGCGAGATGATCTTCTTCTTGTTCGGTCGGCCGAGCGCGTTGTTGTAGTACCAGGCGAGCTTCACCTGGGTGTCGTTGGCCTCCGAGCCCGAGGATGTGAACAGCACGCGCGAGACCGGCATCGGCGCGATCTCCTTGAGCTTCTCCGCGAGTTCGATCGCCGGTTCGGTGCTCTTGGCGCCGAACACGTGATAGAAGGGAAGCGCGCGCATCTGTTCGATCGCTGCTTCCACCATCTCTTCGTCGCCGAAGCCGAGCCCCGCGCACCAGAGTCCGGACATGCCTTCGATGTAGGCACGGCCTCGCGTATCGTAGACGTAGACGCCCGCGCCCCGCTCCAGCACCATCGCGCCGATCGACCTCAGCCGATGGATGGGCGTGTAGGGATGAAGCAGCGACTCGATATCGCGCGTCTCGAGGTTCGATAGGGGCGGAAGACTGTTCATTCGGGGCAACTCCTCGGCGTTGTCGACACGGTAGTCGATCCGCGCGTCGGCGTAAGTGGCCGGAATGGCAGAAACATACGGTCCAGGATCGATCGTACGCTCTGTCCACAGGTGGGAACGCGGGTCAGCTGCGGTCAGGCCGCTGCCTTCCACGCATCGACAAGCGAGGCATAGGATTTCGCCAGGGAAGCCAGTGGATTCGCACTCTCCTCGGCGGTTTCGACCCGCAAGGGAGCGCCGTGAGGCGGCAGGATGACGAGTGCGACCAGTTTGCCGTCTCCATCCCCCAGCCGGACGGCTGCTATCTTGTCGCCCGCCGCGGAATCGGCCGTGAAACGGAAGAGAAGCTCACCGCCGGCGGAGGAGAGGACCTGTCGCAGCGCTTCGTCGAAGGCGGTCGGATCGAATGCCGTCGCGGCCGCCTCGCCGTCGGCCGCCTCGGCGTTCCCCTCCGATGGATCGTCTCGCCCGGCGTCGCCTGCGGGGGGAGCGGGTCGCCGCTCCGCCGCGACCGTGGTTTCCGCAACGTCGGCCTCGCCCTGCGGTTCGGCCGAGGGTCGCTGCCGGACATCCGCCGCGGAAGGCTCCTCAAGGGAAGACGGCGGCCCGGCCCGGTCGGTCGTGGGATCGGCGGGGCGCGCTTCTTCGGCCGTGGCGGCCGCCGCTGCGGTCTGGCCGGACGCGGGAGGAGAATTATTGACGGGGGTCGAGTGAAGGGGCGTGTCCATGGGGGCCTCGCTGCGGCTTGCGCCGTTTCACCCCCACCGTAAGAGGGTTTGTTCGACCACGGTGGCCGCAATATGGCGGGCGGGGCGGAATAGGGGACGGGCCCTGTGCAAGGAGGGCGTGACTTTGTCGCTGCCTCTGCGTAACGCCTTCAACCCTCTGGACAAAGTCGTGCGCCGGGCCAAGATTGCCGGCATTCACGCCTAGGGAGGTTTCCATATGCTCGGACTGATGCAGGACTGGCCGCTGCT
>CALFXR010000210.1 GCA_937958475.1 uncultured Mesorhizobium sp. | reverse complement strand
CTCAGCGAGCTGTCGCGCGACTTCGGCCTGCCCGAAGACCCGGAGGTGAAGAACCGCGTCCAGGATGCGATCTACAAGGTCCTGAACTACCAGTCCTCGTCGGGCAGCTTCGGCCTGTGGTCGCCGGGCTTCGGCGATCTGTGGCTCGACGCGTATGTCACCGACTTCCTGACCCGGGCGCGGGAGAAGGACTATGACGTGCCGCTGAAGGCCACGCTGCAGGCGCTCTCCAACCTGCAGAACTCGGTCTCCTACGACGTCGACCTGCAGGGCCGCGGCGGCGAGATCGCCTATGCGCTCTACGTGCTGGCGCGGAACCACAAGGCGTCGGTCGGCGACCTGCGCTACTACGCCGACACGCAGATCGAGGCGTTCACCAGCCCGATGGCGGTGGCTCACCTCGCCGCGAGCCTTGCCCTCTACGGCGACAGCCAGCGTTCCGAGCGGACATTCTCGGCCGCCCTGACGCTCGCCCAGTCCACCACCGAGGTCGACTACTACCGTTCCGACTACGGCTCGAAACTGCGCGACGGCGCCGCCATGCTGGCACTCGCCGCCGAAAGCAACCCGATGCCCTCGGTCGTTCCGGCGATGGTCAAGTACGTCGCCGCCGAACGCGCCAAGGTGCGCTGGACGAGCACGCAGGACGAGGCGTGGATGCTGCTCGCGGCGCGCGCGCTGACGGCGGCCAATTCCTCGCTGCAGCTCGAGGTCGACGGCGCCGCGCATTCGGGCGCCTATTCGGCCAGGGTCAGCGGCGAGGAGCTGTCGGCGAAGCCGATCACCGTGGTCAACAAGGGCAAGGACCCGCTCGAGGCCGTGGTCACGGCGTCGGCGATCCCCAGCCAGCCGCTACCGGCCGGCGGAGAGGGCTTCACCATCAAGCGCACCTACTACCGTCTCGACGGCAGCGAGGCCAATGTCAGCGAAGCCCGGCAGAACGAGCGCTATGTCGTCGTGCTCAAGGTCGTCAGCCTGAACGACTGGGGTGCGCGTATCCTGGTCAACGATCTGCTGCCCGCCGGCTTCGAGATCGACAATCCGGGGCTGGTCTCCAGCGCGCAGCTCTCCGGCTTCACCTGGCTGCCGCAGACCGACGCCGCGCATCTCGAATTCCGCGACGACCGCTTCGTCGCGGCGTTCAACCGCGACCAGGGCGCGGGATCCGACCTCACCGTCGCCTACGTCGTGCGCGCCGTGACGCCGGGCGTCTACGTCCATCCGGCGGCGAGCGTCGAGGACATGTACCGTCCCGAATTCTCGGCACGGACGGCGACCGGCATGATGGAGGTCAGGGCGAACTGAGCCGGGAGCGGGCAAGAGGGAAACGGTGACGCGGCCATGAAGCCGTCGGTCAAGCGCGCCCTGCGCGCCTTCGCCTGGACCGCCGCCGGACTGGCGGCGGCGGCCGGCCTGTCGGTCGGCGGCTTCCTGGCGCTGGACCGGGCCTTTCCGCCGCCCCTGCCCGCCGGCCTCACCGTCTCGACCGAGGTCGTCGACCGCAACGGCGAGCTGCTGCGCGCCTTCGCCACGCCGGAGGGCCGCTGGCGCTTCGCCGTCGATCTCGACGCGGTCGACCGAAGCTTCGTCGAGATGCTGATCGCCTACGAGGACAAGCGCTTCCGGGACCACGGCGGCGTCGACCTCCTCGCGCTCGGCCGCGCGGCGGTCCAGTTCGCCGGCAACGGCCGCATCGTCTCCGGCGGCTCGACGCTGTCGATGCAGCTCGCCCGGCTGATCGAGCCGCGCGAGAGCCGCTCTTTCGGCGCCAAGCTCAGCCAGATCTTCCGCGCCTTGCAGATCGAGCGCCGGCTCTCCAAGCGCGAGATCCTCGAACGCTACCTGACGCTGGCGCCCTACGGCGGCAATCTCGAGGGCGTGCGCGCCGCCTCCCTCGCCTATTTCGGCAAGGAGCCGCGCCGCCTGACCCTCTCGGAAGCCGCACTTCTGGTGGCCCTGCCGCAGTTGCCGGAGCGGCGCCGGCCGGACCGCAACCCCGACGGCGCGCGCAAGGCGCGCGACCGCGTGCTCGCGCGGATGGTGACCGCCGGCCGCCTGGATGCGGCCGAGGCAGAACGCGCGGCAGGCGAGGCGTTCGTCGCCGCCAGGCGCCCCCTACCCGCGCTCGCCGCCCACACCGCGGCGACGGCGCTCGCCAACCAGCCTTTCGCCAGCCGGCTGCAGCTCACCATCGACCGCCGCGTCCAGGAAGGCCTTGAGGCCGTCGCCCGCGAAGCCGCGACGAAGCTCGGACCGAAGCTGTCGGTGGCGCTGGTGCTCGCCGACGCCCGCAGCGGCGACATCCTCGGCGCCGTCGGATCGGCCGACTATTTCGACGCCTCGCGTTCCGGCTGGATCGACATGACGCGCGCCGTGCGCTCGCCCGGCTCGACGCTGAAACCCTTCATCTACGGCCTCGCCATGGAGGAAGGCCTGGTCGCCCAGGAGACGATGATCGAGGACCGCCCGGCAGACTTCTCGGGCTACCGGCCGCGCAACTTCGACATGAGCTACCAGGGCGACGTCAGCGTCCGCCAGGCGCTGCAGCTGTCGCTCAACGTGCCCGCGATCCGGCTGCTCGACGGCGTCGGCCCGGCGCGGCTGACGGCCCGCTTCCGCCAGGCCGGCGTCACCCTGCAACTGCCGCCCGGTGAAGCACCCGGCCTCGCCATCGGGCTCGGCGGCGTCGGCGTGTCGCTGCGCGGCCTCGTCCAGCTCTATACCGGCCTCGCCAATCGCGGCCGCACCATCGGCATCCGCGACGGCAGCGAGCCGGCGGGTGCCGCGATCGCGCCGGCTGCGACGATGCTCTCGGCCGACGCCACCTGGCAGATCGCCGACATCCTGGCCGGCGTGAAGCCGCCCGAAGGGGCGGCGGCGCGCGGCATCGCCTACAAGACCGGCACCTCCTACGGCTACCGCGACGCCTGGTCGGTCGGCTACGACGGCCGCCATGTGCTGGGCGTCTGGGTCGGCCGCGCCGATGCGGGCGCCGTTCCGGGCCTGTCGGGCTACATCTCGGCGGCGCCGGTGCTCTTCGAAGCCTTCGCCAGGTCGGGTCTCGCCGCCGTGCCGCTGCCGGGCGCGCCGGCGGGCGTGCGCAAGCCGACGCGAGACGAGCTGCCGGTGACCATGGAGCGCTTCGCCCCGCTGGAGGAGCGCGTCGCCGCCGCGGCGAGCGAGCCGGCGCCGCGCATCGTCTTCCCGCCGGAAGGGGCGCGCGTCGACCTCGGCGTGGCGGGCGAAGAGGCGACGCCGCTCGTTCTCAAGCTGCAGGGCGGACGGGCGCCGTTCCGCTGGCTCGCCAACGGCCGGCCGCTCTCGGAACCGGTGCGCCGGCGCACCGCGACCTGGCAGCCGGACGGTGCCGGCCAGTCGACGCTGACCGTCATCGACGCCGCCGGCCGCGCCGCCAGCGTGCGCGTCTTCGTCGAGTAGCGAGCTGTCGTTCCGCGTTGAAAAACAGAACCTTGCACCACGCGTCGGACTCAGGATGACAAGGACTTCGCGTAGCTTCGCAAGCCTGCTCGCGGTCTTCGCCGGCCTCCTCGCGGCGCCTGCCGCTACCGGCGCCGAGGCGCTTCCCGACGGCTTCGTACGTCTTGCCGAAATCGATCCGTCGATCCGCCAGGACATGCGCTACGCCGGCGCCGACAATTTCGTCGGCCGCCGGCTCGCCGGCTACGAGGCACCGGCCTGCATCCTGACCGGGAAGGCGGCGAAGGCGCTGGCGCGGGTGCAGAAGGCGGTCAGCGGCGACGGCTTCACCCTCGTCGTCTTCGATTGCTACCGCCCCGAGCGCGCCGTCGCCGACATGGTGCGCTGGTCGAGGGACGGCGGTCCGGCGGACCCGCGCTGGTTCCCCGCCGTGCGCCGCGAGCATCTCATCTCGGCCGGCTATGTCGGAGCGCGCTCGGCGCATTCGCGCGGCTCGACCGTCGATCTGGCAATGGTGAAGGCCGCGGACGGCGCCGCGGATCCGGCGTGCGGGGCCGCGGCGCCGGGCATGGCCGAATTCGGCACCGGTTTCGACTGCTTCGACAAAAAGAGCCGGACGCTGTTCTCGCCGCTGCCGCCGGGTGCGGTTGAGAACCGGGCGCGGCTGGCCAGGGCGATGGCCGCCGAGGGCTTCGTCAACTATCCGCGCGAATGGTGGCACTTCACCCTGTCGGACGAACCGTTTCCCGGCCGCCGCTTCGACTTCGCCGTGACGGCCGAGTAGAGCATTTCCGGCGGAACGGCTCAGTCGGCGAAGACCGGATAGAGTTCGCTGACCGCCGTGTCGCGATACTTGGCGCCGCGGTAGACGCCGCGGATGGTGAGTTCGAGGAAACTGGTGTCGACCGGCTTGGCAAAGTCGACGCGGCGCGCGCCGCGCACGTCCTGGAGCGTCACGTCGAGCGACGGCCCGGTGGCGGTGGCGACCTCGAGTTCGCGGATACGCGAATTGGCCGACCAGATGGTCTGGTTCTTGTCGTAGCCGTTGATGATCTCGAAGCCGGCGAGTTTGCGCTGCCGGCCGAAATGCAGCGTCACCGTCTCGCCGATGCCGTCGCCCTCCTCCGCCTCGACCCAGGCCGTGTCGCGGTTGCCGTCGAACATCTTGTCGGGCTCGTAGAAATTGCCCTTCTGCGACCTGAGCACCGAGGAGGCGCAGTAGGTGACCCCGAACGGGCCGGGCTGGCAGACGCCGGACCTGGCCGGCGCCGAGCGCACGGCCACGATCGGCGCCGCGCTGGCCACCGCCTGCGGCGCAGCGCAGGCGGCCACGGCGCGCTCCTTGGCCAGTTCGCCATAGAAACTGCCGGGGAAGCGGCGCTGGAAGGCCTCGTAGGCGCCACAGCTGCCCACCGCGACGGCCTGCTCGTAGGCCTCCTTCTCCATCGAGGCGGAGACGGCCGGCGCCGGCTGCGACGCCGTGGTCGCGGCCTGTTCGGGCGCAAACGAGAAGCGCCCGGTGAGCGAGGAGGAATCCCACGGCACCTGCTTGCCGCCGGTCTCGGCCATGACTTCGTTGCGCACCTCGATCATCAGGTCGGAGATCGACTGTCCGGGCCTGTCGATGTGCTTGAGAAGCGACGCCGTGAAGGGCGAGTTGTCGCCGGAACCGTCGGAGGCGACCGCGTCCGGCTGCGTGGCGAAGGCGATGAAGGTGCCGGAGCCCGACTCGATGCGGCCGAGACCCTTGGAGAGCGACACGGCCGACCGGTTCATCGAGCGTGCCAGCTCCTTGGCGAAGGGGTTGTCGCGGCAGGCGTCGAGGAAGACGAGGTTGGTGCGGCTGCCGCGTTCGAGCTGCTGCATGATCTGCGACAGCGAAACCAGCGAGATGTCGATCTCGGCCTCGAACTCGACCATGGCGTCCACCGGGACGAGATAGTTCTGGCCGTTCACCTGCAAGCCATGGCCGGCGTAGAAGAACAGCGCGACGTCGGCCTGCTCGGCAGCCCGGCCGAAGCGGATCAGCGATTCCACGAGCTTGCGGCGGTCGAGGTCGGTGCCGCCGAACACCTCGAAGCCGAGCTTCTCCAGCCGCGCCGACATCGCCTCGGCGTCGCTCCTGGGGTTGCGCAGCTTCGTCGTGTGCTCGTAGGCCGAATTGCCGACCACCAGCGC
>CALFXR010000209.1 GCA_937958475.1 uncultured Mesorhizobium sp. | reverse complement strand
CCCCCGTGGCGATATAGCCGACCTTGTCCCACGCCCAGCTCGCCTCGGCGACCTGTAGCGCGCAAATTCGGTTGGCACGACTGCGCAAGTTCAGTTGGCAGCAGAGGCTCTAAGACTACCCTCTATTCCCAGGCCCGCCGCGATTGGCCTAGTGTGACCCCAAGCGCCCTCCGGCTCTCGTCATCTGCTTCAATGTCGCTGAAGACCGGGCCGTCTACCACCATCGGACTGTCATCGCTTGGCCAAAGAACCTTTGCCCGCATGGTAGTTTTCCGCATCTCGTAGCTGGCCGCGGCCTCTCTCCCAGGAGGAAGCGCAGTTCGATGTAGCGTCGAATATACAGCCTGAAAATATAAACCAGCCAACACCCATGCTGTGCTCTGCACTCCTAGTCCCGGTATAGGATGCATTGTTCCCGTAACCCGGTGCACCAACGTGAGAGGTCCTCCGAAGTGATTGAACGACGCCCAACGGTCTCCCTCGTAGCGGGCGATCCATACCGACCAATCCGCGCTTACAGGATCCGGCGTGCGCAATTTGCTTCGGCTCTCCTTCGTTGAGCACGTTAGGTGTGCGTGTCTATGTTCGAAGGTAGTAGCTGTCACAGCCGCCCACCGGCTCAGTGTTTGGCGATCTTCGGCACTCAGCTGATACCTCTCGTCATGATTCAATCCGACAATCATCGGTTTAACGCGTTGCTGAAGACGCGACATCCAACCGCCATTGCAGGTCCGGCAAACGGCTCGAATACCAGAAAACCGAGGATCACCTGGTCGATTGGTTCGGTGGATCGAGCTGGTCATGCGGCGATCGAGCACATCAAAGGCGATGCTATCGAAGCTATGGACTCTCTTCGGGAACTCGTTTCGTATGAAGGCACGCGCCCACTTGGGAAAAGCATGTTCTTTCGTGAGATCGGTACGATCGCAGAAAAGGCATTGCCTCCGGGACTGACCTAGCTGCTTCATAGCGCCCATGCTCGCGAGGTCGTGCAACACCTCTTCAACCCAAAACAATATCTTCTCAGGGGCGCCTAGTCACCCTTCCGGCCACTCCAGCTTCTTACAATCAGCTCCCTCGCATCCGTCCCCTTGCCGCTGATCGAGTAGCGCAGGTCGACGTCCTCGAACGAGAAGCCGGCGAAGACCTCTCGGACCTCCGGCACGTCGTTGATCGACAGGATGAAGCGGCCCTTCAGCGACCGCAGCCGATCGGCCATCATCTGGAACTGTCCGCGATCGAACAGCTCGCGGCCGTAGTCGCCTTCCGAGCCCCAATAAGGCGGGTCGAGATAGAACAGCGTCTCCGGCCGGTCGTAGCGATCGATGAAGGCAGCCCAGTCGAGACATTCGATGACGACGCCGGCAAGGCGCTCGTGCACGTCCGCGAGCAACGGCTCGATGCGGGTGAGGTTGAACGCGGCGCTGTCGCGCGGGTCGACGCCGAAATTCTGCCCGGCGACCTTGCCGCCGAAGGCCGTGCGCTGGAGGTAGAGGAAGCGGCCGGCGCGCTCGAGGTCGGTCAGCGTCGCCGGGTCGCTGGCCTTCAGCCTCTCGAACTCGCGCCGGCCGGTGAGCTGCCAGCGCAGCGTGTCGAGGAACTGCGGATAGTGCCGCTGCAGGATGCGGAAGAGGTTGGCGACCTCGCCGTTGCGGTCGTTGATCACCTCTGCCGGCGGCCGGGCCATCCGGCGGAAAAACACGCCGCCCATGCCGACGAACACCTCGGCGTAGGTGCGGTGCGGCGTCGCGGCGATCATGGCCACGAGGCGCTTGGCGAGGCGGCGCTTGCCGCCGATGTAGCCCGCCACCGGGCGCACCGGATCGACGGGTTCGAAGGAGTTTTCAACAGGCATTCAAGGGATCTCGAGAATCGGTCACTCTCGCGGCGCCTCTTCGGAGGCCGCGGACGCGACGGTTATCCCTTTTGGCCGTCGGGCGGGGGTTAAGCTTGCAGGCGATCCCCGCCCAGCCCGAAGGCTTCCTCCGGGCGGTCCGTGGGCTAGCTAAATCCGCACCTCCGGGATCCAAAGCCGAGATGTCCCTGCAGCCTCGATACCGGTCGATGCGAAGATCGTCGTCTTACGCGGCTCCGACTATGTGCGTCTTCTGCGGCACTCGACCAGGCACAACGGACGAGCACATTATCCCGCGCGCCTTGGGTGGCCGGCTGGTATTGCGGAAGGGCACATGTGAGCCGTGTCGGTTGAAACTCGACCGGCCGCTCGAACAGGTACTCCTGAACAACGACTACGAAGCCGCCCGCGGCTTGTTGATGATCCCGAGCCAGAGCGGCAAGTACCGTCGCAAGATAAAGGTGGTGACTACCTGGGATCGCTCCACGGCAAAGATCGAACGTAGGGAGCGGCACGAACATGCGGGGATAATTTTTATGCCCGGTTGGAAGAAGCCTGGGGTGGAGCGGCCTGGCTCTCATCCCATTGCAGACGAACGAGACATCGGGGTCATTATAAAACGGATAGCTGCGGGACCAGATGACCAGCTTGTAATAGGCGGGGCGCCGATCGAAAGCTGGCGCCTGCAGGCGCGGCTGATAGCAAAGATGGCACACTCGTACTGGGTTGCCGAGAATGGCATCGGTATCGGTCACTTTGTCCTCCCCCGCTTCGTCCTTGATCCAGAGGCGGGTGGCGTTTTGCGCTTCGTTGGGGGCGCCTTCGTTCCGAAGCCTGATGGGTCCGGTGAAAAGCCGCACGGCGGCGGAACGAGCGACCTGCACCATATCGTCGCGAAAACAGTCCGCCGCGGTGGCGTATTGTGGGGATACGTCGACATCTCCCTCTTCTCACCCTGGCTGCCGGTCTCGGCATATCGCGCCTACGTCTGCTGGCGCGCCCTCTAGAGGCGCTCCTCGATCACTCCTCGACAAAAACCGGCAGCGTCACCGGCGGCGCCGCATGCGCCAGTGAATATGGCGTTCCGCTGATGGTGACGGTGTCGGTCGTGCTGTCGAAGATGTTGCCGCCGGCGCCGTTCTGGATATCCGGCGAGGACGAGGCATACACCTTGGCGTAGCTGATGGCCGGGTTTGCATCCAGTGCCCGGTTCAGCGTCATGGTGATCGGGGTCTCGTAGCGACGCGTCTTGGGATTGAGGACGGCCGAACCCACGGCAATACCCGATAGGGAAAGGCTGCCGGTGTCATCCGAGACCGCGAAACCATAGTCGGTCACCGCCGAAACGATGCTGGTGTTGATCGCAAGGGCAGTGGGAGCCTCGGCGCGGATCGTCAATGTGGTCCCGGCTGCATAGGCGCCAAGCCACCGGACTGCGTCCGGAACCTCGCCGCGCCAAAGTTGCTCCGCCGCTCTGGCGTAGTAGTGGCCCTTGAGCGCCTGGGCGACGGCCGTGAGATGGGTATCGTCGGCAACATGGGCGAAGATGTAGCCGGGCACGACCAGGTGGCAGTCACCTCGTGAGGCACATAGTTCGAGGATGGCGTCGGTTGCTCCCGAGCTCTCGGCGAGGTGATACGGGGAGACGGTGAAGAGCCAGACCGGGCGATGCTGCTGACCGGTGATCTTCTTCACCCGGGCCCAGAACCAGTCGATCATGTCGTGCATCCCGGAGAGGTAGGCATCCTTGGTCGTCTGGGCGTCCTGGTCCGACTCCCCGTGGTCGAACAGGACCGTAGACACTCCATAGCTCTTCCCGGCAGTGTCGGCGGCGGCCTTCGCTGCACGGACATGATACTCGAGATTCTTGATCCATGTCGTTCCGATCCCGATACCCGACAGGGCCGTCCCGCCCTTGCCCGCCACCGAGGCGAACCAGGTCGGCGCGTTGCCATTGCGCGACGCCAGCCGGGAAAAGTGTCTGGCGAAACTGCTGCACTTCGTTTCGCCGTAGGTGCTCCCCGACGATCCGGTCGTCGGGCTTACGTCGTCTTCGACCAGGGCCTTGATCGAGCCGTCGTGGTTGTTTCCTGCCAGCCCGGGTTTGGTCATCTTCGGGCCGACGTTGAACGTCTTGTGATAGCTGGAAGGGCTGGAATTCACGACCGCGGCGTTAGCGGACCCGAGATCGTTAGACTGCCCGTAGCCGAGTGCATGGTTCCAGTCGCAGGTGGCCACGAGCTTCGTGAACGCCGGCAGGAACGGTTCCTTCGCATAAAAGTCGAAACCAACCTCCAGCCGCGCAGAAGTGGTGATCGTGGAATCGGTGAACTCGGCGACGTTGGCGGCCGCGCTATAGAGCCCGCTCGATCCTGGCGATGCGGCCGTCGCAATGACGCCGTAGCAGTGCAGGCCAACGTAGCTTCCCGCGGGAAAGAATATCGGCTCCTCCATGGCGAACTCGTTGTCGCCGGAAGCAATGGCAAGCAGGTAGTCAATGCCGTTCCGGGCGAACAGATCGCTGTCCTCTTCCATGCGCCGGATGATTGCCGTCCCGTCTGCATACCCCCAGGCCCGTGTGCGCACAAGGTAGCTATCCCGCACGACCGGCACCGCCAGCGCCCATGTGTTGTTTGTTCCGATCACGCCGGAAACCGGTGTTGCCTGACCGATGCTCTGGCTGAACATGGCTGGCGATCCCATCGCCATCGTTGCTTCGGCGAGCCTGGTCTCCATGGTGGAGATTCGATCGTTGCTGACGATCACCTCTTCAAAATCGAAACCGATTTCGAGGCGGACGCTGGTCGTCAGCGACGCGTCATCGAACGACAACACGTTCCCCGTTCCGCTGGCGTAGTAGCCGACGCCGTCGCCGGGCGTGGAACCATTCACGGCGACGACGCCGCTGCCGTAGAAGCCGACGATCTCGCCCACATCGAAGCGGATCCGGTCATCGCCGACGAGCGTGATCAGATTCGCGCCGTCAACGAGGGCAAAGGAGTGGTCGTCGCCTACCCGCGCGTTCGTGATGCCCGTCCTGGTCATGCGCTTCACGATCAGGGGTCCCGGCGTGAGTGCAAACACGCGGATTCGCTTAAGGTAGGACGCGCGGGTGACAGGATCGCCATAGGCGAAGGTGTTGTTGCTCATGGCCGTGCCGGTGGCCGGCGTGACCGTCCGGCCTATCGTCTGGACAACGGTCAGCAGCGAAACGGCGCCGAGCAGTTCTGAAGATAGCGCGTCGACCGCTCCGAACCGCCCGCCGATCGAGGTGTAGGAGCCGCGACCGGCAACGACTTCACCCGCAATCGTGCCGTCGTCGTTGATCGACGCGAAGGTGAGGCTGGTGGAGCCGACCGTGATGTCCCCGACTTTCTGCTGGCACTGATATCGGCGTCCGATCAGCGTTGAACCGCCGATGACAAGGAAGTTGCACAGGCCGAGCTCCGTTGCGGTATCCGCATCCCCGGCACGCGTCAGGATGAACGGGTGCGAGCCGTCGCCGACCTGGGTGACGACATAGATGCCGTTCTTGGCCCCCTCCAGGCGGACAAAGACGCGCGGCGATCCGGAAAGCGCCGCGATACCGTCGAAATAGGACGTAGCCAGAGCGCCGTTGGCGTTGCCGGTGATGGTTGCGCCGACCCCGTCCGCTCCATTGGCGTAGGTGTTGGCAGACAGCACCGTGGTCTGCGCCGCTGCGACCTCGGTAAGCGGGGCGACCTGGCCGGCGACGGCGTTTTCCGCCTGAGTGAGCGCGCCGGCGGACTGCGTCAGAGCGGTCGCGACGTCAGTCCGAAGAGCATCGAAGGCGCTGCTTCCCATCAGTTGCTGGACGATGTCGTCGATCGCGACGCGTACTGTGCTGGTGACGCCGCCGGTGTCCCTGTTGCCCAGCACCTCGTCGAGAGCATTGGCCAGGGGAACGTTGGGAGTGGATACGGTCATGGTCGGCTTTCCTCTGTCCTAGGCTGCGGTGACGTATTCGAGGCGGCCGTCGACCTGGACGGCGCCGGACAAATTGATGTTGAGGGCCGTGTTGGCGGTGCCCTTGTGGTAGGGGCGTCCCCGCAGCGGCAGGTGATGGGGCACGCCGGCGACGAGATTGAAGACCTCGAGCACCGTCGCGCCGTCCTTCAGCTGAACGGTGACCGGCGCGGGTGCGGAAAGACGCAGCGCATGAAGCCGGTGCGTCTGCCCGGATACGGCGGCCAGCAGCTGGGTGTCGCCCGACGCCGCCACATCGATCCGCAGGCTCGACACGTCGCTCGCCGACCGCAGTGCCTCGACCACCGGCAGGCCGTCCGTCGTCTTCACCAGCAGGCGCTTGACGAGCGAGATCAGGCTGGCCGCGCCCGCGTCCGACCCGGCGGCGGCATCGGAGGTCGCGCCGATCGACGCGTGCGCCCCGTCGCGGCTGCCGTGTTGCGGCGTGTGCTTGCCGGCGACGAGTTCGCTGTCGACGGCGATCGCCGCGTCGTCCTTGTCGAGCATATAGATCTGGCTTGTGGTCATCGTGGGATCCTCAGATCAGGAGCAGGTAGGTGCCGTTGCGGCGGTCGGAGAAATCGAGCTTGCGCGGTGCGACGACGTCGTCCTCGCCGACCGTCGCGGAAAGCGTCGCGGTCCAGGGGCCGGCGACGCCGGTGACCGAGATGGCGCGGGCCTCGAACTCGACGTCGGCTCCGTAGGCATAGTCGGGCAGCCAGACGGTTCCGGACCCGGCCGGGGCGGAGACCGTCTCGTCCCACGTGCCGGCGCCGTCGAGCCGTGCCCTGACCTCGAAACTGCCGACGAGGGCGGCGCTTCCCAGGCCGGGCGCGAGCAGCACCAGCAGCCCGTCGAGCACGCCGGTACCGGCAAGACCGGAGGAGGCGCCGACGACGCGCGGCGCCGCCGGCACCAGGGCCGACGGGTCGATCTCGCCGCCGACGCGGCCGTTCCAGGCGGGCGGCTCCTCGGCGTCGGTCAGCTGGTCGATGATGGGTGCGGCCGGGATCATGGTCAGTACGCTGGCGAAATCCTCGCCCGGTTCGATGGCGCGCACGAGGACGGGGAAGCTGTCGCTGCCGGCCAGACCGAAGGTGAGAATGGAGCCGCGCTCGGGCGCGCTGCCCGCGCCGGCGAGCACGATCAGCTTCGACGTTCCCTCGATGGTGACGACCTGGCGCACCACGCTCTCGCCGATCGTGTCCTCGGCTGAAAACAGCCGGAAGCGGCAGGCGTAGGCACCGCCCGCCTCCATCGTCACCTCGCCGTCGAGTTCGATGGCGTTGTCTCGCACCGAGACGACGCGGGCGGCGCGCTGGACGTCGTCGAGCGTGTCGGTCGAGAGCATGACCAGGTCGCCGCGCGTGGCGACGCGCGCGGCCCCGTCCTGGATCGCGGAGAAGGACGAGGCGCGGTGGATCAGTTCGTACTGGCGCCGGCGCGCCTCGATCCAGATCTCGTCGGGATCGGTCTTGCCCGGCAGGTCGAGCTGCTCGGTGATGGTGATCTCGCCCTCGTGCCCCGGCCAGGGCACCAGGCGCTCGCCGGACTGCCACTCGTTGGTGGCGTCGATGAACGACACGCGGAAGGCATGCGGCGGCTCGAAATAGCGGTGCGTCCACTGGAACTGCCGGCTGTTCCTCGGGTTGACGTGGTCGATCGGAAGCGTCTGCGGCCGGTCGATCACGACGGTCCAGCGGCGGCCGTCGTGGCGCATGGAGGCGCGGCCGGCCGCGGCGACGGTCTGCAGCTGCTCGAGCATCGATCCCGAGAAATCGTGGATACGGTCGTATTTGAGCCCCTTGGCGGTGCAGAATTCGTGCCAGTCGGCGAGCCCGTCGAGATCGAGTTCGGCGTCGGCGACCGGGAACTGTGCGGCCGGCCCCTGCAGCATCCAGCGCACGAGCGCGGCCGGGTTGCGCGTCTCGGCCGGCAGCCAGGCGCTGCCGTTCCAGTCGGGCGCGATGCGCGACAAGACGACGTTGAAGCTGTCGAGCTGGCCGTTCAGCTGGTGCGTCGCCCGGATGCGCACTGCGGCGAGCGCCAGCGGCTTGGTGAAGTTCAACGGATATTCGGGCCGGATCGACTGCAGCGCCATCCAGACCGTGCGGTCGGACATGCTGTCGAAGCCGACGCTTTCCGGGTCCATGCGCGTCAGTTGCACCTCCCAGCGGCCACGCGACGGCAGCGTCCAGCGATGCTGGCGGAAGAAGCCCTCGGTCGTCTTCGCGGCGATCTCCAGGGTTTCGACGTCGGTCCAGCCGGCCTCGCTGCCGGCCGGCCGCTGGCGGATGCGAACGGTGACGTAGGCCAACGCCCGCTCGCCGTCCTCGTTGAAGAAGACGAGCCCGGCGGGCCAGCCGATGATGACGGCCGCCTCGCTGGCGTCGGCGGCGGTGTAGCGGACGATCGGATCTTCCTCGGCCTCCTCGCCGGGAATCACCTCGCCGTAGTCGTCGCGCGGATAGTCGCGCCGCAGCTCGACGCGCAGCTGCTCCTCGACGATCTGCTGAGTGTAGAGAGACAGCGGCTCGTCGTCCGGGTAGCCCTCGCGGAACTCGATATCGACCTCGTCGTACTCGTCGAGCGGCGTGTCGCCGATCTTCTGCTCCGAGATGGCGAGCGGCCCGTAGCCGAGGCAGAACTCGGCCCTGATGTACATCTCGCCGCCGACGATCTCGGTCCAGGAGCCGGCGGCGAAGGGCGGCGCATAGCGATGCCGGCCGAGCGGCGCCGGTACCGTGCCGTCCGGCGTGAAGCCGTTCTGCCAGCCCGAGATCGCGTAGTTCGGCTTCTCCTTCTGGTCGTCCTTCTGCGCCGGGATCAGCGCGTTGAGTAGGAGGCCGCCGATCGCCGTCAGCGCGAGGGTGGCGACCGAGCTGGCGAGTTCCGTGCTGACGCCGAACAAGGGAGCGATCAGCGGCCCGAGCCAGAGCTGGCCGAGCGCGGTGGCGGCGATGCCGACCACGACCGACAGGATCGAGCGCAGCTCGTCGCTGGCGGGAACGACACGGACGACGACTTTCGCGCCGGGCTTCGGCCTCACCAGGTGCCAGCGGCTGCGCTCGACGATCCAGACACCGGCCGGCGTCGACAGCGCGACGCGCGCCCGGCCGAGCTGGGCGTCCGTCGCGCCCGGCAGCGCCAGCGACACGACCTCGCCGACCGTCGTCCCCGCCGGCACCATGAAGTCGATGCGCCCCCGGCCGGGATCGGCGAACGGCGCGGCGACGACCGGGAAATCCGTCGACAGGCGATCGGCGGGCGGCTGGCGCATCGGTGCGGCGGGGCTCATGCGCGCCCCCGCCAGCGGTAGGCGCCGGTCAGCCGCCGCGCCCAGCGCGATCCGTCGAAGCGCTCGATCTTGGAGCAGTCGCCGACCGCCATGTGCAGCATCAGCCCCGGCGCCAGGAACAGCCCGGCATGGGCGTCGTGCCCGCCGCGGCGGAAGAACAGCACGTCGAGCTGGTTAAACAGCGAAGCCTCCGCCACCGCCTCCCAGGACGGCGATGCCGCCTCGCCGGCGACGATCGCCGCGATCTCCTCCCGCTCGGCCGAGCAGGCATAGAGGCCGTCATAGGACGGCAGGTCGACGGCGAGCCGCGCGGCATGGACCAGGCGTACCAGCCCCCAGCAATCGCAGCCGCCGCGGTCGCGGCCGCGGTCGGCGTAAGGGATGCCCACGAAGGCGGAGGCCCAGGAAAGGTCGGCGACGCGGCTGCTGGTCATCGGTGCAGCCCCGGAAAGCGTTCGCGGGTCATGCGGCCGGCCGGCCACGGCTCGTCGGTGATCGGATCGCGGCTGATCGACAGCACGATCTGTCCGGGATCTCCCTCGGCCGCGACGAGGCGCAGGTCCAGCCATTCGGCCTCGACCAGGTCGGGGCTCGACGCCATGACGACGGCGATGTCCACCCGCGCCCGTGTCGTCGTCTTGCGCAGCTCGTCGGCGATGCGGTTGTCGAGCGCCTCCAGGATGAGCGTCGCCGCCGCCGGCACGTCGTCCTGGTCGCCCGGAACCAGAGTAGAGACCGCCGTGAACAGGAACGGTTCGTCCCCGGCTTCGGCGGCCCGCCAGGTCGAGCGCGTGCTGTAGGCGAGCGGCGCGACCGACAGCCGCTCGGTGGGATCCGTCGAGATCTTGATCGGCGCCGACAGCGCCTCATGCGTGACGACGACGAGCACGACCTCGACCTCGGCCGAGCCGGCGTCTTCGAGCGCCTGGCGCGCCACCAGCGAGACCCGTCTCATGCCCGCCCCCTCATGGCAGCACCGCGAGCTGGAAGGAGACGCGCCGGCGCACGCCGACGACGGTCCTGGCCGGCAGCCCCTCGGCGAACAGGCAGAGCCACCAGGCCGCGATCGTCAGCGGGTTTCCCTCGCCATCGGTCAGCGGAGTGCCTTCTTCGTCGGTGAGCGGGAGCCCGTCCAGTTCCGGGTCGCGCATCAGGAAGGGCAGCGAACCGCCCTTCACCTCCTCGAAGAAGAAGCGCTCCAGCCGCAACGCCTGGTCGACCGAGAGATCGAGCGTCATGCCGACGATCGCCGGCATCTGCGAATAGCGGCGGCGCAGGCGCGGCGGGCCGGCATCCATCGGCGTGACCAGCCGCGCCTCGCCGAGCTGGTGCTGGTAGCCCTGGCGCATCGGGCGGGGCAGTTCGGCGGGCCACAGGGCGGTCATCGGCGCACGAGCCTGCCCCGCTGGCTGTAGGTCGCCGCCATCGTCCGGCGGGCGCGTGGCTTCGCCAGCGCGTTGGCGACCCGCTCCTCGAGCACGACGTCGGCTCGGCGCCCGCCACGGCCATCGTCGCTCTCCTCGACGCTGACGGCGGCGCCGACATGGTCGTGCACGTGGATCTCGCTCTTGGCCGGCCGGTAGTCCGTCGCCGGGCGCGTCGGCTCGTAGCGCATGGTCACCGGGATCGAGCGGCCGTCCGGCAGCGGCACGGCCGCCTCGGTTCCGGCCTCGGCGAAGATCGACGGGCGGTCGGCGATGCCGCCCTTGGCGTACAGGCCGCCGCCGCCAGCAAGGATGACGCTCGTCGCCGCCGGCGAGATCGAGTTCATGAAGGAGAGCGACGGCAGCCCGCCGCCGAACAGCTTCGACAACAGGCCGCCGATGCCGCCTGAGGGCGCGGCCGGAAACTGCGAGAGCGCCTTGCCCATCTGGCCGAGCCCGTCGCCGAAGCCGGCGAGGTTCTGCGCGCTCGCCTGCGTTACCGAGCCGAACTTGGTCAAGGCCTGCTCGGAAGCGGCAAGGCGCTTGCTCCACAGCGCGATGTTCTCCGGGTTGTTCTTCGTCCAGCCCTCGGCCCGCTCGAAGCCGGCGAAGGCGCCAGCCGCCGAGCGCACATCCGGCGCGGCGAGCAGCCGCTTCAGGACGGGGTTCTCGCTGGTCTGCAGCTCCTTCCAGATATAGTCGAGCTGGCCTCCGACGCCGGGCATCGCACCGCCGTTCGCCGAGAGGATGCCGGAAAGGCGCGGGCCCAGCCATTGCGGCAGGCCGCTGGCGCCGCCGTTCGGATTGACGGCGAACGGATTGAGGCCGCTCTCGGCCGACAGGTTGCCGATGATGCCGGCCGTCTGGTGTGGCGCCAGCCCCTTGCCGGTGAAGTAGTTCCAGATCTGGCCGGCGACGCCGCCGGCGACGTTGCCGTTTGCCGCTGCGGGCACGTTGCTGTTGGCGGCCGGCGAGTAGCCGAAGAAGGACCCGGCCGTCGTGTTCGGCTTGAAGCTGTCGCCGATGCCGAGCAGCGCGCCGGCATATCCGCCAAGGCCGCCATAGGTCTCGAAGGTCGGGTCGTCCTTGCCATACAGCGCGTTCTTCAGCGGGTTCTTGACGCCGAGTTCGAGCGCCTGGGAGAGAAGGTCCTTGCCGAAGTCCTCGAGCGCGCCGAGCAGGTCGCCGCTGGCGAGCTTGTCGACCATGCTGTCGATCATGTCCTCGCCGGCCTTCTGCGCCTTGGCATAGGCCTCGGCGTGTTTCTCCACCGCGCCGGTCGCCCTGGCGATCTCGTCCGCGTTGCGGCGGATGGCCTCGGCCTCGCGGCCGTTGACGTCGATGCCCCGCTCGCGGATCTCCTGCTCGGCCTCGAGCGCGGCGATCGCGCGCTCGCGCTCGGCCGTGGTCGTGCCGATCAGCGTCGCCTCGAGGCGAAGCCGCTCGAGCTGCTGCTCCTGGCTGCGCAGGAAGTCGGCGGCCGCGGGCAAGGCGTCTTCACGGTTGGGCGCGAATGCCGGGATCGGGATGCGGGCGGTTTCTTCCTGCTCGCGGATCCTCGCCAGTCGTTCCTGGTAGAGGCGCCAGGCGTCGTCCCGCTCCTCGCGGTCGCGCGCGGCGCCGTTCTGTGTCGAGAAGGTGTTCAGCGCGTCTTCCCGATCGGACAGCGCCGGCCGGTTCGCCTCGTACTGGCGGCGCTGGGCCTCGCTGAACGCCTCGAAGCGCCTGCTCGCGTTGGCGGCGGCCCGCGCGATCTCGTCGAGCGCCGTCTTGTTCGCCTTCAGCGCCCGTTCGAGCTGGTCGGCGTTGTCGGACGCCTTCAGGATCTCGGCGGCGAGGATGGTCAGCTTCTCGTCGGCGCCGCGCGCGTCGGCGAATGCGGCGACCTCCTCGCGGAAGGCGCGGATGTCCGGCCGTCCCTCCCGTGCGCCGTCCGCAAGCTTGCGGATCGCGTCGTAGAACGGGTTGAAACGCTGGTCGACCTGAAAGCTCTCGCTGCCGAGTTCGTCGGCGATCGAGGCGGCGCCGAACGTGTCCAGGATGGAGCGCGTCTCCGCGCGCAGCGTGGTGCGCAGCTCCGCTCCCGAGGCGCGGGTCAGCACGCCGAAGATCCGGGTGCTCTCGGAAGCGTAGTCGCGGAGTCCCCGCGCCGGCTCTCCCCAGGCGTCCTTCAGGCGGCGGATGTGTTCCTCGTGGTCGGCAAGCACGTCGTCGACGGATTTGACGTCCTCCTGCATCGCGGCGAAGACGTAGCCGGCGCCGTAGCCCAGCGCCGTCACGGCGCCCAGGACCAGCATGGTCGGGTTGACCATCGAGCGCAGGCCTACGGCCAGTGCCGGCAGGATCGAGCCGAGCCCGCGGTTGCCCATGATCTGGCTCACCTGCGCGCCCTGCTGGACCATGACGATGAAGGGCGACTGGCCCGACGCCAGCATCATGGCCATGTCGTTCATCTGGAACGACAGGTTCGTCACCTCGTGGGCGGCGAGGCGCGTCCCCGTCCGCGCGCCGCCGAGCGCCATCACCTGGGCGTCGTAGGCGGTCTTGGCCCGTAGTGCGGCGGCGGCCCTCTCGTCTTCGGAGATCGCGCCGACCCTGGCGGCGCGGCTGATCTCGTCGAGATTGGCGGCATAGGCCTTCTGCGCGGCGAACAGCGGCACGTGCTTGGCCCGCAGCTGGTCGAGCGCCTCGCCATAGTGGCGGACGTCGGCCTCGCGCGCCTTGCTGTCGGCGTCGCCCAGGCCCGACCGCATGCCCGCGAACCTCGCCACCGCGGCCTGGAGATCGCGCTCGGCCGCGGCCCGGCCGGTCGCCGCCGCCGTCGCCCGCCGGTGGGCCTCGGCTGCCTGGTCGTTGGCCGCCGCGTAGGTGCGCATGTCGTCGGCGGTCGCGGTGGCCGCCTTGCCGACGCTCTCGACCTCGCGCCGCGCCTCGGCCGTCGCCGGCGCCACGCCCTTGGCGTCGGCCGTGATCAACAGCGCCATGCGCAGCGGGTTAGACATCGCGGGCCACCGCGAAGGCGTCGAGAGCGGCCGCCTCCATCGCCATCAGGTCCTCGAACAGGACGCGCCGTGCCTTCGCCTTCAGGTGGCCGTAGAGCCGGGCGAGCACGACGTCGACGCCGGAATAGTCGAGGCCGTGGCGGACGCGGCGGACCTCGGCGCCCCTGTGGAAGGCGACCGAGATCCGCCATTGCGTGTCACAGGCGAGGAAGGCCTTCAGGCTCGTCCAGTTCACGTCCCACACCTCGTAGTCGTCCGCGTTCGTCTCGACCGCCGCGCCCTCGAACGTCACGCCGAGATCGGCGAAGGCGGCGACGTCGGCTTCGTCGAGAGCAACCGGCCGCGACGGATCGACGGCGCCCGTCAGGGCGAAGGCCCAGATCCGCGCGGCCTCGGTCAGTTTCCCCTTCGCGCCTCTTCGCCCACCACGGACTCGTTCCAGCCCTGGTAGGCGCCGATGCGGAACCAGCTCGACTGCATCAGCTCGCGGAACTGCTCGATCGAGAACGGCACCGGCTTGCCCTCCTCGTCGACGATGTTGTCATCCCAGCCGACCAGGACGCGCTCGAGCAGCGCGTGCTCGCGGCCGGCGCGTTCCGTTTCCGGCAGCACGCGGATCTCGCGCTCCAGCGCCATCGCCTCGTCCTTCGGGATCGAGACGAACTGCGCCTTGAACGACTGGTCGAGGAAGGTGCCGGCGGCGCGCGGCTCCGGATTGGGCACCTTGACGCGGATCGGCCACCAGTAGCGGTGTTCCTTGACGGCGACGAACTTCATCTTCAACGGCCTTTCAAACTGTCTTCACGGTGCCTTCCCGGGTGCTTCCAGGTCAGCGGACGATGATGGCGAACTCGTCGTTGCCGGCGTCGGGGCACAGCATCAGCGGCAGCGTGTAGTTGGCGATGCCCTGGGTGGCGCCCTGCGTCGGGCGGCCGATCTCGATCTTGGCCGCCGCGAGCTCGACGATGTTGCCGGCGGCCGTTCCGTGCACGATCGACAGCGCGTCGCGCGTTCCGGCCTGCGCCGCCGTGAACCAGTTCTTGGTGGCGAGCAGCGCCGCCCGGACCGTCGCCGAGCCGGTCGCCTGGCGGTCGGAGATCTCGATCTCCTCCCAGTTGACCAGGAGGCTCGGGTTGACCTGGCCGCCGAGGTCGAAGGCGAAGCGTTCCATCGGCGGGGTGACCCCGTGCAGCGAAAACGTCGTGTTCGCCTTATTGACGACGACCGGCTTCTTGAACGCCGAAAGCGTCAGCGCCGGCAGATCGGTGTCGGAGAGCGCGCCAAGCAGGCCGAGGTAGCGGAAGCGGAAACGCGGGATCTGCTGCGGCACCAGCTCGAAGGACAGCGCTCCGCGCGAGCCGAGGAAGATGTGGCGAACGCCGTCGAGGTTATAGTGGAAGGTCACAGCCTCGTAGGCAGCCGAGACCGGCTCGTAGGAGACGGACACTCCCGTGTCGACCGTCTCGGTCAGGCCGCAGGCGCGCAGCAGCGGCCCATAGGCGGGAGCGGTTCCCGCGGCGCCCGATCCCGCCATCTCCACCGAGAACTCGATCGACGCGTGGTTGCTGGTCAGGATGACGCCCTGGTGGCCGAGATAGGGCAGCAGGAGATCGCGCCGCTCCTCGCCGCCTTCCAGCGGGTTGACGTTGACGGCGGTGGCGAGGATCGCGTTCGCCGCGCCGGATGGCGTCGGGTCGACGCCGTAGGAGGTTTCGATCTTGGCGAGCAGGGCGAGCTTGCGGACGTAGCGGGCGGCCATCGGTCATTTCCCCTTCTTGTCGGTCGCGGGAGCAGCGCCCGTATCCGGTTCGGCGGCGGCCGGCTTCCGGCCGGGTCCCGGCTCCTGCGGGCGTGTGCTCTCGACGAGCTGGGTCCGCCCGGACTTCGCATCGCGGACGTAGGACCCGCCTTTCCGTTCCTGGTAGGGCTTGTCGGTCATGTCACTGCTCCTCGATGTAGTAGGCGGCCGCGAACAGCTCGCGGTGCCAGACGGTGCCGCGGCGGGCGCTGATCAGCTTGCCGCCGATGTGGGTGATCGGGTCGCCGCCTTGGGCGGAGGCCGGCACGAAGCCGATCAGCGCGGCGCGAACGGCCGCTTTCAGTGTCTCGACGTCGGAGGCGACGGCGCCGCCGGAGACGTCCGAGACGTTGTCGGTGACGATGACGACGGCGATGTCCGCCTCGCAGCGCTGCAGCACCGGTCCTGTCGCGCGTTCGTTGTCGCCGCTCTCTTCCTCCTCGACGAGCACGTAGGCCGCCGGCATTCCGGTCGGCACGCCGTCGATCGTCGAGAAATCGGCCGCGCCCTCGACGATGGCGAAGATTGGCGGCGTGATCGCCTGGAGGCGGGCGATGAAATCGGCGGCGATCGTCACGGCGCGCCTCCCGGCAGGCCGGTCTCGCGGCGGAATCCGTCGGCTGCGATGCGCTCGATCTCCTCGCGATCGAGCTGGTCGACGTAGAGATATTCGCGCGCCGGGATGGTGACGCTGTGCGCGCCGACCTTGACCCGGCGTGTCTCCTTGCGCTTCGCCGCGGCCCTGGCGAAGCGCCAGCCGCGGTTCGTCCTGGCAAAGTGGATGTCCTGCTCGCGCGGCGGCATCTTGATCGTGCCACCGAGCTGCAGGATGGCCGCCTGCACCGCATTGGTGCCGACGATCGCCTCGGTCGACGTCGCCTCGCCGACGATGCTCGCGTAGAACCCGGTGGATGGGTGGACGCGCAGCATGTTGGCGGTGCCGCGCTGGCGGCGGCCGATGCGCTTCGCGGCCGTGCGCGGCGACAGGCGAGGCCAGGCGCCGTCCGGCCCCCGCTCGCTCTCGATGTGGCGCTGCGTCGCCGTCACCATGTAGCCGGCGATGCCGGACATGATGGCGCCGGGATCGGCGGCGACCCGGTCGACGCGGTCGAGCGTCGCCAGGATGTCGGCGTCGGTGACCGTGAGGCGGATGCCGTCGACCATCACAGCCCCGCCAGACTGTCGCGGGTGAACCTGCGGCCCGGCGTGGTCGCCTTGACCGCGCCGCCGCCCGCCTGGTCCGGCGCGATGCCGGCGGCATCGAGGACGACCAGGCCGCGCGAGACGTTCTCCAGCCAGCGCAGCGCGTTGTTGTAGTCGCGCACGAGCGGGCTGTCCTTGTCGTCGCCGGCAGCCTTGCCGTGCAGGAAGTAGAAGGCAATGTCTGCGGCGACCTTGACCAGGATGTCCGGAACGGCGGTCAGCGGCAGGGCGTAGGCCTTGGCGAGATGGCTGTCGATCAGCGCCGACGCGTCGCCGATTGCCCGATCGACCGTCGTCGCGTTGATCGTCGTCGGCGGCTTGTTCGTCCGGTCGGTCAGGCGGATCAGGTCCGTCTGCCCGAAGCGGTCGACCAGGTCCTGTTGGGTGACGTAGGCCATCTCAGCCGTGTTCGCTCGCTTGTGTGGTCGCCAGCCGCCCCGCCGCTGCAGCTGGCCTTAAGATCGCGCCTGTCGGCGGGCGCGCTCGGGTATTCTGGTTGCGGGAGCCGGATTTGAACCGGCGATCTCCTGGTTATGAGCCAGGCGGGATACCGCTTCCCCACCCCGCTGGAGTTCAGGCCGGAAGGACCGAGAGGTCGGGGTCCTGCAGGATCTGCTCCAGCGCGGCGCGCGTGGGCCGGATCCGCTGCGCTTCCGCACCGAAGTGATAGCCGGCGCGCCGCCGTCCCCTGACCGGGCCGAGAACCTTGACCGGCCGGACGAAACCGTCCTCGTCGAGGAACGCCTCGATCGACGGGCGCTTGCCCGACGCGGCCGCGGCCGCAGATACCGTCCCCAGCGTCACCGCGAGTGCGGTGTCGGCCCTGATCGCCTCGTATTCGTCCCGAGAGACCTCGAGTTCGGTCGGCGTCGGACCGAACTGGCGGCCGGCGCGGCGCCGGCCCTTTGCCGGACCGATGACGGTGATCGCGATCAGGCCGCTACCCGCTTCGGCGGCTGCTGCGGGGCCGGTCGGAACGCCGGCCCCGCCGTCGGCCTGCGGCGCTCGGGGGTCATCGGTGAAATGGGGCTCCGGCGCACTCGCCACTGCGCCGGCTTCGGAAGCGACCTTCTCGTGCGTGTCCACTTCCCCGGGGCCTTCGCCGGAGGGAGCACCCGCCGAGGCGGGAGCCGAAGCTTCCGCCGGAGCCGGCTGACGGTCCTCCACGACGGGCGAGCCCGCTAGTATCTGCTTTGCCCCGGGGCCTTCGCCGGACGGAGCGCCCGCCGGGGCGGGAGCCGAAGCTTCCGCCGGAGCCGGCTGACGGTCCTCCACGACGGGCGAGCCCGCTAGTATCTGCTTTGCCCCGGGGCCTTCGCCGGACGGAGCGCCCGCCGGGGCGGGAGCCGAAGCTTCCGCCGGAGCCGGCTGACGGTCCTCCACGACGGGCGAGCCCGCTAGTATCTGCTTTGCCCCGGGGCCTTCGCCGGACGGAGCGCCCGCCGGGGCGGGAGCCGAAGCTTCCGCCGGAGCCGGCTGACGGTCCTCCACGACGGGCGAGCCCGCTAGTATCTGCTTTGCCTTCTTGGCCATGGTTCTTCTCCGGGTCCTTGAGAAAGGCCTCATGGGGAGACCTTGCCGAAGGACCCGCCGGCCGAGCCGGCGGATCGTCGTCGGGCAGGCGGGCGTCAGCCGGGGTCGTCGAGACGGAAGGCGCTCGGCGGCAGATGGTCCAGGCGCGTGTCAAACTCGCCGCGCCGACGGCGCGACATGCGGTCCAGCCACCAGATCGCGACGGCGAGCAGGATGGCGACGCCGAACACCAGGACGGCGGTGCTCAGCGCGCCGAGATCGCCGACCGGCGAACCTTCGACGACGGGTTCGATCGCGTAGGTCGATCCCGAGGCCAGCGCGATACCGCCGAGGTCGAGGACGTCGACCGTCATCGGGACGGCAAGGATGGTGAGCGCCAGCACGGCGAGCACCAGGCAGGTTCGGAGCAGTTTCATGAGGTCTCCCTTGGATCTTGCCGAAGGGTCGCGGTGCGGCCCTTCCGAAAGACCCACCGCCCGTCGCCGGGCGGAGGGCTTTAGAGCGGCGGTCAGGCGGCAGCCAGCCAGGAGGAGACCACCGGGCGGGCGGTACCCTTCCACTCGTTGCTCTCGCCGCCGCTGGCGTTCTCGTTGATGAGGAGCTTGCGCGCCTTGCTCTCGTTGGTCGCGTCGCAGATCAGCACGTCCGGGACGAGGCCCAGCGGCCGGCCGAAGTCGCCCGTCATGTTCATGATCGCGGCGCGGGCTTCGGCGTAGTTCGTCGCGTCGAGCGTCTGCTTCGAGCCCCAGATGCCCTGCCAGAAGCCGAAGCCGACATTGTCGCGGCTGTCGACGCCGTAGACGTGCTTCTTGCGGTTGAACACCGGCGCGTCGTTCGGCTTGTCCATGTAGACGAACTCGGGCTTCTTCCGCTCCTGGAAGATGATCGGCTTCAGCAGCATCCGGCTGTCCATCAGGAACCACGCCGCGCCCGAGCCGCCGTCGGTGTTGGCGACCGACTGCACGACGCCGTTCTTGTCGATGACCGGGTGGTCGGTATCGAAAAAGAACTGCCCGTCATAACAAAGGGTCGAGAAGCCGAGCTTGAGCAGCCCGAACGCGGACCGCGGCTTGTGCGCCCGCACCGCACGTCCGATCCCCTCGAAGCGCTTCGCGTAGATGCCGAGATTGTCGTCGAGGATGTGGTTGCGGTCGACGCCGACCGTCAGCTCCCAGTCCTTGTTGCGGATCGCATAGTCGTGCTCGGCGAGGTTCTGCAGGACGCGGTCGCCGATCCACTCGCGCATCTCGGCGAACTCGCCCAGCCAGCCGTACTTCTCCTCGGCATTGCTCGACGGGACGGTGGTGCAGATGAGCTCGACGTCCGCATCGGCCTCGCCGAGGCCGGCCATGAAGGAGGTCTTGAAGCCGACGCGGAGGGCTTCGAGATTGGTGGAGTTGATGTCCATTGACGGTTTCCTTGCGGTTCCTGGGTGACGGGAACGGCGCCTAGTCGGCGTCGATCTCGAAGACGGCGTTGGCGGGTGCGGCCGCGTCCTGGGTGCCGGTGACGACGATCTTCAGCTCGTCTCCGGCGTTGACGTAGTTCGCCGCGGTCGGGGTCGCGCTGTCCTTGTCGCCGGCGGCCGAGGCCGCCTGGGTGACGGTGATGACGCCGTTGGTCACGGCGACGCCGCCGATCGAGGCGGTCAGCGTCGCGTTCGCGGTCGTCAGCGCCGCCTCGATGACGGACATGATCGAGGTGAGCAGGCCGGAGAAGGGCGAGATCGTCCGGTAGGCCGGCGAGCCGCTGCCCGCGAGCGTGGTGAGCCTGAGCGGCACCATCTTCTTGCGCTGGGCGAGCCAGGCGGTCAGCACTTCCTCGCCCATCAGCACCCAGACGCCGAGATGCGTGTCGACGCCCATGACGATGCCGGCGGGCGAGCGGGTGCCCGAACCGGACGTCTTGGCGACCGTCTGGTCGTCGACGGCGAAGCAGACTTTGCCGATGTCGGCGATCGTGATCTCGTCGTCCGAGGACGAGTTCGCCCAGTTGAAGATGCCTTCCTCGATCCGGACCGTGTCGTCGCCGGCCGAACCCGCGTTGGTCTTGCCCTCGAGGAAGCGGCCGACGCCGACCAGGGCGAGAGCGGCCGTGGCCTTGGTGTAGTAGCCCGACGCGTTCCGCATCGCCATGCCGCCCTGGTGGACGGTGAGAGTCGCGGCCATCGGCTTGGCTTCGATGAAGCCGCGCTCGCGCTGGAGCGAGTTGCGGCGGGCGGCGGAAAGTGCGGTCATGTCGGTTTCCTTGGTTCTGCGTCCGCGGCGGTCTGGCCGGTCGGCGGGTTGCGGTTCAGGCGGCTCGCTCGGCCTTCAGCGTTTCGGCATAGGCCTTCGGGTCGATGCCGAGCACCTTGGCCGCGGTGGACTGCTCGGCGGTCAGCGCGACGCCCTCGACGCCGCTCGGGATCTTCGGCTGCACGAGCTGCGTGCCGGTCAGCACCGGCGCCTTGCCGACGAAGGCCTCGAAGGCGGCATGGTCCTTCTTGAACAGGTCGAGGCCCCATCCCTCGAGGGCCGGCGTCAGCTTGCCTTCCTTGATCGCCAGGGCGACCGCCTCGGTCGCCTTGTCGCCGGTGCGCTCCTCGCGCAGCGCCTTGACCTGGCCCTGCAGCTCGGTCACCGCGGCGATCGGCACCCACTTGGTCGGATCGGGCGCCCCGGCGCCGGCGGTCATCGCCGCGACGATCGCGTCCGACGTCGCATCGGCCGCCAGGCCGGCGGCCTTGGCGATCCTGCTCCGCTCGGCCAGCGCCGCGACGGCCGCCGTCTGGATCTCGGCCGCCTTCGCCTCGGGCTTCAGCCCTGCTGCGACCGCGATCGCCGCGACCGAGGTCGACAGCGCGTTGATGGCGGCGATCGCCGCGTCTTCGCCGGCGCCTTCGGCCAGGCCGAGCGCCTTCAGGATCTTGTCCATGGGTTTTCCTTCGGTGGTTGTCAGTGGCGGAAAGACCGCGCTCGCCGCGACCGCTTCGAGGTCGAGGGCGGGCACGTTGGTCAGCGCGATCGAGAGGATGGCCGCCACGCGACCGTCCGGGCGGACGGCCGGCACCGGCGACAGGTAGCGGTATTCGCCCGCCTTGATGGCGGCGGCCGCGGCCGCGGTCCATTCGATGCGGCCCCAGATGCCGTCGTCGCGGACGTCGAGCGCCTTGACCCAGCCCGCGGCGCGCGCCGTGCCGCCGACGCCGTCCTTGACGCCGAACAGCGACTGGTGGTCGTAGTCGACGACCATCTCGGTGGCGCCGCGATAGGCGGCGGTCGCCGCGACGATCGCCGCCATCTCCGCCCGGCCGCCGGCGTCGTAGGGACCGCGGCCGTCGCGCGGCTGGAACTTGCCGGCCGGGACGAGCAGCTGCCAGGCGCCGGCCGTGCCGTCGACCGGCGCGCTGAGCGCCGTCAGGAGGCAGGCCGAGAGGAGCGAAGCGAGTGGTTTCATCGCCGGCGACAATGGCCGCCCGGGCGGGCGCAAAATAGTCGCTAGGGTTGGCTAGTGCCTCGCGCCGGGATGGGAACGGCCGCCGCGCCGCTCGGTCGCCCCGGAGGACCGGATTCGAGCCGGTTTAAAAGGCCGTGGGCGCGCGTTTCGAGTGTGGATGGTAGTCGCGGCCGGCGAACGCGTAAAGGCCGCTCCTCGGCCGCCTCTCGAATGGGCCGTTAAACGGGTTTTAAACGGGGCTGGACGCAAACGGCCGCCCCTGGCGGGCTCGTGGACCGGCCGGAGCCCGCCACGGCCCCGCCGGGCGCCGCGCGATCTTTTCGTCAGCTGCCGCTTCCCGCCCCGGGCGGGCCGGCGATCTTCGCCTCGGCCGCGCGCAGGATCTCCGCGTAGCCGGCCTTGCCCGGATTGTAGGCCCAGCCCGGATCGATGCCGTCGGGAACGCGGGTGACCTCCCCGGTGCGCTTGTTGACGAAGTCGCGGAACGTGTCCGCCGGCGGCGAAAACGAGAGCCGCTCGCCTTCCTTCTGCAGGCGCTCGACGTCGCGCTGCGAGAGCTGCTGGAGCGTGCAGCGGCAGTTCCAGCCGCAGGGCGGCGCCCACCGGTCCCAGTAGGGATGGTCGACCGGGAGCACGAGGTTGTGCCTGGCGCGGTGCGCCGGCCGCGTCGCCTCGTCCAGGATCGCGACGTAGCGCAGGTACGGCCGCGTCGCCTTGTTGCGCTCGAAGGCCGACCAGTGGCCGGCCGCGTAGGAGACGCGCATGTTGGCGTCGAAGATGGTGCGCAGGCGCCTGGTCGAGCCGAGCTGCGACCAGCGCATCTCCCCGGTCTCCGGATCGGGCGCCGGCTGGCGCCCCCACCAGCCCTTCGCCTGCAGCACCGGCGTCAGGTCGCGGGCGAAATCGCGGAAAGTGCGGCCCTTCGACAGCGCCTCGAGCAGCGCCTGGAAGATCTCGTCGAGGATGTCGTGGCCGGCCGACTTAGCGACCGTGAACATGGCGGCGTGGGCCTCCTGCCAGACGTCCAGCCAGGAGAAGCTCGGGTCGAGGTTGCGGCCGCGCGCGAACAGCGCCCGGATCGCGTCGGCCGGCGGCAGCGGGACGAGGTCGACAGCCATCCGACTAGCTCAACGCCTCGTCAGCCTCGCCGGCGAGGCGGGCGGCGAAGGCGGCGCGCGCCAGCTGCTCGGTGAGCTGGCCGGCGTCGAGGTCGGCGAAGCGGCGCGCAAGCAGCGCCCGCACCTGGTCCACGGACGTCGCGGCGCCGATCTCGTCCGCGAGGCCGGCGACGATCGGCGCCACCAGCGGCTCCCAGTCGCCGAGCATCGCGTCGACGGCGTCGTCGATCGCGTCGCGCGCCTTCGCCGGCGTCCGCGCTGTCAGCGGTTCGCGTTCGCCCGGCGGCGGAGGCGTCTTCGCCTTCGTCTTGCCGAAACCCTCCGCGTCCGCGTCCGCGTCGTCGGCGTCCGGCTCGGCGGCCTTCGGTGCGCCGAGCAGTTCCTCGCCCTTGTCGGGCTCCGGCAGGCCGAGCCGGTCGCGCATGGTCGACATGCCGACCTTCAGGCCGAGCGGCACGAGCCGGGCGACGTTTTCGACCAGCATCTTGACGTCGATCTCTTCCGGCCGGCCGATGCCGATCTTCGGATACGTCTTCTGCGGCCCCATGTTGAGGTCGACGATCGGGCGGACCAGGTCGCGGTTGAGCGTCGCGGCGAGCCGCCTGGCGTCGGCCTTCTCGATGTCGTCGCGCACCTTGTCGTGTGTCTTGCCGACCGCGTGCCCGCCGGCGATCGCGTCGGTCGTCGCGGTCTGCCCGAGCACCACCTTCGAGACTTGGCGATCGAGCCAGTCGGCCCGCTTCTCGTAGAGTTCGTGGCTGCCGGCGAGATCGGCCTTGACGAACTCGATCGCCATCGCCTGCGGCACGATCGCGGCGTAGTCGACGCCGATGTTCTGCACGGCCTCGAGCAGGGTCTCCTTGTCCTTCTCGGTCGCCCCCGGCCCCCATTTGCCGAGGCGCAGCGGCTGGCCGTAGGCCTCGCAGAAGATCGCCCAGTCCTTCACCGTGAAGCTCTTGAACAGGAAGGTCCAGGCGGCGGCGCGGGCGATGCCGCCGCGGATCGGCAGGCCGCTCTTCACCTTGGCCGAATGGAAGATCCACTGGTAGGGGTTGAGCGGCTCGTTGGCGCCGGACGCGCCGTGCCGCAGCAGCGGCGTCTCGCCGTCCTTCGCATCGAAGACGAACCAGCGCGGGTCGCGCCAGGCGAGCCGCTTCGGCCGCCAGTCGCGCTCCGACGTGTCCCAGACGATTTCGGTGAGCGAAAAGCCCTTGCCGATCGCGTCGAGGATGTCGGTCAGCTCCTCGAAGAACCCGTCGCGCTCGATCACCTCGCGCACCAGCTCGGCCGCCCTGACGCTCTGCGCGTCGTCGCCGGCCGCCTCGACCGTCACGTCCAGCCCGGCGACCTGCCCCTTCCGGATGGCGAGGACGCCCGCATAATGGTTGTCGCGTTCCTCCATGTCCTCGGCGAGCGCCAGGTAGGTTTCCGGATCGCCGTCGATCGAATCGCGCAGAACCGCGGCCAGCCGGTCCGGCGTCAGGCCGGCCGCCGGGTGGCTGGCGTCGTGCCGCCGGACCGGTCCGGTCGTCGGGCTCGCCTGCTCCTCTCTCAGCCGCGCCGTGTCGACCTTGCGTCCGTAGGCGTCGTACCAGGTCATCGCCATCAGTAGATCCCTCTCGATCGCCGCAGCGACCCCATTCGGAACGGACCGCCCGAATCCGGCCGGTCGCGCATCACGCCGGCTTCGGCCGCCGGCTGCTCGAACCGGTGCCGGGTGACCGTCACCGTCCGGTAGCCGTATTCGTGCCACTGCATGCGGCTGGCGAAGTGCGCGAGCGCCAGCCCGACTGCGAAGTCGCCGTGCCGCTTCTTGCCGGTCTCTCCGACGCGCTCTGCCGGGATCTGCGGGATGCCGCGGATCACCTTGACCAGGCGCAGGTCCGAGACGTGTTCGGCGTCTTTTGCCAGCGCGATCGAGCCGTCCTCGAACGCCGTCTTCAGCGGCGGCATGTTGATGTTGTACCAGGCCGAGCTAAGCGTAATCATCCAGACCAGGCCGTCGCCTTCCTCCTCCTGGCGGATGCCGAACTGACGGCCAAGATCCTCGGCGAGGTTCATGCCCATCCCGGTGGCGTCGATCGCCGCGCCGACGAGCTGCGGCGCGGCCGCGAGAATATCGGCCGCGATCTGCTTCTGCTCGGCAAAGGGAACGTTGCGAAACTCGACGGTGAGCGCCGATCGGCGTGTGAGATGCCGGTCTATGGCGAGCAGGTGGATGACCGCCGGGTCGGCCTTTCGCGCCGGATCGTAGCCCAGGGCATGCCGCTCGGTCGGATCGAGGCCCCTCAGGACGACGCGGACCGCGTCGAGATGCGGCTCGAACAGGTGTTTTCGCTCAAGCTCCGGCCTCTGCAGGAAGTCGAGCGCTAGCTCGACGCGGATGACCGGCGCCTCGTAGGCCGACAGCGTCATGCGCGCCTCGATCAGCGGCGTCGTCAGCCAGGCGCCGGAGCCCATGGACGGGATGCAGAACAGCTCCTCGTCGGCGCCGTCGGCATAGAAGTCGATGATGTCCTGGCGCCAGGCGGCCTCGGCCTCCGGCGACCATTCCTTGCCGGTCACCAGGCAGATGCGCTGGTAGAGGCCGGCGAGCAGAGCCTGGTCGAAGTCGATGCGCTTGTGGAGGCCGGGCCGTCGCTTGCCGAGCACGTCCTGGACGAGCACGTTGAACGCGTTGTCGACGCCGTCATGGGTCGAGCAGACGACGACCTGGCCGCCCCACATGAGGAAGGCGAGCGCCGCCTTGAGCAGTTCCTTCAGCGAGTCGACGAAGGCCGCCTCGTCGATGATCACCAGTCCCTGCTTGCCGCGCAGCGATCGCGGCGCCGACGACAGCGCCAGCACCTCGAAGCCCGAGGCGAAGCGGATGCGAAAGGCCTGGATCTTGCGCGTCTCGCCGGGATCGGCGGGGTCGGCGTCCTCGAACAGGAACTCGTCGGCGGCGACGGCGGCGACCGCGAACGCCCTGGCCCACATGGCGCAGGCGTCGATGAACTCGCGCGTCATCTCCTGGCTGTACGAAATGTACATGGCATCCATGCCGCCGGCCGCCTTGCTGCGCGAGGCGCGCAGCACCGCCGCCGACGCCAGTCCCCAGGTCAGGCCGACGCGGCGCGACTTCTCGATGACGATCAGCGCCGTGCCGCTCTCCAGCGCCGCGACCGTGTCGGCCTGGTAGGGCAAGAGAACGGCCGGCAGGCCGACCGCGGCGATGATGTCGCCGAGGTTCGCCATCGACTCGGCCCGGACCTTGACCCAGTCCTCCTGGCTGATCGGGCCGGTCATTTCGCCTTCACCCCCAGGATCTGCGCCTTGATCGCCTCGGCGGTCTCGGCGGTGATGCCCTTCGCCCTGGCGATCGTCTCGACGGCCTTGTCGACCTGCGCCGACATCTTTGCCTCGGCCTCCGCTTCCGCCTCCGCTTTCGCGTCTGCCTTGGCCATCGTCTTCAGTCTCGCCGACAGGTTCTGTGCCGTGATAGTCTGCTTATAGGCGTCCGCGAGCGCTTTGATCTCCTTGGCGCTGCTGGCCTCGTCCGCGAACTCGTCGATCAGGGCCTTCAGCAGTTCACCGAGAATGATGTCCTGCTCGGCCATCTTGTCCGGCGTGATCCGCTCGATCATTCCCGCATACATCGCGTCGCGCTCGGCGAGCCTGTCGGCGCGGCGCTTCAGCCGCACGCTGCGTCGCGAGAAGGCTGACTTCGAGATCGGACCGTAGCCCTTCACGGCCAGGCGGTCGTTCAGCTCGAACAGGATGTCGGTCTGCGTCCGCTCCCGCTCGTTCAGCCGGGCGAGCGCCCACACCACGTCGTCCTGGCACTCTTCCGGCAGCATTTCGAGCGAGGACAGCACGCGCCGTTCGGTTGCCATGTCAGAGCGGCTCGCTGGGCGACAGGATGCCCGGAATGAACGCCTGGTGCTTGAGGTGTTCGAGGCCGAGCGGCGTCAGCGTGGCGATCTGGATCGAGGCGGCCGGCGTCACCTTCACCGCGCCCATCTGCGCCATCCAGGCGAACTCCTGCTCGATCCACTCGCGCGGCTTGACGATCATGAACTGCCTGGCCAGCAGGTTGCGGATCGAGGTCGACGTGGCGGAGCGGTTGGGCTGCGAATAGAGCTCGCGCAGGACGATCAGCCGGGCTTCCTCGCGAATGACGTCTTCGATGCTCATGTGCCGTTCTTCTCCGCCTGCCTGACGAGGAATTCTTGCAAGCGGCGGCCGAGCGCGTCGACCGGCTTCAGCCGTTCGTCGAGCATGCCGATCTTGCCGTTGAGCTGCTCCACCGCCATCTCCAGGCGGTGCGTGGCGGCGCTGTCGGGCAGGTGCCTGAGTTCGCCTTCGATCATCAGCACCTTCGTTTCGACCAACTGGAACCGCGCCACGATGGCCTCGTGCTGGAGCTTGTGCTCTTCGAGGAACTTGCGGTTATCCTCCGCGAGCGCCTTCTTGAGGTCCCCCAGCTCTTTCAGCGCCTTCGCGCTGCCCGACGTAAGATGGCTCCAGGCGAAGCCGCCGATCGCGATGGTCGACAGGACCGTCGAGAGCCAGGGATTGATGTCTGCCGGGCTCATGCTCGTCTCCGCCGTTCGAAAAATGTCGCGCAGCCGATGCAGAGCCGCGTGCCGGGCACGGCCGCCCGGCGCGCCGCGCCGATCTCCTCCCCGCAGTCGCAGACCAGCGGGCCGCCGGCGGGGTCGGGGCCGGCGAGCCCGCGCGCAGCCGCCTGGACGCGGCGGATGGCGGCATCGCGTTCGGCCTCGGTCCGCGCTTCCGCCTGCTCGATCGCCCGGTTGCCGATGTTCATCGCGGGCCTCCATAGTTCTTCCTGAACCAGTTGGCGCACCAGGCGAGGAGATCGTTGGCCTCGCCCAGCGCGTAGTCCGTCTTCTCCGCCGCGGCGTCCAGGCGGTCGTCCAGCCTCACGCCGGAGCGCACCCGCCGCCCGCATGCCGCCGGCCATTGCGGCCCGCGCCGGGCGGCCTCGCGCTCGGCCTCGGCCATGGCGATCGCCTGCTGCGCCAGGCTGGCGTCGGCCTTGGCGGCGAAGGAATCGTTCAAGGCCGCTTCAACGGTTCCGCAACCGGTCAAGCAGACGCTGATCGACGCGGCAGCCGTCAGGCAGCGGATCGTCCTCGCGTTCGGCAAGCTCATCCTCGAATTCCCTGCGTTTCTCTTCGGAGAGCGCCAATTGCGCCTCCAGTTCGAACAATGCCGCCTCGGCGATCTCCGCCCGGAGTCGCGCCTCCTCGGCGTTCATCGCCGCGTACATGGCGAGCCGCTTCTGCCCGTCGACGGTCGCCTCCAGCGCCGCGATCCTCGCGCCGGCGACCAGCTCGGTCACCGCCTCGTCGACCGCCGTGCGCACGGCCGAGGCCTTGTCGAAATGCAACCAGCCGAGCGCGGCGAGGATGACGACGAGCGGCACGGGGATGACGACCTTCGCCAGACTCCACAGCGCCTTGCCCGCTACCGCCCAGGTCATCGCACCTGGTCTCCGCCCGGTTCGCCATCGGGCATGCCGTCGTAGAAGCCGGCCGCGTCTGCCGGCCGGCTGTAGTCAGGCAGCATCGGCACCTGGTCCTGGTAGGCCCTCGGCCCCAGCGTGCGCATGACGTTGGCATCGTCCCAGGCGGCGCCGAACACGTAGGAGGCGATCACCGCGCCGGCGAGCACGAAGGCGCCGTTGGCGATAGCGCGGTTCAGCTCGTTGTCCTCGCCTGCAACCAGCAGCCAGGCGACCGACCCGGCGCAGAACAGCAGCGAGAGATTGACGATACGCCGCCTGATCTTCCAGGGCGGCCGGCCGTAGACCTCGGGCGCCGGCATCACGCTGTTGCTTCGCATGGCGCCCTCACCGCCGGTGCCATGTGGCAGCTCGATAGAGCAGCACGGCCATCGCAACTATGATCGGCACCCCCCATGCGATGGCGACAGCGACGACAACGATGTCCCAGAAAGCCATCACGCCGCCGCCGTCTCGAAGCGGGCGCGGAGCGCCGCCACCGTCGCCGCGTCGAACTCGCCAGTCTGCGGCAGGCCGGCGAACAGCTGGTACTGGCGGATGGCGGCCTCGGTGCGATCTCCGAGGTAGCCGTCGATCGCGCCGAAGGCGAAGCCGGCGCGCGCCAGCAGCCGCTGCAGCCAGACGATCCGCGCGTCCGGCCCGGCCGGCGTGGCGCCCTTGCCGTGTCCGTCCCAGGCGCCGCTGATTTTCGCCCCCGGCAGGCCGCGGGCGTTCGCCCAGGGGATGGCGTCGAAGCACGGGCACGCCTTGATATGCTCGCTCGGCTCGACGACCCCGTCGCCGTCGCGGTCGGGCGACAGGTCCCGGTGCCCGCAGATCTTCGCGCCGGGATAGATCTGCAGCAGCCGGCGCAGCTCGCCTTCCAGCGCCGTCATCTGCGCCGCGGTGGCGTTGTTCTCCGGCCGTCCGGCCGCGTCGATTCCGCCGACCAGGCTGACCCCGACCGAGACCGAGTTCCAGCCCTCGACATGGGCGCCGATCTGGTCCATCGGCCGCCCCTGCTCGACGCGGCCGTCGCGGCGGATGATGCGGTGGTAGCCGATGCCGGACCAGCCGCGGGCCCGGTGCATGCGGTCGAGTTCGCGCGCGCCGATGTCGAGCGAAGGCGGCGTCGCCGTGACGTGGACGACGATCAGGTCGGTGCGGGGGCGCTTGGCCATCGGTCGGCTCCGGTGTGACGCCGGCCGGAAGCGAGGCTCCGGCCGATGCGCCACCATGGCCGCGTTCGGGCAGTCGCTTATACTGACTAGGATTGGCTAGTCGGGGGGGGGCAGATCGAAGAGGGTGAGCTGGCGGTCGTCTTGGCCGCGAAGCATGGCGCGGACCGTCGTGTCCGTCACGTGCAGCTTGCGGGCGATCGCGGTGACGTTCAAGCCCCGATCTTTCCAGTAGCGCGCGATGAACTTCTTGCCGGTCGGCACCCGGAGCGATCCCGCCCCGAGCCGGCGGGCGAGCGCCCGCGTCTTCTCCGCGCCGATCGCGGCGACCAGCGCCGACCGCTCCTGCGGGTTTTCGGAAAAATAGCTGACGCCTCCGCCGAATTTCAGCAGGAACTCGACTGCCGCGTCCGCGCCGAGCACCTCGACGAACGGCGCCAGATGCGCCGGCACCGGCGCGCCGGGAACGTCGTCGAGTGGCTGGCGCGCAGGCTTCACGGCGCCACCTCGGCAGGGAATCTCCCGGCCTCGTTGCCCCACACGTCCCAGCCCGGCCGCGCCGGTCCGCGGCGATTCATCTCGATCTTCGGCAGGTTCGGGAAATAGGCCTCGATCCGTCCGAGCATCTCCTCCGGCTTGGCCGAATGTTGGCCGACCGGTGTCGCCAGGACAGAGGGGAACTGGGTTCCGGGCGCAGGCGCTGGCACGTCGCCCCTGACGCCAACGAGGAGCAGCTCGTGCTCTCCGGTGAACCAGTAGCCCGGTCCGCGGGCGGCGCCGGGCCGCTTCTTCACCCAGGCGGTGTTGGTGACGTAGTCGAATCCCCAGGCCGCCATGACGGCGAGCGCATCGGGAAGCATGGGCGCGGTCGCCCAGAGGAAGAGGACGCAATCGGCGGCGGCGATCGAAGCGACGTCGCGGGCGGCGATCTCCTCGGTCGGGCTCGTCGGATAGTGGTTGTCGGGCGCCCGGTCCATGCCGGTCTCGCGGCTGTAGGGTTCGAATCGCCATTCCGGGTCGGCGACGATGACGCCATAGCGGCGTCCGGGCAGTGCCTCGATCCTGCCGGCCAGCGCGATCTCGCGGGCCGTGCGTCGCGCCTTCTTCTGCGCCTGGACGGCCGCGCGGATCTTCCTGATCGGGCCGCCGAGTTCCTTCCGCAGGCGCGCCTTGGTCGGCTCGTCGCCGGCGTCGAGGATGTCGTCCAGCACGCGGCGGATGATGCCTGGCTCGCGCTCGATCGCATGCCGGATCCGCCGCGCCTCGAAGATCTCCGGTCGGCCGAGCCCGATGTCGCCGGCGGTGGCAAGGTTCTCTCCGCCAACCTTGGCAAACTGGTTGCCACGGCGGCCGCCGTGGCCGGCCACCTCGCCGCGGGCCATGGCGGCGTCGTATTCTTCGGCGAGGCGGCTCTTGGCCAGGCTTTCGATCTCGACCGCATCGGCTTGCGCCCGGTAGACCGCGGCGACGAGTTCGTCGTGCGCGCCTTTCGCTCGGGCGAACCGGGCGGCGCGCCTGGCCGCGTCGTACGCCGCGGCGGCCTGGTCGCGGGCCTCCAGCACCTCGGCGGCGCTGACCGCGCACGCCAGCATGTCGGCCGCCTGGCGCACGGCGGCCGCAAGGCCGCCCACAATCGGCGAGACAGCCACCGCAAGCGAAGGCTTGCCGCCGCTCATGCGCCCTCCACCTCGATCCCGCGGATCGTCCGCGTCAGCGTCGAGCCGCCGGAGCCCTTCCAGACCAGGCAGAGCGTGTAGCGGCCGTCGCGGCAGCGGTGCAGCGCCGAGTGCCTGGTCAGCGTGAATCGTTCGCCCATCGCCGTCGCCAGTGCGTCGTCGGCCAGCTCGTTGGCGGCGATCGCCTCGATGTACTCGAAGGCGATCTTCACCCGGCCAGTGCGGCGGCGGCGCGGGCTCACGTCGCGGGCTCCCATGCGATCAGCCAGCCGCGGAAGACGTCGTCGTCATGGGTGTCGTGCCAGTAGCCGCCCATGTTGTAGCGCGCCGATCCGGGCACCCCGTGCATCCGCTGTTTCCAGTCGCCGACATGCTCGACGGCAAAGCCGTCGGCTCGCGCGAAGGCCTCGATCTCCTCGCCGTCGAGCCACGCGCCGTCGACTGCGATCGCGCCGATGAGATCGAGCTGGGGCGACGCCACCAGCAGGATCGTGACAGGCACGACCCGGACACAGATCGGGTCGCGCTCGACGAGCTTCCGGCAATGCCGGGTGCGCATGCCGGCATAGAGCTGGACCGGCTCGCCCGGCCGCGCGTGGCGGCGCCGATCGGCGCGCACCGTCTGCCGCTTGGTCAGCGCGGAGACCTGGTCGGCGAAGATGGCGTTGAAAGAATAGGCGACCATCAGCGCACCGTCCTCACCCGCTTGCCGAGCGCGTTCATCACCGCCTGCCACTGGAGCGGGGTCAGCGCGTCGAGGTCGACCGGGCCCAGGCCGAGGACATACCCGGCCGTGTCGGCGAACATGCGCTCGTTGCCCATCAGCGTGGCGCCGGGCGTGAGCTTTGCGAACTGCGCCCAGGCGATCTTCGCTGGCTCGGTCGCCAGCCAGGCGCGGCCGTGCGTCCTGGTCCACTCGACGCCGCCGTCGCGCGAAAGCCAGGCCTTCAGCGCCTCGATCGCCTTCGCCGCATCGGCCGCGTCGTGCACGAAGCGGACGTGGTCGATCCCCGTCTGCCGCTTGACGAAGGAAACCAGCGCCGCGTCGGTCCGGTCGCGCACCAGGCCGAGGTTGAAGCCGGCGATCCACAGCGCCTGCAGCTTCTTGGCAAAGCGCCCCTGAAGCCCCTTCGAAGCGGGCTTGAACCCCTGTTGCCGCAGCGCCTGGACGACGCCCTGGCGCTCGCGGTCGGACATCTCGCGCAGCGACCGTTTTCCCGTCACGCGCTCGTAGAGGTCGCGGGCGTCCTCCTGCTCGATGCCGAGCTGGCGCAGCCCGGCGTGGATCGCGGCGGTGGCGCTCACTGCCGGCCTCCCTCGCAGGCGACCTCGATGGCGATCTCGGTCAGGCCGACATAGGCGAGGAGCCCGTCAGTCGCGGCAACGGCGAGTGCGGCCAGCGCCTCGTCGCCGCCGTCGCTGGCGCGAAACCGCGCCGCCGCCTCGGCGAAGCTGGGCCAGCCGGCGAGGCCGCGCGCCAGATAATCCCGGGTCAGAATGGTCTCGTTGGTCAAAGCCCTGCCTCCTCCAGAAGTTCGGCCGCGCGCTCGGAAAGTCCCTGGTCGAAGGAGCCGAGCCGCAGCTCGACCTCCCGGTCGTTGAGCGTGTCGCGCACGGTCATGAGAGTCCCGTCGACGCAGTCACGCAGGCATTCGGCCAGACGCCGTTCCAGCGTCGGCCGGCGTTCCTCGCGCGAGACGGCCTGGACGGGAGGTGTCAGGCTCGCCCGCATCGCCGCGATCTGGCGGTTGGCGTGGTCGGCGTCGCGGGCCCACAGTTCCATCTCGCAATCGATGCCGTCGTCGCTGTATTCGGCGACGAACAGATAGAGGTTGAAGCCGTCCGCGTCCGAGCGGACGAACGCCTCGTCCGGCTCCTGGGCGGCCTCCCGGGCCCGTTCCTCCGCGGCGGCGCGTGCCGGCCGGACGGTGGTGAGGTCGACGACGTTGCTCATGGCCTCACTCTCCATCGTCCAGGACCGGGTCGATCAGGTTGCCGTCGACGACCGTCTCGACGATCAGGATGGCCAGCGCCTCGCGCGTCATGCCGCGGCGTGCCGCCGCCGGCCCCAGTCGCTGCAGCAGGCCGACCGGAAACACGACCGGCCGCTCGAACTGGGCGCGCGGCGCCTCGGGCGAGCGCCTGGCGGAACATTCCAGCGCCGAGACCGTGGCCGGCTCGATGCCGATCTGCCGCGCGATCGCGCCCGTCGTCAGGCCCTGGGCGCGCAGCGCCAGCACGGCGGCCGTGCGCGTTGGATAGCCGAGCGTGGGGATGGGACCGGACATCTCAGCCCTCCCGCAACAGCTTGCGCTGCGCGGCGCGCAGCCAGCTTGCCATCGCCGCCCGTGCGCCATGCGTGGCCGTCCCGGCAACGCCGCCGAGGCGGAACTCGTAGGCGCCGCCGCGGTAGCCGGTCCGCTCGCCGCGGTCGACAGCGCGATCGTTGAGATAGCAGTCCTGGACGTGGGCCATCAGCGCCCGCAGTTCCGCCGCGCGTTCGGGCTTCATCTCAGTCCTCCCGCGGCTCGATCGGCGCCGGGCCGGAGCCCTGCAGGTTGATCGGGTCGTCCGGACGCAGCTCGTCGATGTGGGTGCCGCAATGCGCACAGACCTTCCGGTCGAGCGCGCTCGCGACATGGCCGGGGCAGTTGTTT
The DNA here is from genome assembly GCA_937958475.1 of uncultured Mesorhizobium sp. Lineage (GTDB taxonomy): Bacteria > Pseudomonadota > Alphaproteobacteria > Rhizobiales > Rhizobiaceae > DUSC01. Next base: position 10,571 of record CALFXR010000209.1, on the reverse strand, counting down.
TCGTCGGTCATCTCCGCCTCGGCGCAGGCGGAACAGAGGTCCGCCTCGACCCAATGACAGGCCGGAAAGCAGGCATTCCGCTGTGAACAGCCGCAGTGCCGGCACACTTGACCGAGAAGCGACGGCAGCAGCGGCTGACCGTCGATGCCTTGCAGCATCGCCACGGGGATCGCCTCGGCCATCACCTCGCACAGCCGGTCGATCAGTATCACCTCGGCGTGGCTGGCCGCGCGCAGCAGCGGGTCGGAACCGTCGCGCGGATAGACCACCTGGTCCACCGTCTGCCACGCCGCAATAAACTCGAGCGCCATCGAGCCGATGGCCACCCGCTGGAGGTCGTCGAGCTTGGACCAGGCGACGTTCCCTTCGAAGCGGTCGAGAGTGTTCATCTCCGCCTCCCTCACGCCTTGGCCAGGTCGATGGTGACGGCGCGCCACTCGCCGTCCGGCCGGTCGCGCTCGTAGAAGCGGACATATTCGCGGGAGCCGACGACGCGGATGGCGTCGCGCAGCGCGTCCATGGCGCGCTGCCAGCGCGGGTCGGCGATGTCGAGGCGGAGCAGCATGAAGATCTCCGCGCGGTTCACCTGGCCTTCCTTGTCGGTGTTGAAGGCGCGCTGCACGATGGCGCGGATCTCCGGCCGGCTGTCAGCGGACCATTCGGTCAGGCATTCGTCGATCAGCGCCTTCGCCGTCTGCAGCTGCGCGCCGAAGTCGATGATGTCCGCGACCTGAACCTGGACTTTCTTCAACCCGTCGAACGTCATGAAGGTCATGTTGCCCTTCCGGCCGCCCTTGGAGACGCCGTATTCCTGGTCGAGCAGGCTGACGAAGCCGGCGATGTCCTCGAAGGTGTGGCCGCGGAAGCGCGCGATCTGCTCCGAGAGCTGGGTGGCGTAGCGGTGGATCTTGCGCACCGTCTCGTCCTCCAGCAGCTGCTCCGGCTTGATCAGCTCCTCCGGCACCAGGTTGCCGCGCGCGTCGGGCCGGTAGGCCTTGCCGGCGACGATCCAGGCCCCGGCGTCCCGGTCTTCGGTATCAATGCTCTCGATCTGCATGTTCGTCTCCTTCGGTTTCGTTGCTTTCGCCGCGCAGTGCGGCCATGTGGCCGCGCACCCGCGCGGCCTGGTGTTCGATCAGCTGGTCGCGCGCCTGATCGCGGCCGTCGTTTCCGCTGAAGACGGGCTGCTTCAGGGCGCGGGCGAGCACCTCGGCCTCGATGCAGACCTCCCAGAAGCGCTCGGTCGCCATCGCCAGCGCCAGCACCTCGGCCGCGCTCGCCGCGATCGCGTTGCGCCGCGGATTGGCGATGATGCGGCCGGCCGCGTCGATCACGTCGACGGCCGCAGCCGCCTGGATCAGCGTGTCATCGGTCATGGCGGCGTTCCCTGTAGGCGGTCGCCAGATGGCCCGCCGCCCGTTCCAGCGCGACGCGCGCCGGCCGTTCGGCCGCCGAGTGGCGCACCTGGTTCAAGCGGGCGACGGCCTCGGCGACCTTCGCCGCCGCCTCGACCAGGCGCGTGTCGGCGCGAATAACGACCGGCGGCGCCGGCGGAACCGATGTCAGCTGTTCGGCGATCACCGGTCCGAGCGCCGCCGCCAGCCGCGCGGCGATCTCGCGCTGCCGTTCAAGATGCGCGGCGGTCATGCCTGACCTCCCGGCCGCCCGTCAGAGAACGGCCGCGGGATGACCGGGAACAGCGCGATGTTGCTGCCCGGCCGCGATATCTCGGCGAGCACCGCCTCGCCGGCCGCCTTCCTCGACTCGCGCTCGGCCCGCGCCGCCGCGTTCCAGCGGTGGCGCGACACCTCGTTCTCCAGCGAGCGCGCCCGCAGCCGAAGCTCGCGCAGGATGGCGCGGAACGTCCGCGCGTCCTCAGGATCGAGCACCTTCGGCTCGTGCTCGTAGTCCTTCAAGAGCCGGGACAATTCGACCAGGCCGTCCGACAGTCCGAGAGGCATGCTACTCATCACCCTTGTCCTTCCTTCGAGCGTTGGGGCATCCGTTCCGGCACGCGTGATAGAGCTGGGCGCGAAAGGCGCTGGTGGCGCGGAACGGTTCGTTCTGTTCGTTGAGGCAGCGGTCCCGGCCGATCTCGCCCAGCACCGGGCAATCGACGTTTGCAGCCATGAGCGCGCCGCGGACCATCTCCTCGACGCGGCCGAGATCGCCGCGGTATTTGCCGTTGAGCACCACCGACACGGCCGAGCGGCTGTAGCCGATGCGCTTCTCCGCGCCGATGAGCCCCTCCCGGTCGGCAAGCGCCGCCAGTTCGGCGATCCAGTCTGGCATCGGCCGCCAGGCGGCCGAGGCCTTCTCGGCGAAGCTCGGCCCGTTCGGGCGGCTGTTGCGGGCGGGTCCCCGGTTCATGGCTGCACCTCGCGGGCCTCTGCCGCTCCGATGACCCGGTTCGTGTTCGGATCGAACACGATCTTGGCCTGGAGGATCCTGGGCGCGCGGCTTCCAAGGTTCTGCGCCACGCGGTAGCGCCCTTCCGCGTCCGGCTTCCGCTTCCTCGCTAGAACGAGCACGCCGGCCTTCGCCAGCAGCACGACGTAGCCGCGTGCGGTCGAGAGCGAGACGCCGGGGCAATATTCCGCGAGTTCTGAAGGACCGAAGACCTTCAGCATCTTCATCGCCCGCCACATCACCTGGTTTGCCGTTTCCGGCAGTTCCCGACCGTCGCGCATCAGGCGTGGGGCATCGGCCGGGGATTTCGTCAGCCGGTAGACCTTCGCCGGGAAAGCGCCATGGCGGGGCGCCCGCTCCTCAACCACCTGGGCGAAGCCTCCTCGGCGGAGTCGTTCGATGTACTGGCTGACCGTCCGTGTGTGGACGTTGCTGCGCGCGACCACGTCGGCCACGGTCCACGGACCGGCGCTGTCGAGCTCGCAGATGACGGCCCAGAACGCCTCGTTGCCGCGCGGCACCCGCAGGCTGATCTCGACGATTTCGAGGTGGGGACGGAAGCTCATTTGTAGCGCCTCGGCGTCAGCGAAGGCCGCCCGACGATCGCCGCGACGCCGCCGAAGCCGGCCAGGTCCATCGTCGTGGCGCCGGTCACCTGAGCGATTTCGGCGATCTTGGCCAGGTTGACGACGATGCGCCGCGTGTTGCCGTCGGTGCGCTCCAGGATGGCGCCCGCCAGGTCGGCGGCGATGCGCACGCCGCGGCACAACGCTGTGGCCAGGTGCGAGAAGTCCTCGGCGTCGCAGGAGACCGCCGGAAGCCACTCGAGAACGCGGTTGTGGACCCTCTCGAACTGTTCGAGATGCTGCGGCAGCTGCTCTTCGCCGATCAGGATGACCGGCGCGCCGCTCTTGTCCGAAAGCTCGCGCAACAGGTCGACGAACCGCTTGGTCGCCACGAAATGCGCCTCGTCCACGATCAGCGGACGGGTCCGGTCGGCCGCCATCAGCTTGATCGCCCGCGTCTTCATCTCCTCGATCGAGCCGCGCGGCCGCGGCTCGCCGTATTCGATCAGGACCTGCGAGATCAGCGACCGGGCGGTGGTGAACAGCCCGCATTCGAGGTAGACCGCCCGGTACCGGTTGGCTCCGTAGATCGCCGACTTGGTCTTGCCCCAGCCGGAAGGGCCGAAGAACACCGCCAGTCCGGGCAGGTCTCCGTCGCGATCCACCATCCGCGCCAGCAGTGTGGAGAACGCCGCCACGTTCTTCAGCGGCGCCGCCCGATTGACATTCGTTGGTCCGGTCATCATTTTCCTCGTTGTTCCGACCCGCTTCGCGGGCACCCTTGTTGCGGCCCGGTGTTCCAGCACTGGGCCGTTCCCGTCAGGACTCCAGCCAGGCGTCCCCGAACTCCTCGTGCAGCCCCTTGTGGGCCTTGAACTCCGGCGAGAGCTGGTAGCCGCCGAGCCAGATGGCGTCCTCGGCCCGGCAGCCGCCGGCCTTGACCTGGGCGTCGATGGCCACCGCGCGCCGGTACCGCTCCTTCGGCGTCTCCGGCAGCGCGACCACCTTGGCGTCCTTCGGCAGGTGCGCGGTGCGCGCCGCTTCGATCTCGTCCTGGCGGGCCTGCAGCATGGCCTCGACTTCGCCGTGCAACGCCGCCTTCTCGGCATGGCTCATCTCGTCGATCATGCGGCGCTGTTCGGCCTTCTCGCGCGGCGAAAGCTCGCGCGTCGGGTTCAGCCACGGGCGCGCGGCGTCGATCGCTGCGGCGATCTCCCGTGTCGAATGCTCTTCCGAGCGCTTCGGCAGCGGGATGGCGTTGGGCGCGTCCCGCCGCGCCACCTCCAGCGACCGTTCGATCAGCGCCGGCCCCTTGGCGATGCGGCGCATCTCGGCCTTGATCCCGGCGGTGGCGCCGTCGACGAGCTCGCGGTGGATCTCCTTCGCCGCCTTGACGAAGGTCTGCGGGTGGATGCCGCGCATCTCGGGGCAGATCGCCTCGGCGAGGAACGTCCCGCCGTCCTCGGCGAAGGCGAAGGCGCGGCCGAGGTCGTTCGGGTCCATGCGCACGAAGACGTCGGTGCCCGGCAGGATGGACGGTGCGAGATAGTGGTGGTGGTCGATGCGGATGCCGAACTTCGTCACCCTGCGCCGGCCGTCCGAGCCGGCCACCGGCATCAGCAACAGGTCGAGCGCCCGCTCGTCCACGGTGCGCACCGGCGCTGCCGACGCCATGGCGACCTGGGCCGGCGTCGCGTCGTTCAGCCCCGCATGCGACGTGTTGGCGTATTCTTCCGCCGCCCACCGGTCGACATAGGTCTGCAGCAGCACTCCGGTGAGCGTCACGCCGAAGGTCTCGGCCTCGCTTTCACCCAGGCGCTTGGAGAAGGCCTTGCGGCTCTCGATCGCCTTGCGGTCGGCGACCGAATGGCCGACGAAGCCGGGCAGCAGCGGCGCCAGTGCGCGCTGCATCGTGCCGATGGCGCGCTCGATATGGCCCTTCTGCTCGGGCGAGTAGGCGACCGAGGCCCGGGCCTCGATGCCGAGCGCCGCAAACAGGCGCTGCGTGTCCTTCGCCGCGAAGTCGGAGCCGTTGTCGGTCTTGATCGTCTCAGGCACGCCCCAGGCGAGGATCGCCTTGCGGATAAGCAGCGCCACTGCCGAGGCCCGCGGCGTGCGCGAGACGAACCAGATCGTGCGCCGCGTCGCGATGTCGATGCATCCGTAGATCGAATGCCGCCCGTCCGTGCACAGCGCATCCATCGGCGAGGCGTCGATCTGCCAGAGCTGGTTGGCCTGGGAAATGTGGCTGAGCGTGCCGGTGCCCGACAGCGCCAGGGTGCTGCGGTAGTGATCGGGGTTTGTGAGCTTGATCAGCTCGACCTTGTGATCGGCCTTCAGCCCCTTCAGCGCATGCTGGAAGGTCCGCACCGGCGGCATCGGAACCTCGGCTTCAAGCCCCTTTGAAGCGGTCTTGATGGTATCGCCGAACTCGGCGCGGCACTGGGTGCGCACCTGGGCGGCCGACAGGTGCGGCTGCTGGGCGATCAGCCCGAGCATGAACGCCCGCACCTTCCCCCCGTTGGCGGTGTCGAGCACGCCCGTGCCCTTGCGCGACGCGGCGGGATCGTACCCGACGCGCTTGCCCGCGCGCCTCGCCGATTGCCAGCGGATCAGGGACCTCTTGGAAACGGTCGGCACCATCTCCCGCACCCAGCCGGGCACGTCGATCATGCCTGCGTTGTAGCGGTCGGTGAACACCTGGACGTGGGTGGCGTGGCCGAGCTGCAGCCCGCGGGTGAACTTCTGGTAGGCCGCGACGATCGCAAATCTCGCGTCGCGCTCCTGCGCCGCGCGGGCGCTGACGTCGGTCTCGGGCGCGGGCCTTGCCACCGCGGCCGGCCGCTCCATGCGCATGTGCTTGCTCGCATAGGCCGCCTGCGCCAGCACCGGCAGCAGGTGGAAATGGTACTCGATGGCGCCGCCGCGGCCGGGCCGCGGCCGCGACAGCCCCTCGCGCATGTTCCAGCCGGCGCGGTCGGCAAAGATCTGGACACCGCGTTCGCTGCCCGGCATGTCCGGCAGGGCCTCGGTGGCGATCTCGCGGGCGGTCAGCCACTCCTTCATGATGCCGACGCCTTGCGCTTGGCCTCGATGAAGGCGCGTATGTCGGCTTCGTGCTCCTGGCAGAACATCAGTGTGGCCAGGACCGCCTGCATCCGGTCGGTGCAGAGATCGGCTTCCGCCTGGCGCATCTTTCCGGCGCGGACCCGCTCGGCGTAGACGTTCCGTCGAAGTGCCAGCTCGCGCGTGACCTCGGCGATCTGGCCGGCGATCGCGATCTTCGCCATCACGCTCTCCTTTCGGATTGGTCGGGAGCGCCGGCCGTCCGGGAGGAGGATGGACGGCCGGCGCTGGCCGCAGGCGCCGGGGAGGAGGTCGGCGCCGCGGAAAGTTTGCTGATTGCGAGCCTGAGAAAGCATTCCGCCTGCTCGCCGAGATGCGATCGCGCCTCGTCGTCAGCAGCGTTCGCGGTCATGATGCGGTAGCTCATCAGCATGGAGGTGTAGGCCTTCGGGATCGCGAAGAAGTGGTCGGGGCAGAAGTCGTTGAAGCGGCCCGGCGCGGCGCCGGAACAACCGGGAGCTGAGCAGGGCCGCTTGATCATGACCGGCGATTCCGGGGCGGCAGGGTGCGGGTGAAGACGAGATGAAGGCCGACAAGGAATGCGCCCCACAAGGCCGCTCCGATGACGAAGCCGGTAAAGGCGCTCATTGGCCCACCCTCTCCGTCCGGACGGCTTCGCCGACGACACCGGCGAGGTCCGTCATCGCCAGAACGACCAACACGATCACGATGAGCGCGAACTCGACGCGATACGGGTCCTCCCTGGCGGTGCGGATGAGGTTGCGGATGCTGAACATCGGCGTCTCCTAGCGTTGGGCTTTCCATTCGGCGTCGGCGGCCTGCTCTTCGCGCTCCATGCGCTCGCGCAGCTCGCGCGCCTTCTCGCGGCGCAGCAGCGCCTCGTATTTCCGCGGGATCACGATCATCCCTGCGTCTTCCAGCAGCGCGTTGAACGCGCGGAAGTCGCCGGTGACGGCGGCGAGCGCGGCGAGCCGCAGCGCCGAGATCGAATGTTCCTTGGCCTGGCTCGCACAGGCGTCGAGCGTGGCCTTCGACACGTCGTCCTTCAGGTAGTCGGACATCGCCTTGGCGATCTCCGCGCGGCTCTGCTTTGCCTCCGTCAGCGTCAGGCTGACGGCCTTGGAGAGCCTCCCGGCAGGCGACCACGCCTTGACGTCCTCGGCCGGGAACCGCTCGACGACCGGCTTCGGCCGGTAGTCGCGGAACAGGTCGGGCGTGTGCTGGTCGCGGGCGCGCGCCATCAGGAGGGCCGCCCTTTCAGCCAGAGCAGGAAGCCGGCCTGATGCAGTTCGTAGAAGCGGGCCTGTTCCGTGTCTTTCAGCTGCGAAAACGCGGTCGACACCTTCTGCCATCGTGGTTCCGGCGCCGGAGCCGGCGTCCGGTCGAGGATGGCGATCGCCGAGGCGACGTTGGACGCCTGCGGCGGTTCCGCCGTCAGCAGCGCCGCGATGTCGGCCTGCCGCGCCGCCGGCTCGGCCGCCAGCTGCAGCAGATCCGACTGGTTGTCGGCGATTGGATGCAGCGCCATGCGGTCGCGGACGTCGGCCCGGATCGCGGCGATGCGCATGGCGCGGGAGACGCCGTCTCGGGTAAGGCCGAGCGTCTGGCGGGCGACATCGGAGAAGCTCGCCGAGAACCGTTCCGCCGGGTCGTCCGCAATTGTCGCAACTTGCGACAATTTCCGGCGGCCTGGCTTCACCGCCCCGTGAACAGCCTCGTAGACCTCTCGCCATCGCGCGATGTCGACGGCTCGGTCGAGCACCGATAGCTCGCGCCGGCCCATGTTCTCGATGATCTCGCGGAGTGTGATCTCGGCTTCATGCGCGAAATCGGCGGGTCTGCGCACCCTGCCCGGAATGGTTGGCCAGCCGTTCCGCCGTGCGGCGGCGACGCGATGGGCTCCGAAAACCAGATGGAGAGCGCCGTCCCGCTCGATCACCTCGATCGGGCTGCAATCCTCCGGACCGCTCATCATGTCGGCCAGCGTCTCCACCCAGGCCGGGTCGAGCCTGCGCCGGCCGGCGGGGACGACGATCTGCGCCACGACGATGTCTAGCACCGCGCCCTGTGTGGACGGATTTGCCGTCATGACCGCTCTCCGCCGCCAATCGCGGCCTGTCGAATTGATCTGGCCGCGGCCGAGGAAACCGGCTTAGCTGCTCTCGCACTGCGGCCCCGGTCGGCGTTACCGCGCCGTCCGGGGCCTCTCATCCCCTCGAACCGGAATTCGGAGGCGACGATGCAGGAAGCCGGACTGAGTGAGTTGACGGCCAGGGTGTCCGCGCTGGAGGCGGTCACGAACACCCTGCTTGGGCTTGCCATGGCGCGGGACGGCGTTTTCGCTGAGGCCGTCGAAGCGGCGGCGCGCGATGCGGGCGAAGTCGCCGATGGGGTCAGCGATGCGGGCATGCGTTTTCGCCTTCGGTTGTACGCGACGGCTTTTCAGGACGCTGTGGAGGCAGCGCAGAGGCTCGCACCCGGCTTTCGAGCGACGGAGCGGTAGCGATCCTGCGCATCTCGGCCTTGATGGCGGCCACGGCGGCTTTCAGTTCCGGAGAGAGGGTCATGCCGCCCCCCGCTCTTCCGGACTCGCCTTTGCTGCGGAACGCCTGCTAGAAAGCCTGCGGCCGGCCGTGTCGTAGCGGTCGGGCCAGAGTTGGTTGAGCGGCACGCCGAGCGCGCGGGAGATGATCCTCTCCGCCTTCGGATAGGGCGCGCCGAGCGCCACGGAAAAATGCGCGGCGTCGAGCTTCGTCGTCGCCGCGAACGCGTTGAGCGAGCCGTACCGGCGTTTGATCTCCGCGAGGATCGAATGCCGGTCCCATGTCTGGGTGGGGGTGCCCGTCACGCCCGCTCCTGTTCGAAAACCGGGGGAAAGGCCTGCCAGCCTCGCCCCTCGGGTGAGTGATTTGGATAACTAAGAGGGAGGATATTCTCAGAAATCGGATTTATCAACGCCATTTCTGCGAATTTTATGCTTTTCATGGCCGGACGTCCTCGCAAACCGAAAACAGACCTAGCTAAACGCTTGATTTCAGCGAGAGAAGCGGCTGGAAAGACCGCTGAAGAGACGGCTGTGGCCTGCAGCGTGTCGGCTGGGGCGCTGGCAAATTACGAGCGCGGCGACAACGTTCCGGACGTCGATTTTCTCCGGAATTTTGCTAAATTCACAGGCGCGGACCCTCGATATGTCTTAGGTGATCGTCCGGTCCCTTTGGCAACTCGCGCTGACGCCCCACCCGCTGGCTTCGTTCTAGTGCCCAGGCTCGACGTTCGCGCCAGCGCCGGCAACGGCCTGGTCGCAACTGCCGACGAACTCTACGGCGAGCCTTCCGTTGTGCCCTTCCGCGAGCAGTGGCTCCGGCAGCTCGGCGTCGCCGCCGGCAATGCCCAGTTCCTCATCGCCGAGGGCGACTCCATGTTCGACACCATCGCCCATGGCGATCTGATGCTGGTCGACCGCGGCATAGACCGGGTGCGCAGCGACGGAGTTTACGTCGTCACCTACAATGGCGAGGTGAAGGTCAAGCGGGTCCAGCTCCTGCGCGACGGCACGGTCCTGCTGAAGAGCGACAACCCGCGTTACGTCACTGAAGAGGTTCCACCGCATGAGGTCGACCAGCTCGCCGTCGCCGGCCGCGTCCGCTGGGTTGGCGGCGGGATTTGAGCGCAAGAGCCAATTTCGGAGTTCGATGATCCGGCCTCGACGAACTGGACTAGCGAACTTATTGTAATATAAAGGAAATGCCAACGTTTGGGAAATATTTCCTAACTCCGAACGCGTTTCGGAGTTCTGTTCGGCGGAGTATTGCGCCCGATCTGATATGCGGCTGCCCTGTTGACCGGAGGAAAGCGATGCGGGCTAGGCTGGTGATTTCGCTGTTGCTCGGACTTTGCGAGCCTGTCCTCGGCCAATCTTTCGTCGGCGAAAACACCCTCGTTCCATACATGGCCGAGCGAGCCGCCGCAGCCGTCAGCGAGCGGATGTACGATCCCGTCGCGTCCCAGTTCCGGTCCATGAGACGCGCCGGAGCCGCGCAGAACCGGGATTTCGTGTGCGGTGAGTTCAACGGCCGCAACATCCTGGGCGGGTACGTCGGGTTTCGGCGCTTCGGCTACGACATCGCGACCGGAACGGTCGCCCTAGCCAGTTTCAGGACCGGCGAGCATTGGGAGACGGGCGCCCAGGGATCCCCGGCCGCGGGTGGCAGCGTTGATCCCCTGTGGAGCGCGCTGACCGAGATATGCGACCTCGATCAGTGAAACCCAGATGCCATCTGAACTTGCGCGCCGCACCGGCCGGCCGGGCTTTTAGTGCCATCTGAACTTGCGCGGTCGTTCTGCGGCGCGCACCGCCGGTTTCCTCGCAAGTGCCCGCAATTCCCGAGGTTTTCGGCCAATCCCGGCAAATCCCGCCTATTCCCGGTTAGTGCCATCCGTTCTTGCGCATTACACGACCTGGTCGTAGTCGAGGAAGCCGCGCGGCTTGTTGGCGCCGTCGCCGGCGAC
>CALFXR010000208.1 GCA_937958475.1 uncultured Mesorhizobium sp. | reverse complement strand
GCGCCGCCCTCGGCGATGCGCTTGTCGACGAAGGCGTCGAGTTCCTCGCGGATCGCCGGGTCCATCGCCGGCCGTTCGTAGCCGGCGAGGCGTTCCTTCCAGATGCGGTTGGCGCGTTCGATGGCCGTCGGCGAGCCGGCTTCGGCCCAGGTCTCGAAATTGCGCCAGTCCGACAGGATCGGCGCGTAGAAGGCGGTCTTGTAGCGCGACTGTGTGTGCGGCGTGCCGAAGAAATGGCCGCCGGGGCCGACCTCGCGGATGGCGTCGACGGCGAGCGCGTCCTCCGACAGGTCGAGCGGGGTGAGGAATTCCGCCACCATCTGCAACAGGTCGATGTCGAGGATGGTCTTCTCGTAGGAGCAGCGCAGGCCGCCCTCCAGCCAGCCGGCGGCGTGCAGGATGAAGTTGGCGCCGCCGGTGATCGCCCCCCAAAGCGAGAAGACGCTCTCGTAGGCCGCCTGGGCGTCGACCGTGTTGGCGGCGCAGACGTTGGAGGTGCGGTAGGGGATGCCGTAGCGGCGCGCCAGCTGGCCGCCGACGAGCTGCGCCTTCATGTATTCGGGCGTGCCGAAGGCCGGCGCGCCCGACTTCATGTCGACGTTGGAGGTGAAGCCGCCATAGCCGACCGGCGCGCCCTTCCTGACCATCTGGGTGAAGGCGATGCCGGCCAGCGCCTCGGCGTTCTGCTGGACCAGCGCGCCGGCGACGGTGACCGGGGCCATGGCGCCCGACAGGGTGAACGGCGTGACGATGACCAACTGGCCCATCGACGACATCTGGATGATGCCTTCCATCATCGGCACGTCGAGCTTCAGCGGCGAGTTGGTGTTGATGATGGTGTAGACCGACGGCTCCTCCATCATCTGCTCGCGGCTCACCCCGCGGGCGATGCGGGCGATCTCGATGCCGTCGACGTTGCGCTCGCGGCCGAGCGAATAGATGTGGAAGACCTTGTCGGTCAGCGTGGCGAGGTCGCGGATGCACTCCAGGTGGCGGATCGAGGGGTGGATGTCGATCGGCTCGACGGGATAGCCGCCCGTCGTCTGCAGGATGTTGTGCATCTGCGCCAGCTTGAGGAAGTTGCGGAAATCCTCCTGGTTGCCCGGCCGGCGGCCGCGGTCGGCGTCGGAGCAGTTCGGCGCCGAGGCCATCTGCGAGAAGACCAAATTGTCGCCGCCGAAGCGCACATTGTGCTCCGGATTGCGCGCATGCATCGTGAATTCCGACGGCGCATGGGCGACGAGCTCGAGCAGCATGTCGCCGTCGAAGCGGACGCGCTCGGTTCCCTCGCGAACGTCGGCGCCGTGCTCCTTCATGATCCTGCGTGCGCCTTCGTGCAGCACGTCGACGCCGATCTCGGCGAGAACGCGCAGCGAGGCGCGGTGGATCGATTCCAGTTCGTCGTCGGAAACGAGCTTCGTCGGCGCGAACGGGATGCGGAACTGGCGAAACGGCGGCTGCTCGAAGGTGGCCAAGCCTCTTGCGCGGCTTCCGGCGCGGCCGCCGCGGCGTGTGCGATCGTTGGCGAGGGCCGGTTCGGCAGGGTGGAGCGCGGCGTTCATGGGGGGCATCCTGTGTAACCTGCCAGGAACATGCCTCGCCGGGCCCACGGACGTCCGTCAGGGATGCGTCAGGGCCGCGTCGTTATTGCGGCAGAGAGCAACCGGTCCCGCCGTTTCCGGCAGGCGAATGTCCCGCGGGTTGTCCCGGCTTGCCGGACACTCGCGGTGCGGCTAGTTGGAGGGTGCGCCGAACCGGCGCTGCCCGGCGGCGGACCATGAAGCAACCCTCCCTCCCGATTGCCGCGCTCGCCGGCGTGATCGCCAGCCTGTCCGTCTTCGCCATCGCGCAGGGCCTCAGCTATCCGCTGTTCACCTTCATGATGCAGCGCCAGGGCATGACGCCGGCCCAGATCGGCCTGTCGGCGGCGATGACGCCGCTCGGCCTGATCGCCTCGGCCTTCTTCGTCCCTGCCGCGGTGCGCATCGTCGGGGCGAGGGTGCTGGCGACGGTGTGCGCGCTGTCGGCCGCGTTCCTGCTCGTCCTGGTCGGGCTCCTGCAGAACGACATCGCATGGTACCCGGTCCGCTTCCTCATCGGCGTCGCCATCAACCCGCTCTACATCCTCGGCGAGGTGTGGACGCTGGCGCTGGCGCCGCCCGAACGCCGCGGGCGCATCATGGGCGTGTTCAACGCGGTGACCGGGATCGGCTATGCCGCCGGGCCGCTGACGCTGGCGCTGGTCGGCTCGGAGGGCTGGCCGCCGCTGATGGTCGGTATCGCGGCGTTTGCCTGTTGCTCGGCGCTGCTGTTCGCCACCACCGCGGGATTGCGCGGCTTCGAAGACGACGGCGCCGCCAAGGGCAGCGTGCTCGGCTTCTGGCTGGTGGCGCCGACGCTGCTGTTCGCCGTCGTCGTCTCCGCCGCCACCCAGCAGAGCGTCTATTCGCTGCTGCCGGTGTTCGGCGCCGCCTACGGCCTGCCCGAGGCGACGCTCGCCGGCCTGATCACCGCCATGTCGGCCGGCAACATCCTGCTGCAACTGCCGCTCGGCGTGATGGCGGAAAAGTTCGGCGCCCGGCCGATGATCGTCGCCTGCGCCCTGGTCAACTCCAGCTGCGCGCTGCTCCTGCCGGCGGTGGTGACGACGCCGCTGGCGTGGCCGGTCGTGCTGGTCATGGGCGGCGTCGGCTACGGCGTCTACACGATGGCGCTGGTCGAACTCGGCAACCGCTTCCGCGGCTCGATGCTGGTCACCGGCAATGCCGCCTTCGCCCTGATGTGGGGCGCCGGCGGCATCATCGGCCCGCCCGGCTCCGGGCTGGTCATGCAGGCGGCGGGACCTGTCGGCATGCCGATGCTCCTGGCGACGCTCGGCCTCGGCCTCGTCTCCTTTGCGGCGCTGCGCTCGCTCTACCGCCGCTGAGCGCTGGCTCAGGCGAATTTTCCGCCAAGGCGATATCGCGGCGCGCCCGCGTCGCCTATTGCTGCGCCTTTCTCGATCAGCGCAGAGCCACCATGGACGCCATCGCCCGCGACGCCGACGCCGCGGCCGCCCCCTGGGCGGCGATCGCCGGCATCACGCTGACGGTGACCGTCTTCGCCGTCGCCCAGGGCCTGTGCTACCCGCTGCTCTCCTTCATCCTCGAGCGCCAGGGCTGGACCTCGGGCATGATCGGGCTTTCGGCGGCGATGATGCCGCTCGGCTTCATCCTGTCGGCGCCGGTGATCCCGCCGCTCGTCAACCGCTTCGGCGCCGGGCCGGTCGCGCTCGCCTGCGCCGTGCTGGGCGCGGTGTTCCTCGCGCTGATCGGCTGGACGCAGGATTTCTGGCTGTGGTTCCCGCTGCGCTTCCTGCTCGGCTTCGTCGTCAACCCGCTCTACGTGATCAGCGAGACGTGGATGATCGCCATGACGCCGGCCTCGCGGCGGGGCAGGGTGATGGGCGCCTACACGTCGCTCGTCTCCGCCGGCTTCGCCGTCGGGCCGCTGGCGCTCGCCATCGTCGGCACCGAGGGATGGCCGCCCTTCGTCATCGGCATCGCCGCCTTCGCCGGCTGCGCGGCCTGCCTGGCGGTGGTCCTGCCGCGCCTGCCGGCCTTCGTGGGCGACCACCAGGGATCCGCCCTGCGGCGCTTCCTGCCGCTGGCGCCGTTCCTGCTCGTCGCGGTCGCGGTCGTCGCCGGCTCCGAACAGGCGCTGCTGGCGCTCGCCGCCGTCTACGGCCGCGCCTACGGCAGCGCCGACGGGGCGGTCGCGGCCTTCCTCACCGCCTTCATCGCCGGCAACATCGCGCTGCAGGTGCCGCTCGGCGTGCTCGCCGAACGCTTCGGCGCGGGACGGATGCTGGCCTTGTGCGCGGCCGTCGTCGTCGCCGGCTGCGCGCTGCTGCCGGTGACCTTCGCCACGCCGCTCGAATGGCCGCTGGCCTTCGTCTGGGGGGCGGCCGCGCTCGGCATCTACACGATGGCGCTGGTCGAGCTCGGCAACCGCTTCTCCGGCGCCACGCTGATCGCCGGCAACGCCGCCTTCGCCATGTTCTGGGGCGTCGGCGGCATCGCCGTGCCGCCCTTCTCCGGCGCGGTCATGGACGCGATCGGGGTGCAGGGCCTGCCGCTGTCGATCGGGCTGCTGTTCGCGCTGCTGCTGGCGGGGTATGTGGCGAGGGCGCGACGGAGGCCGGCGTAGGGGCGGGCGGCGCCGTGCGATCGTGGCATCCACGCCCGCTTGTCGGCGGCGGTCGTTCTCGGCTATCCTGAGCCATGTCCAGCTCCACGATAGCCGTCAAGCCGTCGCCGCGCACGCGGCACGCGGAGCTTCTCAGGCTGTGCGCGCGCATCGGCTATTCGCCGCCTTCCTTCCGCTGAAATCCTCGACCCGGCCCTGCCGGACAGATTCAGCAGAAAGGACCAAGTCCATGACATACCAGAACTATTCGCTGGCCCAGCTCCAGCAGATCGATTCCGCGCACCATCTCCATCCGTTCACCGACCACCGCGACCTGCGCGATGCCGGGGCGCGCATGATCACGCGGGCGGACGGGCCGTTCGTCTACGATTCCGAGGGCAACGAGATCCTCGACGGCATGGCCGGCCTGTGGTGCGTCAATGTCGGCTACGGCCGCCACGAGCTCGCCGAGGCCGCCTACCGGCAGATGAAGGAGCTGCCCTACTACAATTCCTTCTTCCGCTGCTCGACGCCGACGCCGGTGCTGCTGGCGCGCAAGCTCGCGGAAATCGCGCCGGCCAACGTCAACCAGGTGTTCTACGGCTCGTCGGGCTCGGAATCGAACGACACGGCGCTGCGCCTGGTGCGCCATTTCTGGGCGCTGCAGGGCAGGCCGCAGAAGAACCGCATCATCTCGCGCAAGACGGCCTATCATGGCTCGACCATCGCCGGCGCCTCGCTCGGCGGCATGCAGGGCATGCACGACCAGCTCTACGGCGCGGTGCCGAACATCGTCCACGTCATGCAGCCCTATGCCTACGAGCTGGCGCTGCCCGGCGAGAGCGACCACGATTTCGGCCTGCGCGCGGCGAAGGCCGTCGAGGACGCCATCCTCGAGGCGGGCGCCGACAATGTCGCCGCCTTCATCGGCGAGCCGGTGATGGGCGCGGGCGGCGTCAGGATCCCGCCGGCGAGCTACTGGCCGGAGATCCAGCGCATCTGCCGCAAGCACGACGTGCTCTTGATGCTCGACGAGGTGATCACCGGCTACGGGCGCACCGGCGAGTGGTTCGCCGCGCAGACCTTCGGCATCGAGGCCGACACGATCACCACGGCGAAGGCGCTGACGTCCGGCTACCAGCCGCTGTCGGCGCTGCTGGTCGGCGACCGCATCGCCGCGACGCTGGTCGAGAAGGGCGGCGAGTTCTACCACGGCTACACCTATTCGGGGCACCCGGTGGCCTGCGCGGTGGCGCTGGCCAATCTCGACATCATCGAGAAGGAAGGGCTGATCGAGCGGGTCAGGACCGACACCGGCCCGTATTTCGCCAAGGCGCTGCAGGAGCGCATCGCCGGTCATCCGCTGGTCGGCGAGGTGCGCGCGATCGGCCTGATGGGTGCGATCGAGATCGTCAGCGACAAGGCGACGAAGGCGCGCTTCGAGCCGGGCGGCAGTGCGGCTGTCGTCGTCCGCGACCACGCCATCGGCCAGGGCATGATGCTGCGCGCCACCGGTGACACGATGATCATGTCGCCGCCGCTGATCTGGACGCGCGCGACCGTCGACATGGCCTGCGAGCGCATCGTCAAGGCGCTCGACCTGGCGCTGGCCGACCTGACCGGGAAGGCCGCCTGACCGATCGTTTCCGGGGCGGCCCGGGCCGCCCCGTTTCCTTCCACGAGGAGAAATCCATGTCCGCAAAGCCGATCGTGCCGCTGGTCGAATACGGGGACGCCTCGCCGGCGGTCCGCGCCGTCTACGACGACATCATGAAGACGCGCGGCACCGACTGGATCAACAATTTCTGGAAGGTGCTGGCGCACGACCCGGCGCTGCTGAAGCGCACCTGGGAGGACATCAAGCAGGTGATGGGGCCGGGCGCGCTCGACCCGCTCACCAAGGAACTGATCTACATCGCGGTGTCGGCGACCAACGGCTGCGAGTACTGCACCTATTCGCACACGGCATCGGCCCGCGCCAAGGGCATGAGCGAGGCGCAGCTGATGGAGCTTCTCGCCGTCGTCGGCATGGCCAACGAGACCAACCGGCTGGCCAACGGCCTGCGCCCGCCGGTCGACCCGCAGTTCGTGCCGCGCGGCTGACCTCGCAGCGGCATGACCGCGCGAAGAAGGCAGGCAACCCCGCCGCGTCGAGCGCGTTGAAGGCCGTCCGACATGATCGGACGCCATGACATCCGCAAGGCGGGGAAGGTTTGTCCATGTTCTTTCCGAGATTCGACCGGCGCTATGCCGCGCTGGCTGCCGAGCTGGCGTTCGCGCCGGCCGTCGTGCTGATGCGCATGCCGCTGCTCGCGGCGGAATCCCGCGGCGACGGCCTTGCCGGCGTCGAGACGGCGCTGGCGGTGCGCGAGAAGGCCGAGGCGCTGGTCGAGGGCATGGCCGCGGCGCAACTCGCCATGTTCGGCTCCGCCATGCGCTTCTGGCCGGACCTGATGGCCGGCAAGTCGCCCGCCGACGTCATCGGCAGTGCCATGCACCATACCGCCCGCGCGGCGATGAAGCCGATGGGCCGGCGCGTGCGCGCCAACTACCGCCGGCTGTCGCGGGGCTGAGCCTGCGACGATCGCCTTCTTGAGTTGCCGCCGCGAAGCCCATAGGCTTCTCCCGATCACGACGATCGGGGGAAGGCCATGGCCGAAAAGGCGCTGAACGAACCGGCGGAGATACCGCGCGAACTCGACCGCTGGAACTGGGGCGCGTTCTTCCTCAACTGGATCTGGGGCATCGGCAACAGCACCTGGATCGCGCTGCTGATGTTCGTGCCCGTCGTCGGCTTCGTCATGATGTTCGTGCTCGGCGCGCGCGGCAGCCGCTGGGCGTGGCAGAACCGCGCCTGGCGCGACGCCGAGCATTTCCGCAAGACGCAGCGCGCCTGGGCGATCGCCGGGCTGGCGGTGTGGCTCGCCGTCATCGGCACGGTGAGCGCGCTGGTGCTGTCGATCCCGTCGATCCTGAAGAACAGCGAAGCCTACGAGATGACCTTGGTCGCCGTACGCGCCGACGAGCAGGTGCGCGCCGCGCTCGGCGACGACATCGATACCGGCTTCTGGACGAGCGGTTCGATCAACGTCGAGGCGGGCGGCAGCGGCGAGGCCAGGCTCGCCATCCCGCTGAAGGGCTCGAAGGCGAACGGCACGGCGACGTCGCACGCGGTTCGTATCGCCGGCATCTGGGATCTTCGGCTGCTCGTCGTCACCGTCGAGGGGGACAATACGCCGATCGTGCTGGTCAACAAGGACAGGATCAGCATTCCGGGCGCGCCGCTCAATCTCTGAGGCGCGCCTCGCCGCGGGGATGCGGCGCGAAAGGCAAAAACCGCGCTTCCCCGAAGGTAAGCACGGTCTTGCCACAACAACGCATGGCCCATCGCTACAACACTGCGAAGGTAACAGCTCCGGTACGCGAGACCTGATCCGGAGCGGTGGGCGGGCTGCGATGACCGCCTCGCAAACCGTTCTACAGGGACATCGTTACCGGCCGGTTATCGAGAGCTTAAGCAAACCTAAATTCGCGATTTTTCTTGGCTTCCCGGCCGATGAATCCGCCGGCAGGCAGGTGACGCAGCGTCAGCTGGTTTCGCCGCGCAGGAAGCGGATGATGCCGGAGAAATCCGTGCCGCCATGGCCCTGCGCGTTGAACAGCGCATAGAGCTGCGTGGCTTCGGCGCCGAGCGGGGTGACCGCGCCGGCCGACTGTGCGGCTTCCTGGGCGAGCTTCAGGTCCTTCAGCATCAGCGCCGCGGCGAAGCCGGGCTTGTAGTCGCGGTTGGCCGGCGAATTGGGCACCGGGCCGGGCACCGGGCAGTAGGTGGTCAGGGACCAGCACTGGCCCGACGAGGTGGAAGCGACGTCGAACAGCGCCTGGTGCGACAGGCCGAGCTTCTCGGCCAGCACGAAAGCCTCGCCGACGCCGATCATCGAGATGCCGAGGATCATGTTGTTGCAGATCTTGGCGGCCTGTCCGGCGCCGGCGTCGCCGCAGTGGACGATGCGTCCGGCCATCGGCTTCAGCACCGGCTCGGCGACGGCAAAGGCATCCGCCGAGCCGCCGGCCATGAAGGTCAGCGTTCCGGCCGCCGCGCCGCCGGTGCCGCCGGAGACGGGCGCATCGACGGAAAGCAGGCCGTGCCCGGCGGCGATGGCGTGCGCCTTGCGTGCGGAATCGACGTCGATCGTGGAAGAATCGATGAACAGCGCGCCTTTCTTCGCCTTCGGCGCGAGGTCGGCATAGACGGCGAGCACGTGCTTGCCGGCCGGCAGCATGGTGATGACCACGTCGGCGTCCTCGATCGCGGCGGCGGCGTTCGCCGCGACCGAAACACCGTTCTTCTCCGCCATCGCCAGATTTTCGGCGACGAGATCGAAGCCGCTGACGGCGTGGCCGGCCTTGACGAGGTTGGCGGCCATGGGATTGCCCATGTTGCCGAGGCCGATGAAGGCGATGGTGGTCATTGGTACTCTCCGTTGAGGCAATCGGCAGTCGGCAGTCGGCAGTCGGACCGATTGCCGACTGCCCATTGCCGACTGCCTATCTTCCGATCAGATGCCGCGCGACGATGACGCGCATGATCTCGTTGGTGCCTTCGAGGATCTGGTGGACGCGCAGGTCGCGCACCAGCTTCTCGACGCCGTAGTCGTGCAGGTAGCCGTAGCCGCCGAAGACCTGGAGCGCGTCGTTGGCGACGGCGGAACCGGTGTCGGTGACGAATCGCTTGGCCATGGCCGACCATTTCGAGGCGTCGTGCGCCTTGCGGTCGAGCTTGGCGGCGGCGGTATAGAGCAGCATGCGCGCCGCCTGGAGTTCGGTCTCCATGTCGGCCAGCTTGAACTGCAGCGCCTGGAACTGGTTGATCTTCTGGCCGAAGGCCGAGCGTTCGCCGGCATAGGCCAGCGCCTTGTCCAGCGCCGACTGGGCGCCGCCGAGCGAACAGGCGGCGATGTTGAGCCGGCCGCCGTCGAGGCCGGCCATGGCGATGCGGAAGCCGGCACCCTCGCCGGAGAGCAGGTTCTCGGCCGGTACCTTGCAGTCCTCGAAGATCACCTGGCGGGTGGACTGCATGTGCCAGCCCATCTTGTTCTCGACCGCGCCGAAGGAGAGGCCGGGCGCATCCTTGGGGATGACCAGCGTCGAGATGCCCTTCGGCCCGTCGTCGCCGGTGCGCACCATGGTCACGTAGACGTCGGAATCGCCGGCGCCGGAGATGAACTGCTTGGCGCCGTTGAGGACGTAGTCGCTGCCGTTGCCGCCGCTCCTGACCGCACGCGTCTTCAGCGCCGCGGCGTCGGAGCCGGAGCCCGGCTCGGTCAGGGCGTAGCTGGCCAGCCATTCCATCGAGGTCAGCTTCGGCAGCAGGCGCTGGCGCTGTTCCTCGTTGCCGAACGTGTCGACCATCCACGCCGCCATGTTGTGGATGGAGATGAAGGAAGAGAAGGCCGGGCAGGCGCGGGACAGCGCCTCGAAGATCAGCACGGCATCGAGCCGGCCGAGGCCGGAGCCGCCGACATCGTCGCGCACATAGATGCCGCCGAGCCCGAGCGGGCCGGTCTCGCGGATCACGTCGGCGGGGAAGTGGCGTTTCCTGTCCCATTCGAGCGCGTTGGGGGCGACACGGTCGGCGGCGAAGGCTTCGGCCATCGCCTGGACGGCGCGCTGGTCCTCGTTGAGCTCGAACTGCGACTGGCTGGCGATTGCGTCCATTGCGGCCCTCCCGGCCATCTTTTTTCGGCTTTTCGTCGGGCGCACTCTAGTCCAAAGATGCCGCCGCGCAACCCGGCCGCCAGCGCAGCGGTTGTGCGAAAACAGGGCAACGGAGACGTCCGGTGAACGCAGCCATGCACGACCTCCTCGGCCTGTTCAGGACCTTCCTGGAAGGGCGCGGCGATGCCCTGGTCGACGGTTTCGCCGCGGCGATCGACCCTGCGCCGGCCGAACGCGCCCTCGCGCCCGTGTCGCTGCCGTGCCTGGAATACCTGCCGCGCGCGGCCGCGATCGCCGGCGGTGGCGCGGAGGCGCTGGCGCAGTGCCTTGCCCGGCATGCCGGCGCGCTGCGCTGGGCGCAGACCTACACGGAGGCCGATTTCGGCCGCGACTTCCTCGACCGCTACGGCTGGACCGAACTGGTCGGCACGCGCGGGCATTTCGCCAGCGACACGGTCGCCGCCGGCTTCCTGCTGCTCGGGCCGGGCGTGGTCTATCCCGACCACCACAACGTCGCCGAGGAGATCTACGTGCCGCTGACGCCGGGCACGGAATGGCGCAAGGGCGACGGCGCCTTCCTCCGGCGCGGCGCCGGCGAGACGATCCACCATCCGTCGAATGTCAGCCACGCCATGCGCACCGGCGCCGAGCCGCTGCTGGCGCTCTATCTGTGGCGCGGCGGGCCGCTGGCGCAGAAGTCGACCATGACCGGCACCGCGGGACGGGAGGCCTGACGATGGCCCGCGCCATCATGCTCCAGGGCACCGGCTCCGACGTCGGCAAGACGATGCTGGTCGCCGGCCTGTGCCGCGTGGCGAAGAGGCGCGGCATGGTCGTGCGGCCGTTCAAACCGCAGAACATGTCGAACAACGCCGCCGTCGCCGGGCGGCGCGGCGAGCCCGGCGGCGAGATCGGCCGGGCGCAGTGGCTGCAGGCGATCGCCTGCGGGGCGACGCCCTCGGTCCACATGAACCCGGTGCTGCTCAAGCCGCAGTCCGACATCGGCGCGCAGGTGGTGGTGCAGGGGCAGGTGGCCGGCGAGGCGCAGGCGGCCGACTACCAGATCCTCAAGGCGACGCTGATGGACGCGGTGATGGATTCCTGGGCGAAGGTGGGCGAGGGCGCCGACCTCGTCATCGTCGAGGGCGCCGGCTCGCCGGCCGAGATCAACCTGCGCGACCGCGACATCGCCAACATGGGCTTCGCCACGAAGGCGGACTGTCCCGTGATCCTGGTCGGCGACATCGACCGCGGCGGCGTCATCGCCGCGCTCGCCGGGACGCATCGCATCCTCGCCGACGAGGACCGGGCGATGATCGCCGGCTATATCATCAACAAGTTCCGCGGCGACCTGTCGCTGTTCGACGACGGCATCGCCGCCATCGGCCGCTTCACCGGCTGGCGCTCGTTCGGCGTGGTGCCCTGGCTGCGCGAGGCGGCGCTGCTGCCGTCCGAGGACGCGGTCGTGCTGGAGCGGCCGGGCGCGGCGGGCGGCAGGCGGCTGAAGGTCGCCGTGCCGATGCTGTCGCGCATCGCCAATTTCGACGACCTCGACCCGCTGCGCGCCGAGGCCGAGGTCGAGGTGGTGTTCGTGCCGCCCGGCCGCCGCCTTCCCGAGGACGCGGGCCTCGTCGTCATCCCCGGATCGAAGTCGACGATCGGCGATCTCGTGCGCTTCCGCGAGGAGGGCTGGGACGCCGACCTCGCCGCCCACCATGCCCGCGGCGGCCACGTCGTCGGCCTGTGCGGCGGCTACCAGATGCTCGGCCGCATGGTGCGCGATCCGGAAGGCCGCGAGGGCAGCGTGCGCGAGGCGCCCGGCCTCGGCCTGCTCGACGTCGAGACGGTGATGGACGCGGAGAAGACGGTGCGCAACGTCGCCGGACACTCGCTGCACCACGACGCGCCGCTGGAGGGTTACGAGATCCACCTCGGCCGCAGCGAAGGCCCCGACCGGGCGCGTCCGGTGGCGCTGATCGAGGGCGTGCCCGACGGCGCCACCAGCGCCGACGGGCGCGTGTTCGGCACCTACCTGCACGGTCTGTTCGGCGCCGACCTTTTTCGCCGGCGGTTCCTGGCGCAGTTCGGCGTGACGGGCGGCGGCGACTATCGCGCCGGCGTCGAGGCGGCGCTCGACAGGATCGCCGAGAGGCTGGAAGAGCATCTCGACTGCGACGCGATCCTTTCCGCCGCGCGCTGAACGGGCGGGCGCGTCAAGCCGCTGCCTTGCGACAGGAAGCCGTCAGCCCATCACCCACACATGGACCGGGTTGGCCGGATCGGCGAGCAGGCGGACGGCGAGCGCGATGCAGGTGACGACGAGCAGCGGCTTGATCAGCCTTGCGCCCTTCCGCATGGCGAGATGGGCGCCGACGCGCGCGCCGGCGAACTGCGCCGCGCCCATCACCAGCCCGGCCTTCCAGGCGACGGCGCCGACCAGGGCGAAGGCGGCGAAGCCGCCGAGATTGGAGGCGAAGTTGAGGAGCTTGGTGTGCGCGGTCGCCTTGAGCACGCCATAGCCGGCGAGCGCGACGAAGGCGAGCATGTAGAACGAGCCGGCGCCGGGGCCGAAGACGCCGTCGTAGAAGCCGACCGCAGGGACGATCGTCATGGCGAACAGAGCCGGCCTCAGCCGCTCGGCGCGGTCGACATCGCCCATGTTCGGCTTCAGCGCGAAGTAGAGCGCGATGGCGACCAGCAGGAACGGCATCAGGATGCGCAGCGCGTCGCCCGGCAGGACCGTCGCCAGAAGCGCGCCGGCGACGCCGCCGATCCCGGCGAGGACGGCGGACGGCAGCTGGCGCCTGAGGTCGACATGGCCCTTGCCGGCATAGGCGATGGTCGCGGAAGCCGCGCCGAACAGGCCCTGCAGCTTGTTGGTGCCGAGCGCCTCGACGGGCGCGAAGCCGGCGAGGAGCAGCGCCGGCACGGTGACCAGCCCGCCGCCGCCGGCGATCGAATCGATGAAGCCGGCGAGGAAGGCGGCGAGCGCCAGCAGGGCGAGGATTTCCAGCGTGGGGTCGATCATCTGGCGAGGTGGTTGCCGCTGCGGGCGGGGAGGGCGGGTCTCGTCGGGTTCGACCACAGGCGCATGGCTTGCGCAAGGCCGCGTCGGCTATAGTCCGGCGATGTCGAGAGTTTCGCCGGGCCGCAGGGGCCGGGCGGCGCAGAGGGAGAATGCACCATGGCGCACGGCCTGTTGGCGAAGATCCGCGCGGTCTTCGAGGGCGATCCCGGCGTACGCAAGGTCGCCGACGACCCGGTGATGGTGGCCGAGCTCGTGCTGCTGTTCCGCATGATGCTGACCGACGGCAAGGTCAGCGACGCCGAGATGCAGGTGCTGCGCCGCATCTGCCGCGTCTCCTTCGGCATTCCCGAGGAGAGCATGGAGGCGGTCATCGGCTACCTGCACGACTTCTCCTACGAGACGACCGGCGGCCAGGCCGTGGCCATGTTCCGCGACCTCGACATCGAGCGCCGGCGCCTGCTCGCCCGGCATCTGGCCGACATCGCCAAGGCCGATGCCGACCTGTCGCGGGAAGAGGTGCGGCTGCTGCGCCGGCTGCTCGACCTGCTGCATCTCGAGCCGGGCGACACGCTGCCGGCGGGGGAGTAGGCGCGCGGGCGCAAAGATCGTCGCGGAGGGCGGCGGCCTTCGTCCC
>CALFXR010000207.1 GCA_937958475.1 uncultured Mesorhizobium sp. | reverse complement strand
TCGTGCACGCCGACCACGGCATCGGCCGTTTCGTCGGGCTGAAGACGATCGAGGCAGCGGGCGCGCCGCACGACTGTCTGGAGATCCGCTACGCCGGCGACGACCGCCTGTTCCTGCCGGTCGAGAACATCGAACTGCTGTCGCGCTATGGCTCGGACGCCGCCGAGGCGAACCTCGACAAGCTCGGCGGCGGCGCCTGGCAGTCGCGCAAGGCCAAGCTGAAGCGGCGCTTGCTCGACATGGCGGGAGCCCTGATCCGTCTCGCCGCCGAACGCCAGATGCATGCGGCCCCGGTCATCATCCCACCGGAAGGGCTCTACGGCGAGTTCTCCGCGCGATTCCCCTACGAGGAGACCGACGACCAGCAGACGGCGATCGAAGCCGTCGTCGACGATCTCGCCGCCGGAAAGCCGATGGACCGCCTGATCTGCGGCGACGTCGGCTTCGGCAAGACCGAGGTGGCGCTGCGCGCGACCTTCCTCGCGGCGATGGAGGGTTTGCAGGTCGCCGTGGTGGTGCCCACGACGCTGCTGGCGCGCCAGCACTTCAAGACCTTCGCGCAACGCTTTTCCGGCCTTCCCGTGCGCGTGCGCCAGGCGTCGCGCCTGGTCGGCGCCAAGGAACTCGCCGAGACCAAGAAGGGCCTGGCGGACGGCACCGTCGACATCGTGGTCGGCACCCATGCGCTTCTCAGCGCGTCGATCGCGTTCAAGCACCTCGGCTTGCTGATCATCGACGAGGAGCAGCATTTCGGCGTCAAGCACAAGGAGCGCCTGAAGGAGCTGAAGAGCGACGTCCACGTGCTGACGCTGTCGGCGACGCCGATTCCGCGGACACTGCAACTGGCCCTGACGGGCGTGCGCGAACTGTCGCTGATCACGACGCCGCCGGTCGACCGCATGGCGGTGAGAACCTTCATCTCGCCCTTCGATCCGCTGGTGATCCGCGAGACGCTGCTGCGCGAGCGCTATCGCGGCGGGCATTCGTTCTACGTCGTGCCGCGCATCAGCGATCTCGCCGAAATCCATGATTTCCTGAAGGAATCAGTTCCAGAGCTGAAGGTCGCGCTGGCTCACGGGCAGATGCCGGCCGGCGAGCTCGACGACATCATGAACGCCTTCTACGACGGCCAGTTCGACGTGCTCCTGTCGACGACGATCGTCGAATCCGGCCTCGACATCCCGACCGCTAACACGCTGATCGTCCACCGCGCCGACATGTTCGGACTGGCGCAGCTCTACCAGCTGCGCGGCCGCGTCGGCCGTTCCAAGGTGCGCGCCTACGCGCTGTTCACGCTGCCCGCCCATCGGACGCTGACGCAGACGGCGGAGCGCCGGCTGAAGGTGCTGCAATCGCTCGACACGCTCGGCGCCGGTTTCCAGCTGGCCAGCCATGACCTCGACATCCGCGGCGCCGGCAACCTGCTCGGCGAGGAACAGTCGGGCCACATCAAGGAGGTCGGCTTCGAACTCTACCAGCAGATGCTGGAAGAGGCGGTCGCCGAGACCCGCGGCCAGGCTTCCGCCGCCGACACCGGATGGTCGCCGCAGATCACCATCGGAACGGCGGTGATGATCCCGGAGAGCTACGTGCCGGACCTGCAACTCCGGCTGGCGCTCTACCGCCGTCTCGGCGACATCGAGACGACGGCCGAGATCGACGGCTTCGGCGCCGAACTGATCGACCGCTTTGGCCCGCTGCCGGAGGAGGTCAAGCACCTGCTCAAGATCGTCTACATCAAGGCGCTGTGCCGCATCGCCAACGTCGAGAAGCTCGACGCCGGGCCGAAGGGCGTCGTCGTCCACTTCCGCAACAAGGCGTTCGCCGACCCGGCCGGCCTGGTACGCTACATCGGCGAGCAGGGTTCCCTGGCGAAGATCCGCCCGGACCAGAGCGTCGTCTTCATCCGCGACTGGCCGAGCGCCGAGAAGCGGCTCGCCGGCTCGGCCGTGGTGATGACCCAGTTGGCGCGGCTGGCGGAAGCGTCCCGCTGAGCGAACACGGTCGGAATCGCGGCTTTGAACGGCCCCGCCGCTGAATGCTGCTAACTTGCCGGGGCGCAAAGAGCCGTGCCGCACGTGGTCATACTGATGCACCATCGACGATGGATGGTGCACCCGCATGAAACAGATCAATGAACGCGACGATACGACACTGCTCCCGATGCTGGTTTGGGGCCTGGTGCTGATTATAGCCGGCGCCGTCGGGGTGATGATGTTCGTCTGACGCGGCCGTTCACGCCCGCCGGTCAGATCCCCCCTTCGTCTTCGCCTCGGCGAGCCGGCGGATGGCGTCGGCAAGAACCTCGGTTGGCCGAGAAGGCAGCGACCTGGGGACGTGGTCCTGTCATGACACATATGATATCGTGCAATGACGATCTCTTCCCGTCAGGAGGTAAACCGTGAACCTGCAGATCAGAGACGCCAGGGCGAGGGCGCTGGCGCGCCAACTCGCGGAGAAGCGGAAGACCTCCATGACGGAGGCCGTGATCATGGCGCTTGAAGCCGAACTTCGGCGGGAGACGGAGCGGAAGCCTCTGGCCGAACGCGCGAGGACCTACGCTGCCGAGTTGCGCGCGCAATCTCAAGGTGCCGGTCGCGACATGACCAAGGACGAGATCGACGCGATGTGGGGCCACGCCTGATGTTCGTCGATAGTTCGGTCTTGGTCGCCATCCTGTCGGACGAGGAGGATGCGGGCGACTGGGCGGAGCGAATCGAGCAATCACCGAATTGCGTGACGACACCTTTGGTCGTTCTCGAATCGACGACGCGGCTTTCATACAAGCTCGCGGTGGAGCCGTTGGCGGTAGGAGCAGTCATCGCGCGCTTCCTGGCGGATGCCGGTATCACCAACGTGCCGATCGAACCGGCCGATACCGAGATCGCCATTGACGCATTCCAACGCTATGGCAAGGGCCGGGGACATCCCGCCCGTCTCAACCTCGCCGATTGCCTCTCCTACGCCTGTGCCAGACGGATGGGCATTGGCCTGCTCTACAAAGGCAGGGATTTCGCCGAAACCGACCTGGCCTGATCCGGGGCGAAGTTCCAGGGCTCTCGCAGCCACAGAAGGCATGCGCCTATTGCGGCTGGTCCAGTTCCCCCTTGGCCTTCGCTTCGGCCACCCTGGCGATGGCGTCGGCGAGCACCGTGGCGTCCTGCGCGCCCATGACGGCGTAGCGCTGCTCGATGAGGAAGCAGGGCACGCCGGTGATGCCCATGCGGCCGGCGGTGGCGATCTCGGCCTGGACCGCCTCGACATCGGCGTCGGTGGGCAGCAGCGCCGCCACGACGGCTGCGTCCATGCCGGCCTCGCGGGCCGCTTCGACGAGCACGTCATGGTCGCCGATGTCGGCGCCTTCCTCGAAATTGAGCTGGAACAGGCGGCGCACAAGCCGGCCCTGCACGTCCTGTCCGGCTGTTCCCGCCCAGCGGATGACGCGATGAGCGTCGAGCGTGTTGGCGGCGATCGCAATCCTGTCGAAGCGGAAGTCGATGCCTTCGGCGAGGCCGAGCTGCACCAGCCGCTCGCCCATCTGCGAGACGCGCTCGGCGCTGCCGAACTTCGCCGTCATGTATTGCTGCCGGTCGAGGCCGCCTGCAGGAATCGTCGGGTCGAGCTGGTAGGGCCGCCAGTTGATGACGAGATCGATGTCGGGCAGGGTGGCCGCAGCCGCGTCGAGCCGCTTCTGGCCCATGAAGCACCACGGGCATACGACGTCGGACACGACATCGACGGTCACGGTCTCTCTCTCGGCGGTCATGAGCAGGCTCCTTCGGCCATTTCAAGGGGCGACGCGCCACCAGGTGGGCAGCTGGTATCCGTAGAGGGGCGTCTTGTCGGGATGCTCGATGTGTTTCCAGCGCGCCACCCACTGCCCGGGGCGATGATAGAGAGGCACGACATAGGCGCCGCTGATCAGAACCCGGTCGTAGGCGCGCACGGCGGTGACGAAGTCCTCGCGGCTGCGCGCCTTGACCAGCGCGTCGAGCATCGCATCGACGGCCGGATCGGCGACGCCGGCGAAATTGTAGGTGCCGTCGACGTCCCGCGAGCCTGAACCCCAGCGGCCGAACTGCTCGCCGCCGGGCGACAGCGACGAGGTGTAGGACTGCAGGATGACGTCGAAATCGTAGGTCTGCTGGCGCTGGAGATACTGGGCGCTGTCGACCGAGCGGATCGCCACCTGGATGCCGAGCTTTTCCAGCGTGCGCTGCCAGGCGACGCTGATCGGCACGGAGGAATTGCCGTTGAGCAGGATCTCGAAGCTGAGCGGCCTGCCGTCCGGGCCGCGCAGGACGGCGTCCTTCATCTCGTAGCCGGCTGCCTTCAGTGCATCGAAACCTTTCTTAAGGAATGCACGGTCGCGCCCGGTGCCATCCGATTCCGGCGGTGCCCACGTCCCCGCCATGACCTCCGGCAGCACCGCGTCAGGGAAGGGCGCCAGCAGCGCCTTCTCCGCCGCACTCGCCGGATTGCCGTGGGCCGACAGTTCCGAGCCGTCGAAATAGCTCTTCGTCCGCGTGAAGGCATCGTTGAACAGGTTCTTGTTGGCCCATTCGAAGTCGAACATGCCGGCCAGCGCGGCGCGCACTGCACGGTCCTTGAACACAGGCCGCCTGGTGTTCATGACGAAGCCCAGCATTCCGGAGGGGAGCCCGGTGTCGAACACGTCCTTGACGACGCGTCCGTCGGTCGCGGCGGGGAAGTCGTAGCCGGTCGCCCAGCGTCCCGTGTCGGTCTCCAGATAGACGTCGACCACGCCCTTCTTGAAGCTCTCGAACATGGTGTTCTCGTCGCGGATGTAGTTGATCCGGATCTCGTCGTAATTGTCGAAGCCGATCTTCGACGGAATGTCCTTCGCCCAGTAGTCCGGCCGCCGCTTCAGGGCGAGCAGTTCCCCGGGCCGCACTTTGTCGACGATGTAGGGACCGGAGGCGACGAGCGGCTTCAGCGTCGATTTGTCGAAGGTCTCGGCGTCGGTGGCGTGCTTCGGCAGGATCGGCAGCAGTGCGAGCAGGAGCGGGGTCTCGCGGTCGGCAGAATCGCCGAAGGTGAAGCGGACGCCGCGCTCGCCGACCTTCTCCATCTTCGCCACCGCCTTGATCCAGCGCTGGTAGAGCGGCCGCGCCTTGTCGCGAAGCAGTTCCATCGTGAAGATAACGTCGTCCGGCGTCACCGGCGTCCCGTCGGAGAAGCGGGCGCGCGGATCGAGCGTGAATTCGACGAAGGTGCGCTCGTCGTCGGTCTCGACGCTCTCGGCGAGCAATGGGTAGAGCGTGAACGCCTCGTCTCGCGAGCGCATCAGCAGCGTGTCGAAGACGGTGTTGCCGAAGGCCTGGTCGAGCAGGCCACGCGCGGCGTCGCCCTGCACGATCAGCGGATTGAGGCTGTCGAACGAGCCCTGCACGGCGTAGTCGATGCGCCCGCCCTTCGGCGCAGCCGGGTTCACGAAGGGGAAGTGGGCGAAATCCGGCGGCAGTGCCGGTTTGCCATGCATGGCGATGCCATGCATGGGTTCGGCGACGGCCGTACCGGCGACGACGGCGGCCAGACCGCCGAGGATCGCGACGAAGAGGGATCGCATCGCTTGCTCCGCATTCCCGCGAAAGGTTCCGATTCGCAGGAACCTAGCAGACCAGCCCGAAATCGACCAAAACAAGCTGTCGGGAGCAGGGAATAGGCTAGCGGCAGGCTGGATTTGGAACGAGCCGCGGTGTAACACGCGCGCGGCAGTCATTCTGTTGCCTCATTTGAGCAACACCAAGCGGGACGAACGGCCCCGACGCCGGGCCCGAGCGATTGAGAGGAACTAACCACTATGACGAGCGTGAAAATCGACGCTTCCCGTCTCGCCGTCCTGGCCGTCAGCCTGGCCGGTTTCGTTGGCGCGGGCCTCGTGCCGGCCGCGGCGCAGGAACAGGTTCCCCAGGGCTGGTTCAAGGCCTGTTCCAAGCAGGAGGACGTCGACATCTGCAACGTCCAGAACATCATGATGGCCGATACGGGCCAGATGATCACCGGCATCAGCCTGATCGAGCTGAAGGGCAAGGTGAACCGGAAGGTCTTCCAGGTTTCGGTGCCGAGCGGCCGCATGGTGCCTCCCGGCATCGGCCTCCAGGTCGACGGCGGCAAGACGCAGAAGCTCGACTACGTGATCTGCTTCCCGGACCGCTGCGTGGCCGAGGCCCAGCTCTCCGAGACGCTGGTCGCGTCCTTCAAGAAGGGCCAGGAGCTCACCCTCACTTCGGTGAACTTCCAGAACCAGCCGAACCCGATCAAGATAAGCCTTCAGGGCTTCACCGGCGCCTTCGACGGGCCGGCGCTGCAGCAGTCGGACATCGAGGACCGGCAGAAGAAGCTGCAGGAGTTCGTCAACAAGAACAACGAGGACTTCGCCAAGAAGCTCAAGGAAGAGCAGGACAAGGCGAAGGCCGGGAACTGAGTTCTGCGACCTGGCGGTCCATCTGAATTCGGCGACCTGACGGTCGCGGTGCGCGAAGGCGGGGCAATGCCCCGCCTTTCGTGCGTCTGTATCGAAGGGAATCAGTGTCGCGCGCGACCCTTGGGCGAGTAGTGCCCGTCGGCACCCCGGTCGAAGAACTCGCCAACCTGCGGGTGGCCGATCGGCTCGCCCGACTCGTCGTCGAGCAGGTTCTGCTCGGACACATAGGCGACGTAGGCGGTTTCCGCGTTTTCGGCGAGCAGATGGTAGAACGGCTGGTCCTTGCGCGGGCGAACCTCGGCAGGAATGGCCTGGTACCATTCCTCCGTGTTGGCGAACTCGGGATCGACGTCGAAAATCACTCCACGGAACGGGAAAATGCGATGGCGCACCACCTGTCCTATGCCGAACTTCGCCTTTTTCGTCCCGGTCATCCGCACCACCTCGACCTCATATCTGGATCACGGACGTCGCGAGTTCAATCCCCGGCGCTTGACGCACCGCGCCCCGGGGTCTAGCGCGGCGGCAAGCGCTTCTGCTCAAGGTTGCCATGTCGGACGTCATCGGACTCGTTCTGCCGTTCTTCGGCCTGATCTTCATGGGCTTCCTGGTCGCCCGGATCACGCGCCAGCCGCTCGAGGCGCTCGGCTGGATGAATACGTTCATTATCTACGTCGCGCTGCCGGCGCTGTTTTTCCAACTCCTCGCCAAGACGCCGTTCGAACGGCTGACCGAGTGGTCCTTCATCTTCGGCGCGGTGTTCTCGACCTACCTGATCTTCTCCATGATGTTCGTCGGCTCGATCCTGGTCTCCGAGGGGCGCATCGCGGAATCGACGATCAAGGGCCTGGCGGCGGCCTACGGCAATATCGGCTACATGGGGCCGGGGCTGGCGCTGCTCGCCTTCGGCGAGGAGGCGGCCGTGCCCGTCGCGCTGATCTTCTGTTTCGAGAACATCATGCATTTCGCCATCGCGCCGATGATGATGGCGCTGTCGGGTGACGACAAGTCGCCGCCGCTGACCCTCGCGCTCGGCGTGCTGCGCAAGATTGTCCTGCATCCCTTCATCATCGCCACCGCGGTCGGCGTCGCCGGGGCCTATTTCGAGTTCCGCCCGCCGGTGCCGATCGAGCGCTTCCTCGAATATCTGGCGCGCGCCGCCGCTCCCTGCGCGCTGTTCGCCATGGGCGTCACGCTTGCCTTGCGCCCGCTGAAGCGCGTGCCGACCGAGATGGCCCCGATCGCCGTGCTGAAGCTGGTGGTCCACCCGATGGTGGCGTGGGTGGTGCTGAGCTGGGTCGGGAACTTTTCCCCGGAATGGGTATTTTCCGCCGTGCTCCTGGCGGCGCTGCCGACGGCGACCAACGTGTTCGTCATCGCCCAGCAGTACAACGTCTGGGTCCAGCGGGCGTCGGCGAGCGTGCTGATCACCACGCTGATCTCGGTCGGCACCGTGACCGGTCTTCTCTACCTGATCAAGTCAGGCGCGCTTCCGCCCGACCTGTTCCCTTAACCCGTCGAAGGTTGCCGAGACGCCGCTGCCCGGCCGCATGCCCTCGCGCATGAAGAAGGCGCGCAGCGGTCCAAAGGCGCCGAGCAGACCGAGACCGGCCGTGCGCGCGAACTGCGCCGGAAGCAGGTCGGAAAGCAGCGACCGGTTGAGGAGGTCGACCGCACCGGTCCGTGCGAGGATGTCGGGTCGCCGCTTGCGATCGTAGGCTGCGAGCACGCGCGCCTCTCCGGGGTCGGCTGGATTCTGCCTGATCGAATCGACCAGATCGACGACGTCCCGGATGCCGAGGTTGAGGCCCTGGGCACCGATCGGCGGAAAGACGTGGGCGGCTTCGCCGAGCAGCGCGACGCGATTGCGTCCGAAAGACAAAGGCACCTTGGCCGACAGGGGATAGATCTGCCGGCCGGGCTCGACCGTGACGCGTCCGAGCATCGACTGCATGCGGTCTTCGACTCGGCGGGACAGCGCGGCGTCGTCGAGGCCGGCGAGTTCTTCGGCGGTCTGGGGCCGCACCACCCAGACCAGACTCGAGCGGTCGCCTGGCAGAGGAACCTGGGTGAAGGGGCCGGTCTCGGTGTGGAACTCCGTCGATACCGAGCCATGCGGGCGCGTATGTGCGAAATTGAGGACGAGGGCGGCCTGCGGATAGTCGTGGGTGACCGTCCTGATCCCGGCCGCGTCGCGGGCCGGCGAAAGCCTCCCGTCCGCGGCGACCGCAAGCGGCGTCCCGATCTCGACGCCGCCGGAGAAAAGCGCCACCGCGCGATCCGCCTCGAGCCGCCACGATTCGACCACTGACTTGCGCCGCGCGATGTTCGGGTCGGTGAACGCCGCGTCGGCGAGGACCTTGTTCAGGTGCCGGTTCGGGATGTTGAGGCCGAAATGGCGTTCGCCGATCTCGCTGGCGCGGAAGGTGACGACCGGCGAGCGGATCAGCCGCCCGGTGGCGTCGACGATGCGCATGACCGCCAGCGGGGCGGCACCGGCCTCGATCGCGTCGAGGACGCCCAATTGCCGGAGATGATTGAGAGCCGGCACCATCAGCGCGGTCGTCCGGCGATCATCCATTCGTACGTCGGGACCGGCGAGGTCCACGGCGAAACCGGCGCGCGACAGCGACAAGGCGGCGATGAGACCGACGGGACCGGTGCCGACGACGAGGATTCTGGGTGCGTTGGCGGCCATCTGGTCTTCCGTTGCGCCGCAGCGCGGCTGTTGGGCTATCGTTACCGCCGATATAGGCGATGGCGAACGGCCTGATCAATGCGGCGCTTTGCAGCCGGGAGGACAGGCCGCCGGGACTCCGACTGACGATCCTCTTGCGGATGCCGCCGGTGTGGATCCGCTCTCGGTCGTGGATAACGGGCGAGGGGAGGTCGCGGGAGCGCGCTGCCGCTGCGATACGGCTTGTGCGGGCGGTGGCGCTGTTAGTAACATCGGCCGCACGGGGAGACGAAGAATGGCAGACCAGAGTTGGGCAATGAAGGGAGAACTCGTCCGCTCCTGCAATTGCGCCGTATTCTGCCCCTGCGTGCTCTCGCTCGGCAATCATCCGCCGACGGAAGGGGCTTGCCTGAGCTGGGCCGGAATCCGGGTCGATGCCGGCCATTTCGGCGACGTCGACCTGTCCGGCCTGAACCTCGGGCTGGTCATGGATGTCCCCGGCTACATGAGCCGCGGAAACTGGAGCGTCGGGCTGTTCATCGACGCGCGCGCCTCGATCTATGCGGCCAAGGCGTTTGCCAGGATCTTTTCCGGCAAGGCCGGCGGTGCAGCCTCCCTGTTTTCGACGCATGTCGGCAAGGTCCTGGGGATCGAGCGGGTTGCGATCGCCTGCGAGACGCACGGCCGAACGCGGATCGTCCGGATTCCGCAGATTATCGACGGCTCGGTGACGCCGATCCCGGGCGTGGATCCCGACAAGGATACGGTCATCTCCAATTCCGGATACTGGATCGGCCCCGAGATCATCGTCGCGCGTTCCGACAGGAGCCGCATGCGCGCCTTCGGCCGCAACTGGGACTTCGCCGGCCGATCGGCCGAGATTTGCAAGCTGGATTGGCGCGGACCGTGAAACCGAGGAAAGTCACCTGGCCGCAGGCGCGGGCCTTTTCCGTTCACCTGCTCACCGCGTCCGGTTCGTTCCTGGCGTTTCTGTCGCTCGTCGCGGCGAGCGAGCAGCGATGGACGGCGATGTTCTGGTGGCTGGGGCTGGCGCTGCTCGTCGACGGCATCGACGGGCCGATCGCGCGCAGGCTGCAGGTCAAGGAGATCCTGCCGACCTGGTCGGGCGACACGCTGGACAACATCATCGACTACGTCACCTACGTGCTCATCCCGGCGTTCGCCCTCTATCAGCGCGGCTTCATGGGCCCCGGCCTGTCGTTCCTGTCGGCGGCTCTGATCGTCGTGTCGAGCGCGATCTACTACGCCGACACCGGCATGAAGACGAAGGAGAACTTCTTCAAGGGCTTCCCCGTGGTGTGGAACATGGTCGTCTTCACCCTGTTCGTCATGGAGCCTGGCGAGTGGGTTTCGTTCGGCGTCGTCGTCCTGGCGGCGATCCTGACCTTCCTGCCGATCAACTTCCTGCATCCGGTCAGGGTGGCGAGGCTCCGTTCCGTGAACCTGGCGGTCTTCCTCGCCTGGTGCGCGTTCGGCACCGCGGCGATCGTGCAGGCGATGAATGCGCATCCATACGTCAAGATCGGCATAGCGGTCACCGGCGGCTATCTGTTCGTGATCGGCGGAATCATGCAGCTTTTCCCGAAACTCGGCTTGAGAAAGACCTGATCGATGACGAAGGCGATTCGTATCCACGCCCACGGCGGACCGGAAGTCCTGGTCTACGAGGATTGCGAGGCGGGGCGGCCGGGCGAAGCCGAGGTCCTGCTCCGCCAGACCGCGATCGGACTGAACTTCCTCGACGCCTACTACCGCAGCGGTCTCTACCCGGCACCCGCCGGGCTGCCGCTGGTACTGGGCAGCGAAGCCGCCGGCGTCGTCACCGAGGTCGGTTCGGGCGTCGACTGGCTGAAGCCGGGCGACCGCGTCGCCTACACGATGCCGGTCGGCGCGTATTGCGAGGAACGTGTGGTGCCCGCCGGCCGCCTGGTGAAGGTGCCCGACGGCGTGACGGACGAACAGGCTGCCGCGCTGATGCTGAAGGGCCTGACCGCGGAGTATCTGCTGCGCCGCACCTTCGTGGTGAAACCCGGCGACACCATCCTGTTCCATGCCGCGGCGGGCGGCGTCGGCCTGATCGCAGGACAATGGGCGAAGCACCTGGGCGCCACGACGATCGGCACGGTCGGTTCCGACGAGAAGGCCGAACTGGCGCGCAAATACGGCTACGACCACGTCATCAACTACCGGACCACCGATTTCGTCGCCGCCGTCGCCGAACTCACCAAGGGGGCGAAGTGCGACGTCGTCTACGATTCGGTCGGCGTCGATACCTTCGCCGGCTCGCTCGACTGCCTGAAGCCGCGCGGCCTGCTGGCGCTGTTCGGCCAGTCGTCGGGTCCCGTGCCGCCCTTCAACCTCGGCCTGCTGGCGCAGAAGGGCTCGCTCTACATCACGCGGCCGACGCTGTTCACCTACATTGCCCGCCGGGCGGATCTGGAGTCGGCGGCCGAGGCCCTGTTCAGCGCCGTGGCCAGCGGCGTCGTCGACGTCCAGATCAACCAGCGCTTCGCGCTCGCCGATGCGGCAAAGGCCCACGCGGCGCTGGAGGGGCGGGCGACCACAGGCACCACGATCCTGCTGCCATGAATATTCGCTGGATTCCTTGAAGCACTTTCAACGGCGGTGGCGGTTTGCGCTGCAGGCCGGCCGCGCCTACGATGACTTCGGGAACATAAAACAGACAATGGGGGCGTCGTGGATCGGACACTGCCCGGGGACCGTGCCGAACTGCTCGACGTGCGTGGCCTGACAAAGGTCTTCGGCACGCTGAAGGCGTGCGACAACGTCGATCTTCGCATCGGCAAGGGCGAGATTCATGCGTTGCTCGGCGAGAACGGCGCCGGCAAGTCGACGCTGGTGAAGATGCTTTTCGGCTCGTTGGAGCCGAACGGGGGCGAGATCCGCTGGAAGGGCGCCCCGGTGCGCATCGGCAGTCCCAATGCGGCGCGCAAGCTGGGCATCGGCATGGTGTTCCAGCATTTTTCGCTGTTCGAGGCGTTGACGGCGGCGGAGAACATCGCGCTGTCGCTCGACGACGACACGCCGATCCACACGATCGCCGCCAAGGCGAAGGCGCTGTCCTACAGCTACGGGCTGCCGCTCGATCCCTTCTCGCTCGTCGGCGACCTGTCGGTTGGCGAACGCCAGCGTATCGAGATCATCCGCTGCCTGTTGCAGACGCCGGAACTGATCATCCTCGACGAACCGACCTCGGTGCTGACGCCGCAGGAGGCCGACAAGCTGTTCGAGACGCTCGAGCGGCTGCGCTCCGAGGGCAAGTCGATCCTCTACATCTCGCATCGCCTCGAAGAGGTGAAGCGCATGTGCGACGCTGCCACGGTGATGCGCCACGGCAAGGTCGTCGACCACTGCGATCCGCGCAAGGAGACCGCCGCGTCTCTGGCGAGGATGATGGTGGGCAACGATATCCATGCGGTCGTGCGCCCGGCGGTCGAGGGTATCGCGGAGGCCAAGGTGCTCCTCGAGATCCGCGACCTCAGCCGTCCGCCGGCAACGCCGTTTTCGATACCGCTGCGGCACATCCGGCTCGACGTGCGCGCCGGCGAGGTGATCGGCATTGCCGGCGTCGCCGGCAACGGGCAGGGGGAGTTCTTCGAGGCCGTCTCCGGCGAGGCGTTGCAGAACGATCCTGGCGCCATCCGCATCGCCGGAACGGATTGCGGCCGCCTGAAGATCTCCGCCCGACGCAAGCTGGGCGCGGCGTTCGTTCCCGAGGAGCGGCTCGGCCATGGCGCTGCGCCGCGCATGACGCTGTCGGAGAACCTGCTCCTGTCGCGCCACGCCACCGACGCGCGCGCTTATGTCGGCGCCATGGGCGTCATCAAGGCCGGCGCCATCCAGTCGGCCGCGCAGCGCATCATCAAGATGATGGACGTGCGCAAGAGTGCCGTAGACCCGGAAGCCGCGTCGCTGTCGGGCGGAAATCTGCAAAAATTCATCGTCGGGCGCGAGCTCGACCGGCAGCCGCGCGTCATGGTCGTCAACCAGCCGACCTGGGGCGTCGATGCCGGTGCCGCGGCGCGCATCCGCCAGTCCCTGATCGAGCTTGCCCGCGCCGGCTCGGCCGTGCTCGTCATCAGCCAGGACCTCGACGAGCTGTTCGAGATCTCCGACCAGATCGCGGTGATGCACAACGGCGAGCTGTCGATGCCTATCCCCGCCGCCGAGGCGACGCTGGAGAAGATCGGCCTGCTCATGGGTGGTGCCGAGCCTGGTCACGTCGACCATACGCCGGAGATCGCCTGATGCGCCTGGAACTCGTCAAGCGACCGCAGCACTCGGCGCTGTTTTCGGCCCTGTCGCCGTTCATCGCGCTGGGGCTCACGCTCGTCGCCGGCGCCATCATGTTCTCGCTGCTCGGCAAGAACCCGGTCGAGGCGCTCTACTACTACTTCATCGATCCGCTGCGCGAGACGTGGTCGCTGCACGAACTGGCCGTCAAGGCCGCACCCCTGATCCTGATCGCAGTCGGCCTGTCGGTCTGCTACCTGTCGAACAACTGGAACATCGGCGCCGAAGGCCAGTACATCGCCGGGGCCGTCCTCGGCTCGTCGATCCCGGTGCTCCTTCCCGGTTTCCAGTCGTGGATCGTGCTGCCGCTGATGCTGATCCTCGGCATGGCGGGGGGCGCGGCCTATGGCAGCATCCCGGCCTGGCTGAAGGTGCGCTTCAACACCAACGAGATCCTGACCAGCCTGATGCTGGTCTACGTCGCCCAGCTGTTCAACGACTGGCTGGTGCGCGGACCGTGGCGCAATCCGCAGGGCTTCAGCTTCCCCGGCACGGTGCGCTTCCATGAATACGCCGTGCTGCCTGAGATCTGGCCGGAGGCCGGCCGCGCCAACTGGGGATTCGTCTTCGCCCTCGTCGCTGCGCTGCTGCTCTGGTTCATGATGTCGAGGACGCTGAAGGGTTTTGAGGTCAGGGTGCTCGGCCAGAGCCCGCGCGCCGGTCGTTTTGCCGGCTTCTCGTCGGGACGGATGGTGTTCTTCGCCTTCATGGTTTCGGGCGCGCTCGCCGGGCTGGCCGGCATTTCCGAAGTCTCCGGCGCCGTCGGCCATCTGAACGAGAAGCTCTCCATCGGTTACGGCTTCACCGCGATCATCGTCGCCTTCCTCGGGCGGCTCAACCCGCTCGGCGTGGTCGCCGCAGGCCTGGTGCTGGCGCTGACCTATCTTGGCGGCGAGGCGGCGCAGATCTCGATCGGCGTGTCGGACAAGGCCGTGCGCGCCTTCCAGGGCATGCTGCTGTTCTTCGTGCTCGCCTGCGATACGCTGATCCACTACCGCATCCGCTTCGTCGGCGCGCGCGCCGCCCGAGCCGGGGAGGCCGCGCAGAATGTTTGAGGCAATCGTCATCACGATCGCGACGGCGGCCACGCCCATCCTGATCGCAGCCATCGGCGAACTGGTGGTCGAGCGCTCGGGCGTGCTCAATCTCGGTGTCGAAGGCATGATGATCATGGGTGCGGTCACCGGCTTCGGCGTCGCGCTGACGACGGGCTCGCCCTGGCTCGGCTTCCTCGCCGCAGCGATCGTCGGCGCCCTGTTCTCGCTACTGTTCGGCTTCCTGACGCTGACGCTCGTGACCAACCAGGTAGCGACGGGCCTGGCGCTGACGCTGCTCGGGCTCGGCGTTTCGGGCATGATCGGCGAGGCCTTCGTCGGCCAGCCTGGCGTCAAGATGGGAAGCATCTCGATACCGGTGCTCTCCGACATCCCGTTCGTCGGCAAACTGCTTTTCGGGCAGGATCCGATCTTCTACCTGTCTATCCTGCTGACTTTTGGCGTCGCCTGGTTCCTGTTCCGCACGCGGGCCGGCCTGACGCTGCGGTCGGTCGGCGACAACCACGCCTCGGCGCACGCGCTCGGCATCAACGTCATCGGCATCCGCTATCTCGCCGTCATGTTCGGCGGCGCCTGCGCCGGACTCGCCGGCGGCTACCTGTCGCTGGTCTATACGACGCAGTGGATCGAGAACATGACCGCCGGACGCGGCTGGATCGCGCTGGCGCTGGTCGTGTTCGCATCCTGGCGGCCCTGGCGCGTGTTGGCCGGGGCCTACCTGTTCGGCGCCGTCTCGATCGGCCAGCTTCATGCACAGGCACTGGGGATAGGCGTGCCGTCGCAGCTGCTTTCGTCACTGCCCTATCTGGCCACCGTCATCGTGCTCGTTCTAATCTCCCGCAACAGGCGGCTGACGATGGTGAACACCCCGGCTTCGCTGGGCAGGCCCTTCGTACCCGATCGCTGACACCCGAGACCCTTTCAGAACTCCAACCATCAACCGAAAGAGGATGAACTCCATGAGAAAGACACTCCTGTCCCTGGCTACGGCGACAGCGGCGCTCGCGCTCGCCACCGTAGCGGCCGAGGCAAAGGTGAAGGCCTGTTTCATCTATGTCGGCCCGATCGGCGACTTCGGCTGGTCCTACCAGCACCATCAGGGTGCGCTCGAGATGCAGAAGAACCTCGGCGGCGAGGAGCAGGTCGAGCTTGCCTATCTCGAAAGCGTGCCGGAAGGCGCCGACGCCGAGCGCGCGCTGGAGCGCTTCGCCCGCTCCGGCTGCAACATCATCTTCACCACCTCGTTCGGCTACATGGACGCCACCAATGCCGTGGCCGGCAAGTTCCCGGATGTGAAGTTCGAGCACGCCACTGGCTATAAGCGCGATCATGCCAACGTCGCGACCTACAACTCGAAGTTCCATGAGGGCCGCTACGTCCAGGGCATCATTGCCGCCAAGATGTCGAAGGCGGGCGTCGCCGGCTACATCGCGTCGTTCCCGATTCCGGAAGTGGTGATGGGCATCAACGCCTTCGTGCTCGGCGCGCAGACGGTCAACCCCGACTTCAAGCTGAAGGTCGTGTGGGCCAACACCTGGTTCGACCCGGGCAAGGAAGCCAATGCGGCGAAGGCGCTGATCGACCAGGGCGTCGACATCATCACCCAGCACACCGACTCCACCGCGCCGATGCAGGTCGCGGCCGAGCGCGGCATCAAGGCCTTCGGACAGGCGTCCGACATGATCGCCTTCGGCAAGGAGACGCAGCTCACCGCGGTCGTCGACAATTGGGGCCCGTATTATACGGAGCGCGTCAAGGCGGTCGTGGACGGCATCTGGAGCCAGGTCGACGTCTGGGGCGGCATGAAGGAAGGCCATGTCGTCATGGCGCCGTTCGCCAACATGCCCGACGACGTGAAGGCGGCCGCCGAGGCGGCGGTCGAGAAGATCAAGGGCGGCTTCGAGCCGTTCACCGGCCCGGTCGCCAAGCAGGACGGCTCGGAATGGCTGAAGGACGGCGAGCGTGCCGACAACGGCGTGCTGCTCGGCCTCAACTTCTACGTCAAGGGCGTCGACGACAAGCTGCCGCAGTAAGCGGCGAACCGCGACGGCATTCTCATCTGGGGCGCCCGCCGGGCGCCCCTTTTCGTTTCCGGCAATGCGGAGCTTGCCTACTCCTGACAGATTGCTGTCAGGAGCGGTTCGCTATGGTGGCGTCGCGATGAAGCCAGCGGCAGGGCCGGCGGCCGGAAGCCATAGAGGAACCAAGTCGATGCTGAAATTCTACCACGCTCCCTGGTCGCGCTCCTCCGGCGTGCTGTGGCTCCTCGAGGAACTCGGTCAACCCTACGAGACTGAGATTCTCGACATCCGCGCCGCCGGCGGCGTTCCCGAGAGCTACCGGGCCATCCAGCCGAACAAGAAGGTGCCCGCGATCGTGCATGACGGCACGGTGATCACCGAACGCGCGGCAATCTCGATCTATCTCGCCGACGCCTTTCCCGAGGCCCGCCTGGCACCGCCGATCGGCGATCCCGCCCGTGCGACCTACCTGACTTGGCTCGTCTATTGCGACTCCGTCTTCGATCCCGCCGTTGCGGCGCGGGCGCACGGCCTGACCTACAAGAGCAACGACTATTCGTTCGGCCTGTTCGAAGACATGGTCGCGAATGTGGAGCGCCACCTCGAGCGCAACGATTTCGCCTCCGGCGACCGCTTCACCGCGGCCGATGTGCAACTCGCCAGCGGCATCGCCTTCACGATGGACGTGCTGAAGGTGTTGCCGGAACGCCCGGCATTCCGCGCCTATCTCGGGCGCACGGTCGAGCGCGAGGCCTACAAGCGCGCGCAGGGGAAGGATTTCGAGATGGCGAAGCAGTTCCCGGTCCTGTTCCAGCGGGCGGCGAACTGACTGTTCAGGCGCGTACCGGGAGGACCCGGCCGATGGTGAGGAGCCGCGTCAGCAGGCCAACCGTCGCCTTCCGTCCCGGCGTCTCGATGTAGCGCCAGACCAGCCACGAGGCGAGGCAGACGACGGCGAGCGCCGCAACCGCCGCAAGACCGGCGCCCAGTGACGGCGCAAGGGCGTTGATGGCGACATAGCCGATATGCTGGTGGAGAAGGTAGAGCGGGTAGGTGAGACCGCCGAGCATGATCACCAGCGGCGAGGCCGGCGCGAAGCGGCGCACGGCGATCGCCGCCGGCAGAAGCAGGTGGATGATGACGTTCGCCGCTATCAGGGCGCCGATGCCGAGCGAGGTGCCGTAGGTCTCCTGCATCCAGCCGGCGGTGATCGGCAGCATGGCGCAGGACAGCGCGAAGGCCGCGGCCATCAGCGCGGCTGCGGCCGCAGACCAGCCGCGGGAAAAGACGTGGTGCACGAGTATGCCGCCGGCAAACCAGGGGCCGAATTCGGTGATGAAGACAAGCCGCGCCGCCCCGGAGCCGACGAAGTACTCGTTGGTCGCGCATACAGCGAGCCAGCCGGCGAGGAGAGGCAGCTTCCAGCGCTCGAAGACGCCCAGGAGCAGCGCCAGCGCCACCCAGAAGTAGAAAACCAGCTCGAGAACGATCGACCAGTAGACGCCGTCGACGAAGGGTTGGCCGAGCGCCGGAGACAGGATCAAGAGGTTGGC
Organism: uncultured Mesorhizobium sp.; assembly: GCA_937958475.1. GTDB lineage: Bacteria > Pseudomonadota > Alphaproteobacteria > Rhizobiales > Rhizobiaceae > DUSC01. The sequence continues at coordinate 61,422 of CALFXR010000207.1, read as the reverse complement.
GACGTACTGCTGGACGCTCACCGGCCAGCGCGGGTCGCCGGCCCAGAGGAGCACGACGAAGGTGATCGTCATCGAGGCGACGAAACCCGGATAGATGCGGGCGAAGCGGGCAATGGCGAAACTCACTCCGTCGCGGCCTTCGGCCGACCAGGCGATGACGAAGCCGCTGATCAGGAAGAACAAATTGACGCCGAGATAGCCGGGAAGCGCGAACGGGGCGAGCGCCGGGTAGGCGACGTCGAGCATAGGTGTGCCCGCAGCGCCGCGAAACAGATAGTGGAAGGCGACCACGGCGAGCGCGGCGACGACGCGCAGGAGGTCGAGCGAGGCGAGCCGATCACTGTTTCCACGGTTCCGCTGCATCGTTTGCTCCCCTTGAGGCCGCGCAGGCTAGTCGATCTGCGCCAGTCTCGGGGAAATTGATGCAGGCAACCTTAATGGAACGAACGCTGCGGCATGCGCGCGTCGCCTCACACCGCCTGGCCGAAGAGGTCGTAGGCGTCGGCCCGTTCGATCTTGACGGTGACGATCTCGCCGGCGCGCAAGGGCCGGCGCGAACGGATATGGACGGACCCGTCGATCTCGGGCGCGTCGTAGCGGGTGCGACCCTTGCCTTCGGTTCCATTCGCCTCGTCGATGAGCACGGGCAGGCGCTTGCCCACCTTTTTCTGCAACTGGGCGGCGGACACCTTCTGCTGGCGCTGCATGAAACGGTGCCAGCGGGCGTCCTTCACTTCCGGCGGCACTGCGGGCAGGCCGAGCTCTTCCGAGCGCGCGCCTTTCACCGGCTCGTAGCGGAAGCAGCCGGCGCGGTCGATCTTGGCCTCGTCGAGCCAGTCGAGCAGCATCTCGAAATCCTCGTCCGTCTCGCCCGGGAAGCCGACGATGAAGGTCGAGCGCAGCGCCAGATCGGGGCAGGTCTCGCGCCAGGCGCGGATGCGATCGAGCGTCCGCTCCTGGTGCGCCGGGCGCCGCATGGCCTTGAGCACGGCCGGGGAGGCGTGCTGGAACGGGATGTCGAGATAGGGCAGGACCTTGCCCTCGGCCATCAGCGGGATGACGTCGTCGACATGCGGGTAGGGGTAGACGTAGTGCAGCCGCACCCATGCGCCGAGCTCGCCGAGCTCGCGCGACAGGTCGAGGAATTTCGCGCGGACCGAACGGTCCTTCCACTGGCTCTCCTGGTACTTTATGTCGACGCCGTAAGCGCTTGTATCTTGTGAGATTACCAGCAGTTCCTTGACGCCGGCCGCGACCAGCTTCTCGGCCTCGCGCAGCACGTCGGCGGCCGGCCGGGAGACGAGGTCGCCGCGCAACGCGGGAATGATGCAGAACGAGCAGCGGTTGTTGCAGCCTTCCGAGATCTTCAGGTAGGCGTAGTGGCGCGGCGTCAGCTTGACGCCCTGTGGCGGCATCAGGTCGACGAACGGTTCGTGCGCCGGCGGAGCGGCCTCGTGCACCGCCGCCATGACGCTCTCGTAGGCCTGCGGGCCGGTGATGGCGAGTACGTTGGGGTGCTTTTCGCGGATCAGTTCCGGCGTCGCGCCCATGCAGCCGGTGACGATGACCTTGCCGTTCTCGGCCATCGCCTTGCCGATCGCCTGGAGGGATTCGTCGCGCGCGGAATCGAGGAAGCCGCAGGTGTTGACCAGCACGAGGTCGGCGCCGTCGTGCTTGCGCGCGATCTCGTAGCCTTCCGCGCGCAGGCGGGTGATGATGCGCTCGGAATCGACGAGGGCTTTTGGGCAGCCGAGGCTGACGAAGCTGACGCGGGGGGCCGCGGACATGGGCATTCCTGCATTCTGATGAAATCGGCGGCGGCGTATCACACTTCGCCGGGCAATGGTATCACCAAGGGTGGCAAGCAATGGAGGCGGATATGTCTGGATTGGGCGTCGACGCGATCGGCCATGTAGCACTGAAGGTCGCCGATATCGATCGATCGCTGTCCTTCTATCGCGATCGGCTCGGCTTTGAGGAGATGATGCGCCTCGACCGGGAGGACGGTAGCCTGTGGCTCATCTACCTGAGGATCACCGACACGCAGTTCCTCGAGCTCTTCCCCGGCGGGGAGGGCGACCGTTCGCCCGGCCCTGAACGCACCGCGGTCAACCACTTCTGCCTGGAATGCGGCGACCTCGACGCCACGGCGGCCTTTCTCCGCGCGGCCGGGATCCCGCTCACGGTCGAACCGAAGATGGGGCTCGACCGCAATCGGCAATGCTGGATCGAAGACCCGGACGGCAACCGCATCGAGTTCATGCAAATGGCCGGCGACGCCATGCAGCGCGAGGCGATCGACCGCCTGCGCGCCGCGGGATCCTGATGGTCGTCAGGTTGCGGCGCCGTTGACGTAGGGCCAGACTTCCAGAACGCCGCGATAGATCATGTCCAGCGCCACGTAGAGAATGATCAGCAGACCGACATAGGCGATCCAGGGATAGCGATTGAGCAGCCGGGCGATGAAGCTCGCGGCGATGCCCATCAGCGCGATGGAGAGCAGGAGGCCGATCACCAGCACGGTGGGGTGATCGCGCGCCGCGCCGGCCACCGCAAGCACGTTGTCCAGCGACATCGAAACGTCGGCGATGACGATCTGCCATGCGGCCTGGGCGAACGACTTCTTCGCCCCCCTGTCGGCGACGGCGCCGCTGGCGTCGAGATCGCGTTCCTCGAGCGCCTCCTCGGCGGCATGGCGCTCCTCGTGTGAGGTCTTCAACTCGCGCCACATCTTCCAGCACACCCACAGGAGCAGGATGCCGCCCATCAGAAGAAGGCCGAGGATCTGCAGCAACTGCAAAGTCACGGCGGCGAAGCCGATGCGCAGAACCGTCGCAGCCATGATGCCGATAATGATGGCCTTGCGGCGCTGCTCGGCAGGCAGGCCCGCGGCGGCGAGGCCGATGACGATGGCGTTGTCGCCCGCCAGCACCAGATCGATCGCGATTACCTGGAGGAGCGCCGATAGGCCGGCGCTGGTGAAGATTTCCATGTCTTGCGACCTCTCCTGGCGCGAATTGCGCCGCGATGCGTTTGCCCTACGGCCGTAGCACCGTCAAGAAGTCCGGATATAGGATACACACGCGGGATTTCATCCTGCGAAAAGAGGTTTGCTACCGTGTCGGTTCCCGCGTGCGCAATTCACTCCGTGACGGTGAAGGGCAGGGAGATCACCGCGGACTTGGTACCGTTGATGTCGCGTGTGCGGTACTCCACGACGTAGTCGCCGACAGGGGCGCCGTCGATGCTGAGTGTCAGCGTCAGAATGAACTCGCGGTTGAGCGAGCGGCTGGTCAGTTCCAACTTCTGGAAGTTCTCCTGCCCACCGACGATTTCGCCCTTCGACGTCTTCAGCAGCAGGTCGACGTTGAAGCCGAAGGTATAGGTGCCGTCCCCATTGTCCTTCCACGCATAGCCCACCGGCTCGGCATAGACGATCAACTGGTCCCCATTCTTGAAGACGGCGTCCGCCCGGGCCTGGTACACGCCGAAACCCTGCACGTTGTCGACGAAAAGCGTCTTGCGGAATGCGAGCGGCGTCGCGTTCCACGCGGCAATCACCGCCTGCTCGGCCTTGTCGATGGCTTCGAGGCTCTGTGCGCTTGCCCCCGTCGTGGCCAGCAGCGTCAAGAGCGCAAACGCCGATGCAAACTTCGTGAGATTCATCGCCTTCCTCCGCATTTTCCTCATTTCACAAGGGCGGCGGACACGATGCCGTGATTTAGATCAATGGCGATGAACGAATGCGACCAGCCCGCGAGAAGCGGCGGCCACTCGATGCCGCTGTCACCCGTTCATCCGGGCGGACGAGCGGGGAAGCGGCCGCGCTATTGGAATTTTCCCTCGCCGGCCAGCCCATCGATGATCGGGCAATCGGGCCGGTTGTCGCCGTGGCAACTGCTGACGAGATGGCGCAGCGTGTCGCGCAGGCCGGAGAGTTCCGCCAATTTGCGTTCGATCTCCTCCAGCTTGGCCTCGGCGACAGCCTTGACCTCGGCGCTCTCGCGGTTCTTGTCGTTGTAGAGAGAAAGCAGTTGCCGGCATTCCTCGACCGAGAAGCCGAGACTTCGGCAGCGCTTGAGGAAGCGCATGCGATGGACGTCGGCCATGGAGTAGTCGCGATAGCCGTTGCCGGCGCGGTCGGCGGCCAGCAGGCCGATGTCCTCGTAGTAGCGGATCGTCTTGGGCGGCAGCCCGGATTTCTCGGCGGCGATCCCGATATTCATGGTGACGGCTCCTGTGCCGATCGCGATTGACGCGCGGTCGGTGCGTTAAGAAAATTGGCCCACGGCCGTTGCGCCCCGGATCAGGCCGCGGGGAACGATTCGTAACCCGCCTTGCTCAGCGCCGCGCCGATCTTCTCCGCATTTGCTTCGGAGCTTACGGTCACGATTTTCGCGTCGAGGTCGACCGCCACCACCGCATTGGCGTCGACGCCCTTCAGTGCCTTGGTGACGGCGCCCACGCAATGGTCGCAACTCATGTCGGGTACGGTGAGTTTCAGCATTTGTCGTCCTGTCCTGTTGCGAAAATGATATGTTACCACATCAGGCTTCCAGCAGGTGGAAGGTCAAGCGGCGGAACGTCGCGCCTCATACGTGAAAAAGCGGCCGAAAGCCTGTTGACCTTCCAACGACTGGAACCTCTACACCTCGATCCGGAACATCTGGAGGCACGGACATGAACGCCCCCCTGATCGCGGAAGCCCGCCACGCCACACTCTCCATCCCCATCGAAGGCATGACCTGCGCGTCCTGTGTTCGACGGGTCGAGTTGGCGCTGGCGAAGGTGCCGGGTGTCCGCGCGGCGTCGGTCAACCTGGCGACCGAGCGCGCCGAGATCGTCTACGACGGGGAACCGGCTGCGGATGCGGCCGTCGCGGCCGTACGCGCTTCAGGCTACGAGGTGCCTACGGAAACGATCGATGTCGGCGTCGAAGGCATGACCTGTGCGTCCTGCGTCGGCAGGGTGGAAAAGGCGATCGCGGCCGTTCCCGGTGTCCTGGAGGTCAGCGTCAATCTTGCGACCGAGCGTGCCAGCGTGAGGACTGCCGGCCGCGCTCCGACCGACGCGATCGACGCCGCCATCCGCGCCGCCGGCTATGAGCCGCGACGCCTCGACTCATCGTTGGGCGAGGAAGCGAGCCAAGAAACCAAGAAGCAGGAGGAGAATCGGCTCTTCCGGGATTTTCTCGTTGCGGCCGTGCTGACGATGCCGCTCTTCGTACTGGAGATGGGCTCCCATCTCTTCCCCGACCTGCATCACTGGCTCCTGATGAATGTCGGCCGGCTGGAGCTGTATACCGCGTATTTTCTCCTGGCCACCGCGGTGCAGTTCGGGCCGGGTCTGCGTTTCTATCTCAAAGGTGTTCCGGCGCTGCTGCGCCTGGCGCCGGAGATGAATGCCCTGGTCGTTCTCGGCTCGACGGCGGCCTGGGGATATTCCGTGATGGCGACCTTCTTTCCCGCGGCGCTGCCGGAAGGAACGGCGAACGTCTACTTCGAAGCGTCCGCCGTGATCGTCACCCTGATCCTGCTCGGCCGCTTCCTCGAAGCGAAAGCCAAGGGCCGCACCAGCGATGCGATCAGGCGGCTGATCGGCCTGCAGCCGCGCACCGCTCTCGTCGAACGCGACGGCGCCGTTGTCGACATGCCGATCGACCAGGTCCGCGTCGGCGATCTTGTCCAGGTGCGCCCTGGCGATCGGATACCGGTCGATGGCGAGGTCATGCGCGGTTCATCTTACGTCGACGAATCGATGATTTCAGGCGAACCGGTACCCGTCGCCAAGAACGTCGGAGCCGACGTCGTCGGCGGAACGATCAACAAGACCGGCAGCTTTGTCTACAGAGCCACCAAGGTCGGCGCCGACACGCTGCTCGCACAGATCGTCCGCATGGTCGAGGCGGCACAGGGTTCCAAGCTGCCGATCCAGGCGCTGGTCGACCGGGTCACGGCATGGTTCGTGCCGGCGGTCATGGCGGCCGCGACAGTGACCTTCTTCGTCTGGCTTGCGCTCGGGCCGGAGCCGGCGCTGACCTTCGCCCTTGTCAACGCCGTTTCCGTACTCATCATCGCCTGTCCATGCGCCATGGGTTTGGCCACCCCGGTGTCGATTATGGTCGGCACGGGGCGGGCGGCCGAGATGGGTGTTCTGTTCCGCAATGGCGAGGCGCTGCAGACCCTGCGCGGCGTCGACACGATCGCCCTCGACAAGACCGGCACGCTGACGGAAGGTCGACCGCGCCTCACCGATCTCGAACTGCTGGGCGGTTTCAGCCGGACCGAGGTGCTTGCCGTCGTCGCCTCGGCCGAGGGTTCGTCGGAGCATCCGATCGCGGCAGCCATCGTCGCCGCGGCGAAGGACGAGGGGATCGCGTTGAGGACGGTCGAAACGTTCGAGGCCGTTCCCGGCCATGGCATTCGCGCAAGCGTCGGCGGCAGGCGCCTGCTTGTCGGCGCGGATCGTTTCCTCGCCGAAGCGGGCATCGACGTCGCGCCGCTCGCGGCGGTTGCGTTTCGCGTCGGCCAAGCGGGACGGACGCCGCTTTACGTCGCGATCAATGGACAGCTGGCCGCGCTGCTCGCCGTCGCCGATCCGCTGAAGCCGACGACGCGGGACGCCATCCGCTCGCTCCACGACCGCGGCATGAAGGTGGTCATGGTCACCGGCGACAACCGCAGGACCGCTGAGGCCATTGCCAAGGAACTCGCCATCGACGAGGTCGTCGCCGAGGTCATGCCCGAGGACAAGGTGAGGGCGGTCAAACGCCTCCGCGACGAGGGTCGGAGGGTCGCCTTCGTCGGCGACGGCATCAACGACGCGCCGGCGCTCGCGGAAGCCGATGTCGGCCTGGCCATCGGCACCGGCACGGACATCGCCATGGAAAGCGCCGACGTGGTGCTGATGGCCGGCGACCTGCATGGTGTGACCAAGGCCATCGCGTTGTCGAAGGCGACGATCGCCAACATCAGGCAGAACCTGTTCTGGGCCTTCGCCTACAACGTGGCGCTGATCCCGGTGGCCGCCGGCGCGCTCTACCCGTTCTGGGGAATCCTGCTGTCGCCGATGCTCGCCGCGGGGGCCATGTCGCTGTCGAGCGTCTTCGTGCTGACCAACGCACTGCGCCTGCGGCGATTTTCGGCGCCTGCGTACTGATCAGCCCCGGGGGCCGCATCCCGTCGGTCAATCCTTCGGCGCGGCCCGGCTGATCGGGGCGAGTTGTTCCAGCGAAGCCCTCGGCTTGCGAAACAGCCGCCACGCCCGTTTCCAGCGCCGCTTCTCTTTCCACGACCGTATGTTGGCGAGATAGTCCTTCGCCATGATCAGGCGCGTCGTCCAGGGGCCGCAGAGCCGTCCGCTGCCACGCCGGCGGCCGCCGTAGCATGCGAAACCGGTATCGGGTTGCGCGATCCCGAATGCGGCGAGGATCTCGCGCTCACGCGCCGCAGGGTCCTCGCCGCGGCGGCGAATGCGCTCGTGAAGAAACACGCCGACAGGACGCGTGTGACGTACGGCGACCGCGTCGACGATGGCCGCCCGCCGGCTGTTGTCGGGATCGAGGCGCGTCCAGATCCAGTCGACGCCGAAGGCAGACGGGTTCCGTTCGAAATAGGGCAACACGCGCAACAGCCGTTCCCGCGAAAGGCATGGCACCATCACCTCGACGAAGCTGGTGTAGCGCAGCCGGAAGGACGGACTTTGCAGCGTGTGCAGGTAGCTGTTGTAGCTGTCGTGAGTCAGCGCCGGCTGGCAGACCGCGAGGCGTTCTTCGCAGGCGATGTCGAAAAGCGTGGCGATCGTGGCGCCATCGGTATCGATGTCGTCGTCGGGGAGCCAGAAATAGTCGTAGCGCGCGACCAATTCGGGAAGGGCGGCGAAGGTGGCGGCAAGACCGTCGCCCTTGCCGCCCGCGATGCGCACGACCGTCTCGTCGGCGACGCGTTCGTATGGGGCCACGCCATACCACGAGACGACGAGGTCCCAACTGCGGTTTGCCCCTTCGAGCCATTTCCGGTGCAGGGACGCCTCGCCGGCTCGGACGACCACGACGAATCGCCGAGCCTCACCCATGCCCGCGCTCCAGCCCGTTCACCGCGGCCAGTGCCGCGCCGACCACCTGATCCATGTTGTAGTAGCGGTATTCGGCGAGACGTCCGACGAACGTGACGCGGGTTTCCGCCGCGGCGAGTTGCTTGTAGCGCTGGAAGAGCGCCTCGTTCGCCGGTTGCGGGACCGGGTAGAACGGCTCGCCCTCGGCCGCCGGATACTCGCGGACGATCGAGGTTCCCTCGTGCTCCTGCCCTGTCAGGTACTTGAACTCGGTGATCCGGGTGTATGCGTGGTCGTTCGGGTAGTTCACCTGCGCGACCGGCTGGTATCGCCGGCATCCGGGGAGATGCTTGTGCTCGAACCGAAGGCTGCGATAGGCGAGCCTGCCGAAGCGATGGCCATAGTAGGCGTCGATCGGTCCCGTATAGACCATTCGGCCCCAGTCGATCTTGCCGGCGATATCCTCCAGCGACGTCGACAGGCGCTGCTCGATGCGCGGGTCGTCGAGGATGTTCTCGAACATCCTGGTATAGCCGTCGGCCGGCATGGCCTGGTGGCGATCGGTGAAGTAACGGTCGTCGTCGTCGGTGCGCACGGGGATCCGCGCGGCGACGCCCGTGGCGAGTTCCGACAGGTCGAGGTCCCACTGCTTGCGCGTGTAGCCGCGATAGAACTTGTCGCAAAGGTCGCGACCGACGCTTGCCAGCACCAGGTCCTCGCTGGTGCGCAGCGGTTTGCGTTCGATGCGGACCTCTTCGAAATGCCGGCCGACCTCCTCGGACGTCAGATCGAGCCCGTAGAGACGGTTGACGGTCGTGCGGTTGATCGGGAACGGCAGCAACTGTCCGTCGACCTGGGAAAGGACGCGGTGCTCGTAGGGTCGCCAGTTGGTGAAGCGCGAAAGGTACCCGAAGATGCGGTCGCTGTTGGTGTGAAAGATGTGCGGTCCGTAGGGGTGGACGAGGAGGCCGGCTTCGTCGTGCATGTCGTATGCGTTGCCGCCGATGTGCGGACGACGGTCGATGAGCAGGATGCGGTTTCCGCGTTCGGCGAGTTCGCGGGCACAGACCGCGCCGGCAAATCCGGCGCCAACGATCAGGAAGTCATAGAACGGAGCGGACACGAAGGGGGCCTCGGGATCGGAGCGGAAGACCGCTGCTCGACATGCGGCCGGAGGATTTCGAAAGCGACAGTCAAACGGCGTAGATGGGCGGAAACGGGCGGATCGGGAGACGGCGGCGGCCGGAGCCTAGCCGGTTCGATCCCGCCCTGACCAGCGCTGCAGGCGTGCGTTCGCCTTCCTGCCCAGCTTCTCGATCTTTCCGCGGTACCGGCGATACTGCACGTAGGGCCAGCCGTATCGCCAAAAGGTCTCCAGCTCGCGAAACTGCCTGATCTTCTGGCCGACGCCGTCGACGCCGACGGTGCAGTTGGCGTGATAGAGAAAGATGTCGCTGCGCGGCGGCCAGCCATGCGAGCGGGCGAAGAAGCCACTCGGCAGGTATGCCCAGTTCGGCGCCGCGTCCGAGCGCAGGAGGCGGTTGAGCGCGTCCTGGTCGTTGCACTGGTCCGGCGCGTTCATCATTTCGAGGGCAGCCTCGTACAGAGCCTTCACCGCATCGTTGCACCGCATCAGGACAAAGCCGGCGTTGACATCGCCGCCGGGATCGCGCGCCTCGCTCTGGAACCAGATGTCGACCTCGGGGTGCGTTTCCAGCAACTCGCGCAGAAAACCGAGGGGACTGCGCCGGAAGACGATATCGACGTCGCTCCACAGGATGGCGTCGCCGCGATTCGCCTCGATGCTATCGATGACGAGTCGCATCTTGGCGCCGACGCTTTGCAGGAAACCCGGCGATCCGAAATCGGAGGCCCCCGTCGGCTCCAGCGGGAAGGAGATGTTGACGAGCTCTGCCGGCAGGGAGGGCAGGAAGTACCGGCGGTAGAGAATCTCGTGCGAAGGCGTGTGGCAGGAGAAGATCTTCATGGATCGAGATTTTTCCGCGGCTGAGTCCTTGCCGGCATAAAGACGCGACCTTCGCCGCTTTGCAATCGCCGGGTCTTTCGCCGCCGACCGCGTGGATCGGCTGCCTCCCTAAACGCCCTGCCGGCGCGGCGTCCACATTCCCATGCGGAAATCCGCTCGATCGCGCAGGGGAGTTCTGCCCGACGCCCGATCCCGAATCCGGCAAATTCGGGGCAGTGCTGACGGTCCTTCCGCCCGATGACCGCGAGGAGCCGGGGCCGTATCCGCAGAACGCTATCCGAACATCTCAGGCCGGAGGGCCGTGCCGCTGGCGGAGGGAGTGGGATTCGAACCCACGGTGGAGTCGCCCCCACGCCGGTTTTCAAGACCGGTGCCTTAAACCGCTCGGCCATCCCTCCGCGATCGCGACAGGCCTTGCAGCCCGTCGTCGTCGCCTTCGGCTTTAGCGCCTCGGGGTTGCGGACGTCAACGCGCCGGCGGAGGTCCGCGGCGGGTGCCGCGCGGCTTCGCTACTCGCTGCGGCTCGACTGCCGCACCGTCTGATGCGCCGTCGCCCTCAGGGGCCCGTGCGGTCCGCGCCAGGGGCGGGCGGCCGGAACTCTTCGCCCGATCCTTCTCCACCGCGGCGGCGTCCTGTTTGCGGGCGAGACAAGTCGAGTTGCCGTCCATCGGGCCGGATGTGGCGTCCTGGTCGCCGACCGCGCGTCCGCGGAGTTTCACGGTTTTCTTCTGCGACATCCGGCCTCCGCAAGAACGCGTCGTGGATCGGCGAAAACGGACGCCGGCCGCGACGGTTCCCCGGGGGCGGTGCTTTGCGCCGCCGTCACAATCTTGCCCCGTTCGGGCCATATTCCCTTAATCGGCTGATAAGCAATTCCTGCGCAGATGGGGGCCTTGCGCCGCGCCGGAAGAGAAGGGTCGCACGATCGTTCGCGCTTCTCGGCCGCAGGGAATGCCCACAGTCGGAATACCGGGGGACTGCTGCATCATGACCGATCGGACGCGTGGATGGATCATGCGCGGCTCGGCCTTTCTGGCACTCGCCGTTTCGGCCTCCATCGTTGCCGGCTGCACGTCGACGCCGACCAAGGGCATGGTCAATCCCAAGCGGTCGAAGGAGTATTTCTCCGAGAGCGAGTATGGGGTGAAGGCCAGCCCGCGAGTCAGCAGCCAGCGCTCGCGCCTGCCGCGCGGCGGCGGCCGCGATCAGCTGGGCAAGCCCTACAAGGTCCGCGGCGTCTGGTACTATCCGAAGGAAGAGAAGCGTTACAGCAAGGTCGGCGGCGCGTCCTGGTACGGCGACGCCTTCCACGGACGCCTCACCGCGAACGGCGAGATCTACGACATGACGCATCTGACGGCGGCGCATCCGACGATGCCGCTACCGAGCTATGCACGCGTCACCAATGTGAAGAACGGCAGCTCGGTCATCGTCCGTGTCAACGACCGCGGCCCGTACGCCAAGGGCCGACTCATCGACCTGTCGAAGCGCGCCGCCGAACTTCTCGACTATTCCCACACCGGCGTCGCCAAGGTGAAGGTCGAGTATGTCGGGCGCGCCCCGCTCGACGGCCAGGACGAGCAGTACCTGATGGCTTCATACCGTCCGGGCAACACGGCGCCGGACCCGTCGGTCGGCCTGCCGACCGGCGTCATGATCGCGATGAACGGGCCGACGCCGAATGCGGCGGTCGGCGCGTTCCCCGGCATCTTCGCCGAATCGCAGGCGCGGCCGGCGCTCGCTGCGTCCGCGACGTCGACTGCGGCCGCCTTCGGTTCGTTCGAGGTCACGTTGCCGGAACTGGGGCCCATCGCCCCAGAGAGGCCGGTCGACGGTTTCGCGGCGCCGGGAAGGCGGCTCGCGCTCGCGGCGCTGTCCTACGCCGATGACAGGGTGGGTCGCGCCGGCGATCCCTTCGCCGCGTTCGACGCGCCGTCGCTGACCAGCGACCGGATCGTGGCGTCGTGGAAGAAACAGAGCGCCATCACGGCCGGATCCATGAGCGGCGGCGCGTTCGTGGCGGCCGGTACCTTCGCGGGGGAAGCCGAGGCCGAAGCCGTGGCGAAAAGCCTCTCGGCCGTGGGCCGCACATCGCTGGAGAAATCGACGCTCGACGGCAGCGACTGGTTCACGCTCAACGTCTATGCCGACGGCCGCGCCTCCCTCGACGACCTGCTCGCCGCCGCGTGGCAGCGCGGCGCCCCGGATGCCATCATCGTCCGCGAATAGGGCGGCGTGCCGCCCTTCTTCCGGCAAGCTGCGTCGGTAGCGGTTGATCGCGGCGTCAAGGCTGCTAGCCTGCCGCATCGTCGGTCGGAAAAGCGGGCAGGGCACAATGCGGAATCTCGGTCACATCGGCTGCGCGCTCGTGGCAGCGTTCGCTCTGGTCCTCGGAGCGGCCTTCGCCGCGCAGGCGCAGCTGTTCGAAACGCGTGCCGGGCAGGCCTTCATGATCGATGCCGACACCGGCACCGTGCTGTTTTCCAAGGACCCTGACAAGCTGATCCCGCCGGCATCGCTCGCCAAGCTGATGACCATGGAGGTCGTTTTCCATGCGCTGAAGAGCGGCCGCCTGCGCATGGACGACACCTTTCTCGTCAGCGAAAATGCCTGGCGGACCGGCGGCGCCGGTTCCGGCGGCTCGACCATGTTCGCGGCACTGAAGTCGTCGATCCGTCTCGAAGACCTGATCCAGGGCGTTATCGTCCAGTCTGCCAACGACGGCTGCATCATCATCGCCGAGGGTATGGCGGGGTCGGAAGAAAACTTCGCCCAGCTGATGACCGAGCGGGCCCGCCGCATCGGGCTGACGAAGTCCGTGTTCAAGACCGCGACGGGCCTCCCTGCGGAGGGACAGGTGGTGACCGTGCGCGAACTCGCGCAACTGGCGGTCCATATCTGGCGCGAATATCCGGAGTATTATCGCTACTATTCGCAGCCGAACTTCACCTGGAACAAGATCACGCAGTCCAACCGCAACCCGCTCCTGTCCATGGATATCGGGGCGGACGGCATGAAGACCGGTTTCACCGAAGAATCAGGCTACGCCATCGTCGGCTCCGTCAGTCGCGAGGGCAAACGCGTCTTCGCAGCGATGAGCGGCATGGCGACCGAGCGGGAGCGCGCCGAGGAAGCACGCAAGCTGCTCGACTGGGGCATGCGCGCCTTCCAGCGCGCGGAACTCTTCGCCGAGGGCGAGACGGTCGGCGAAGCCCAGGTCTACGGCGGCGCCAAGTCGGGCGTGGCGCTGAAGGCGAAGGGACCGGTCGCGATCTTCGTTCCGATCACCAACCGGGACCGCCTCGTCGCGCGGATCGTCTACGAGGGGCCGGTAGTCGCGCCGGTCGAGGAGGGGGTCCGCGTCGGGTCGCTGAAGGTCTGGATCGGCGACACGCTCTCTCAGGAGACGCCGCTCTATACCGCCGAGGCTGTCGGCCTCGGGGCGCTTCACGAGCGCGCCCTCGACGCCGTGGGCGAACTCATGGTCGGCTGGCTGCGCTGAGGGTTCCTTTCCATCGGCGTGGACCTTTTCGGGCGACCGTCATATGACGGTGGCGACCGCCGCCCGGGAGTCTCGTCCCGAGAGGACGGCGGCGCTGACGAACAGGCAGGCTCGGGTGTCGCGAGGTTTCTTCATTACCTTCGAAGGCGGAGAAGGCGCGGGCAAGTCGACCCAGATCACGCGCCTCGCCGAGCGGCTGCGCGCCAGGGGGCACGACGTTCTCGTCACGCGCGAGCCCGGCGGCTCGCCGGGGGCGGAAGCCGTCCGGCATGTGCTGCTCTCGGGCGCGGCGGAGCCTTTCGGGCCGGTCATGGAAGCGATCCTGTTCGCCGCGGCGCGCTCCGACCATGTCGAGCAGGTCATCCGTCCGGCGGTGGAACGCGGCGCGGTGGTGCTGTGCGACCGCTTCATGGATTCGTCGCGGGTCTATCAGGGCGTCACCGGCGACCTCGATCCGAAGTTCATGGCCGCCCTTGAACGGGTCGCCGTCAACGGCATGATCCCGGACCTGACGCTGATACTCGACATCGAGCCCGAGGAAGGATTGCGGCGCGCTTCCGCACGGCGCGGCGACGGCGCAGCCGACCGCTACGAGAAGGAAACCGTCGATGTCCACCGGCGGCGGCGCGAGGCCTATCTCGACATCGCCGATGTCGAACCCGAGCGCTGCATCGTCATCGATGCCGGGCGCTCGCCCGAGGAGATCGCCGCGGTAATCGGAAACATCGTGACGGCAGCGCTCGGCGCCCTCCAACCAGCTCCTGCTGCGGTGGATGCGTGATGTTCGAACGGATCGCCCCCGAACAGCACGACACGCTGGACCGTATTCCCGAGCCTTCGGAGAATGCGTTCCTGCGCGGGCACGGCCAGGCGGCGGACGCGCTGGCGGCGGCCTATCGCGCCGGAAAACTGCCGCATGCCCTGCTGTTTTCCGGCCCGCGCGGCATCGGCAAGGCGACGCTCGCCTTCCGTTTCGCCTATCACGTGCTCACCCAGCCGGATTACGCCGCGGCTTCCCTCGGGCTCGTGGAGCCCGATCCCCGCTCGCCGCATTTCCGCCAGATGGCGGCGGGATCGCACCCGTCCGTGCTGCACCTCACCCGCCCCGCCAACGACCGCAGCGGCGGCGGCTTCAAGTCGGCGATCACCGTCGACGAGGTGCGCAGGGTCAGCCGCTTCACCTCGCACACGGCCCATGACGGCGGCTACCGCTTCGTCATCGTCGATCCCGCCGACGACATGAACGTCAACGCCGCCAACGCGCTGCTGAAGAGCCTCGAGGAGCCGCCGGCGCGCACGGTCTTCATCCTTATCGCCCATTCGGCCGGGCGTCTTCTGCCGACGATTCGCTCGCGCTGTCAGACGGTGAGGCTCTCGCCGCTGGCGCCGGCCGATCTCTACGCTGCCCTCGAAACGTTCGAGATAGCGTTGCCGGCGGACGCGGAGGGCCGCGCCGCGCTTGCGGAGGCGGCGGCGGGAAGCCCGCGCACCGCCATCCTGATGACCGAATACGGCGGCCTGGAGGTGGGCGCCGCGCTCGACCGTGTGATCGGGGCGCAGGCATCGCCGGGCGTCGAGGCGCACCGGCTGGCTGAAGCGGTCGCGGCCAAGGATCGCGCCATACAGTTCGCCATGTTCAACGACCGGCTGCTCGACCTGCTGGCCGGCGCCGCCGTCGACGCCGCCCATAGGGGCGACGTCGAGCGCGCCGGGCGCATTTCCGCCGCCTGGCAGGAAATGCGCATTGCGATCGGCGAGGCGGACACGTACAATCTCGACCGCAAACAACACGCGCTGACCATGATCCTTCGCCTGCACGACACGCTCCGAATGTGACGCCCGTCCCGCGGCGCGGGATGGCTATGGCCGTTCCGATGCGCTATCTCACCGCACCGAATTTCCTCGCCCTGCGAACGGCTCACACATGTCACGCGAAAAATTCTACATCACGACCGCGATTTCCTATCCGAACGGCAAGCCGCATATCGGCCACGCCTACGAGATGATCGCCACCGACGCGCTGGCGCGTTTCCAGCGCCTCGACGGCAAGGACGTCTTCTTCCTCACCGGCACCGACGAGCACGGCATCAAGATGCTGCAGACGGCGCGCAAGGAGGGGCTGACCGCGCGCGAGCTCGCCGACCGCAACTCGGCCGAGTTCCGCCGCATGGCGTCAGCGCTGAACATCTCCAACGACGACTTCATCCGCACCACCGAGCCGCGCCACTACGCCGCGAGCCAGGCGATCTGGCGCGCCATGGCGGCCAATGGCGACATCTACAAGGGCGGCTACGCCGGCTGGTATTCGGTCCGCGACGAGGCCTATTACGGCGAGGAGGAGACCGAGCTGCGCGCCGACGGCGTCCGCTACGGCCCACAGGGAACGCCGGTCGAATGGGTCGAGGAAGAGAGCTACTTCTTCCGTCTCTCGGCCTATGCAGACCGCCTGCTCGACCTCTACGAGAAGAACCCGGGCTTCATCAGCCCGCCGGAGCGGCGCAACGAGGTGATCAGCTTCATCAAGTCGGGGCTGAAGGACCTGTCGGTGTCGCGCACCACGTTCGACTGGGGCGTGCCGGTTCCCGGCGACGAGAAGCACGTCATGTACGTGTGGGTCGACGCGCTCACCAACTACATCACCGGAGCCGGATATCCCGATGAAAGTGCTGAACGTTGGCGCTACTGGCCGGCCGACGTCCACATCATCGGCAAGGACATCGTGCGTTTTCACGCCATCTACTGGCCGGCGTTCCTGATGTCGGCCGGAGTGGAAGTCCCGCGGCGCGTGTTCGGCCATGGCTTCGTCTTCAACCGCGGGGAGAAGATGTCGAAGTCGGTCGGCAACGTCATCGATCCGTTCGCGCTCGCCGAGCATTACGGGCTCGACCAGCTGCGCTATTTCCTGCTGCGCGAGATCCCGTTCGGCCAGGACGGCAACTACAGCCACGAAGCGATCGTCAACCGCACCAATGCAGACCTTGCCAACGATCTCGGCAATCTGGCGCAGCGCTCATTGTCGATGATCGCCAAGAACTGCGGCGGCAAGGTGCCGGAGCGCGGCACGCTCGCCGACGTCGACCGCGCCATCCTCGACCAGGCCGAGGCCGCACTCCGGACGGCGCGCAAGGCGATGGCGGAGCAGGGCATCCATCTCGCGCTGGCGGCGATCTTCGCCGTGGTCGCCGAGGCCAACCGCTATTTCGCCGGCCAGGAGCCGTGGGCCTTGAAGAAGACCGATCCGGCGCGCATGGAGACGGTGCTGCACACCACGGCCGAGACGGTCCGGCGGGTGGCGATCCTCTGCCAGCCCTACATTCCGGGCTCGGCGGCGAAGCTGCTCGACCTGCTCGCGGTTGCCGCAGACAGGCGCGAGTTCGCCCATGTCGGCGAGGCCGACGCGCTGGTTTCCGGAACGCCGCTGCCGGCGCCGGCGGGCGTCTTCCCGCGCTACGTCGAGCAGGCGGAGCAGGGCTGAGCGTGCTCGTCGACAGCCACTGCCACCTCGACTTCCCCGACTTCGCCGACGATCGCGACGCGATCGTGGCGCGGGCGCATGCGGCCGGCGTCGGCCGCATGGTGACCATCTCGACGCGCGTGCGCCGCTTTCCAGGCGTGCTGGCGATCGCCGAAGCCTATGACAGCGTCTACTGCTCGGTCGGCACGCATCCGCACAACGCCGCCGAGGAACTCGACATCGGGGCCGACGAACTGATCCGCCTGTCGGCGCATCCGAAGGTCGTCGCCATCGGCGAAGCCGGCCTCGACTATTTCTACGACTACGCACCACGCGAGGCGCAGGCGACCGGCCTGCGCGCCCACATCGCGGCGGCGCGCGCGACCGGCTTGCCGCTCGTCATCCATTCGCGCGACGCCGACGACGACATGATCGCGATCCTGGAAGAAGAAAGCGGGAAGGGGGCCTTCCCCTTCATTTTGCACTGCTTTTCCTCCGGCCAGCGCCTCGCCGATGCCGGCGTGCGCCTCGGCGGCTATGTCTCGTTCTCCGGCATCCTGACCTTCCGCAAGTCGGAGGAACTGCGCGCCATCGCGCGCACGGTGCCGCACGACCGCCTGCTGGTCGAGACCGACGCGCCCTATCTCGCGCCGATGCCGTTCCGCGGCAAGCGCAACGAGCCGGCCTACGTCGCCCACACGGCCGCGGTGCTCGGCGAGACGATCGGCGTCGACGCTGCCGAGGCAGCGCGGCTGACCACCGACAATTTCTTCCGGCTTTTCAAGAAGATGCCGCGCCCGACAGAGCAGGGCGTCCGGTTGTGACCGACCTGCTGCGCCTCACCATCCTCGGCTGCGGCTCCTCGCCCGGCGTGCCGCGGATTTCGGGCGACTGGGGCGGCTGCGACCCGACCAACCCGAAGAACCGGCGCATGCGCGCCTCGGCCCTGGTCGAGCGCGTCTCGGCGGCGGGCATCACGCGTGTCGTCATCGATACCGGTCCTGATTTCCGCGAACAGATGCTGATGGCGCGGGTGAAGACACTCGACGCCGCCGTCTATACGCACGCCCATGCCGATCACATCCACGGCATCGACGACCTGCGCGGCTACGTGCTCGAGCAGCGCCGGCTGATGGACGTCTATGCCGACCACCCGACGACCGTGCGCCTGCACGACGCCTTCGGCTACTGCTTCGTCACGCCGCCCGGCAGCGCCTATCCGCCGATCCTGAAGGCTCATGCGATCGACCACGACGAGACGTTTTCGATCCGGGGCGAGGGGGGTGCCCTCACCTTCGAACCGCTGCCGCAGATCCACGGCGACATCATCTCGCTGGGTTTCCGCATCGGCCAGATCGCCTACTGCCCGGACGTCTCCAACTTTCCGCCGACGACCGCCGACCGGTTGAAAGGCCTCGACCTGCTGGTCATTGACGCGCTGCAGTACCGAAGCCATCCGAGCCATCTGTCGCTTTCGGAATCGCTCGAATGGATCGAGAAGCTCGCGCCGAAACGCGCGGTGCTGACCCACATGCACATTCCGCTCGACTATGAAACGGTGATGGCGAAGACGCCGAACAACGTCGAGCCGGCCTATGACGGGCTGGTCGTCGAGGTGCCGTATGAGTGACGCGGCAAAGCCGGCCGGCAGCATCGAGCGCGTCACGGCCGCGGCGCGCGACGCCGGGCTCGCGATCGAGGTCAGGCGCATGGGCGCCTCGACGCGCACGGCGGAAGAAGCCGCGGCGCAATGTGGCTGCACCGTCGCCCAGATCGTCAAGTCGCTGGTGTTTCAGGGCGAGCGCAGCGGACGCCTCTATCTGTTCCTCGTCTCCGGGCCCAACCGGCTCGACCTCGCCAAGGCCGCGGCACTCGCCGGCGAGCCGCTGAAGCGCGCCGAGCCGCGCCACGTGCGCGACGAGACCGGCTTCGCCATCGGCGGCGTCGCGCCGATCGGCCACCGTATCGCCATTCCCGCGTTCGCCGACGAGACGCTGCTCGGCTTCGACGTGGTGTGGGCCGCGGCCGGCGCGCACGACGCAGTGTTTGCCGCAAATCCCGCGGAACTCGTCCGTGCGGCTGGTGTGGCAATCGTTGCGGATATTTCTTCCCCCGGATAATGTCCAAGTACTTTTTTCCGAAGATCAGCGCTGGAAATCGACAGCAATTATGCAACGGGAAGACCGGGCCCATATCGCGGAGTTTCTGTCTCGGACGATTGGCCGATTGACCGACACGAGGCCGCGCACCGAAGCAGAATTGCGGAAAGGGTTCCTGATATCGCCGGCAGGTAGCGATAATACAATCAAGGTCGAAAGCCGGATTTCTGGCCAATATTATGCTTACAAGATGGAGGTATTGTTTTCTATTAACAATACTGAGTTCAAAACAATCTACAAAGCATTTTGGCGTGACAAGATGGATGGATCGAAACTTTATCCTACGCCGATGATTATCATCGATCTAGATAATGTTGCCAGGGGTTTAAGCTCCGCGGACTTTCCTCCTTACGCAATCGATGAAGAATCGCAGCACGCAGCGTATCGACACATTGAAGAGAACGGGCCTGCCGTCTTCGAATGGGTTCGGTCGCTTTCGAGCGCGGAGGGCGCACTTAATCACTATCGACTGAACAATCCCTACATCGCGTCGGCACGGTATCCCATCGTCATGTACACCTTAACGAAGATCGTCCATGGACGCGACGCAGCGCTGTCATATGTGAATTCGCTCAATGCCTCGGAACTGCCGCCGTTTATGAGGGACCAGGTAGAATTCCTTTGGACGACGAGACCGTAGCTCTCAGCTGGCAGCGTTGCAATAGGTTCCATAATATATCTTATGCGACTGATGGGTGTGATGCGATGCAAGGCCTGATTGCCGTTCACGCTGCCGTTTTCTCGCCCTTCGCGGCATCCCCTCCCCGCCGGCCGAGCACGTCGACGCACCACGCGATGATCGCGGCCTCGTCGGGCGCAAGCGTCGTGCCGTAGTCGCCGGCGAAGTCTCCAAGCGCCGGCGCATAGGCCTCGCGCACGCCGAACAGAACCGGGATGCCCAGGCCGAGCGCCTTCTCGATGACGGTGCGGAAGCCGCGGCCCTCCGCCTCGTCCTTGCCGAAGCGATTGAGCACGAGCAGGTCGATGCCGCCGTCGAGGCTGTCGAGCAGTCCGACGCACGCCTGGGCGAGGCGCTGCGGATCGAGCCGGCAGCCCTTTGCCTCTGCGCCGAGGATCTGGGTAATCAGGACGCTGCGCCCGTCCTCGATGTCGCGCAGATAGGTCGCCGCGCAGCAGCCGTCGGCGATGCGCTCCTCCTGGACGAAACCGCCGACGCGATAGCCCATGGCGCGGAGCGTGCGCGCGGCCGCCTCGAGCAGCGGGTCGACCGGCTCGCGGCCATGGCCGACAACGCCGGCGACGAGCGGAAACGTCTCTTGATTGTCCGGTTGCACGGAGCGTCCCTTGCGGTGTGCGAATGTGACGGTCATCAGATCATTGTCCTTTGTCGATCAGGTGGCAAGAGCAGCGGCCGGCCTTGACCGCTTCGCCGGGTCCGTCGGCGCTGCAGTCGAGGTTGCGCAGCAGGCCGTCGTCGAGGCTGTAGATCCAGCCGTGGATGGTGATGCTGCGGCCGCGCTTCCATGCCGACTGGATGATCGGCGTTCGCGCCAGGCCGGCGACCTGCGACTGGACGTTGAGCTCGCAGATGCGGTCGAGGCGGCGGTCGCCGTCGTGCTCGTCCGGCAGGAGGTCGCCGCAGCCGTCGGCGATGTCGCGGATAGGTTGCAGCCAGTGGTCGATGATGCCGTGGCGGTTGCCGTCCATGGCCGCGCGCACGCCGCCGCAGCCATAGTGGCCGCAGACGATGACGTGCTTCACCTCCAGCGTCTCGACGGCGAATTCGAGCACCGAGAGGAGATTGACGTCGGCCCTGTGCACGAGGTTGGCGACGTTGCGGTGGACGAACACCTCGCCGGGTTCCAGCCCGGTGATGACGTTGGCCGGCACGCGGCTGTCGGAACAGCCGATCCAGAGATATTCCGGCCGCTGCAGGCCGGCCAGTCTGCGAAAATAGTCGGGGTCGTCGCGGCGTTTCTCGTCCGCCCAGCGGCGATTGTGCTCGAAAAGGTCAGACAGCATCCCTGCCCTCCGGATAGGCGACGCTGCGCCGGGCGGCCATGTGGCGGCCGAGCGTTTCGAGATCGGTGATCGTGAGCCGCGCCCGCGCCAGGGGTAGTACGATGGCGTTCTCGGTCGTCAGATGGCGTCGCTCGTTCGCAGCAAAACTGGTCATCAGCGCCCTTGCCGTGTCATCCAGTCGGACGGGGTTTTCGTCATCGAGGGCCGCGGCCAGCGCCGCAATGATCTGGTTGGCGTCGATCGCGTCGGCTGCGTGTTCCGCGGACAACGTCCCGAGTATGTCGTTCATGCGGTCCTGCCTCTGCCGGCGCCGGCGTAGCAGCGGGAAGAGATCCTTTTCCTCGTCGACGACGTGGAGTCCGAAATCCGTCCGCAGGAAGTCGAGCGCGGCCGTCGCCATTTCCTTGTCGAGATGCGCCTGCGCGGCCAGCTCGCAGAGGATGCGGCACAGGCTTCGCTGGCGAAAATGTTCCGCGAAGATGTAGTCGAGCGGCGACCGCAACTGATCGACCGGCGGCCTCCCCGCCAGTGCCGCGATCGCCAGTGCCCGCGATTCGGCTTCCAGGTCCATCTGACCTCCCTATTGGATCAAGGGTCCCTCCGTGGCCCCGATGTCGATCCCGCTGATCTCGGCCTTGCCGGCGAGGACGGCGATGTATTGCGAGACGGCCCTGGACCAGCTCGCTGCTTCCAGCCACGCCGCGATGCGCTCGCGCACGATCTCGAACGGCAGCGTCTCGCCGGGTATGCGTCGGTCGAGCGACACGACATGGATGCCGAACCGGCTTTCCACCGGCGCGGCAAGCAAGCCTGTCGTCGCGGCCCGATCGAGTGCGCGCTCGAACTCGGGCACCGTCGATCCCGGCCCGATCTGGCCGAGATTGCCGCCATGCTCCCGTGACGGACAATCGGAGAACGCGCGCGCCAGCGCGGCGAACTCGCCGGGATGGTTTTCGAGGACGGCGACCAGGCGCTCGGCCTCGGCCCTCGCCGCCGCCCTCGCCTCCCTGTCGTCGGTCCGCGCGGCGAAGAGGATGTGCCGTGCTTCGTAAAGCGCGTCGGAGCGGAACTGCGCCGGGTTGTTGGCGTAGTAGCGGCGGCATTCCGCCTCGGTCGCTTCTGGCACAGCGACCTCGCGTTCGACGAGAAGCCGGATTGCCGCCTCGTCCGGCGTCTCGCTGCGCCCGTCGTCGTCGCAAAGGCACGCAGCCGCGTCGATGCCGAGCCGGCGCGCCTCCTGGACGAGCAACTCGCGCACCACCAGCGCCCGCGCCGCGGCGGCGAGCGCCTCCCCCGGATTGGATGCAGGATGATGCTGCGCCTCGGCGAGGATGTCGGCCTCGTCGATCGTCCGGCCGTTCACCGCGACCGCCGAGAAGACCGGCTTCGCCTTCGGCGGAATGCGCGTGTCGAGTTCCTGGAACGTCGGATCGGCGCCGTGGGCATGCCCCTTCCCCGTGGATCCCGTTGTCTTGCTGACGTCGTAGACGGTCGCCATGGCCCCTACTCCGCCGGCAGCCGCACGGAGGCCGCGCGGGATGGTTTCTGCCGCACCACTTGGTAGCCCGGCCGCCACAGATAGCGGACCGGAGCGCTCAGCATGTGCACGAGCCGGGTGAACGGGAAGACGAGCAGGATCGTCAGGCCGAGGAAGAGGTGCAGCTTGAAGATCGCAGCCGCGTCGGCGACGTAGCTGGAGGCCTCGGGATTGAAGGTGAAGATGCCTTGGGCCCAGTTCATGAACTTGACCATCTCGTGGCCGTCGAGATGCTGCATCGAGACGGGTATCGTCAGCAGGCCGAGCGCCAGCTGGATCCACAGGAGGATGATGATCAGCGTGTCGGAGGCGCTCGACGACGCGCGCACGCGCGCATCGAACAGGCGGCGGTGGACGAGCAGCGTCGCGCCGATGATCGCCATCACGCCGGCGACGCCGCCGGCGACGATCGCCAGCATCTGCTTGGCGCCATGGCTGACGCCCAGCGCGTCGAACAGCGCGATCGGCGTGAGCAGGCCGACGACATGGCCGGCGAAGATCATCAGAACGCCGACATGGAACAGGACGGAGCCCCAGACGAGCTGCTTGCGGCGCAGCAACTGGCTCGATCCGGATCGCCAGGTGTAGGGCTCTCGATCGTAGCGAACGACGGTCCCGACGACGAGGACCGCGAGGGCGATGTAGGGGTAGATCCCGAACACCAGCGAATTCAGGAAGTTCTGCATGGCGCCATCCTCCTCAGGCGGTCGGCGATTGGTCGGGCTTGCGTGCGGCGGCGCGCATCTGCGTGCGCAGGCGGTCGGGACCGCAGGCGTTCTCCCCGGCGTTTCCGCCGAAGGTCACGGCCTCCTCTTCCCAGAGGCGATCGAGCGCTTCGAGGTCGTCGGGATCGTCCTCCGGCGCATCGAGCAGTTCGCGGAGGAGAGCGGCATCGGGCCTGCCCTGCCCCAGCGCCTCCAGCACGCCGAAGGCGTTGACGTAGACGGAGTCGCGCTTCTTCAGCCGCTCCTTCAGCGCCGCGGCGATGTGCGCAGTCTGGGCGAGCAGCTCAGCGGCCTCTTCCTCCGTGCGGGTCGAAAGGAATTCGAGGAAGAGCGGCAGGTAGTCGGGCAGTTCCTTCGCATCGATCTCGAAGCCGGCGTCCTCGTACATCGTCTTCAGGTCGACCATGGCCTGGCCGCGGTCGCGGCTCTCGCCGTGGACGTGTTCGAACAGATGCAGCGACAGGGAACGCGTGCGGTCGAAGAGGTAGACGTAGCGTTCCTGCGCCTCGTAGAGGTCGAGCCGGGCGATGTCGTCGGCGAGCCGGCCGAGCAGCTTCTGCTCGCGCGCGCCGATGCCGTCGGCGGCGAGCGCCGCCTTCAGCTCCGGCACTGCCGCCTGCAGCTCCTCGCTCGGATAGGAGAGCAGGAGTGAGATGACTTTCAGCGTCGTGTTCATCAGACCTGCTCCCTGAAGATGTCCGTGGGCGTCTGCACGGTCTTGCGTTTCTTGGCGCCGAAGAGATCGGCGTCGGACGTGCCGCCCGAGCAGCCGTTGCCGAAGGAGAAGCCGCAGGAGCCGCGCACGTCGTAGGCGTCCTCGGAGATTTCCCGATGGCTCGTCGGGATGACGAAGCGGTCCTCGTAGTTGGCGATCGCCATGATCTGGTACATCTCCTCGATCATGGCGCCGGTCATGCCGACCCGGGCCGCCACGCTTTCGTCGATGACGCCGTCGACGCTCTTGCCGCGCATGTAGGCGCGCATGGCGAGCATGCGCTCCAGCGCCGAGACGACGGGCTCCTCCTTGCCGGCGGTGAGCAGGTTGGCGAGGTAGCGCACGGGGATGCGCAGCGAGCGCACGTCCGGCATGTCGCCGTCCATGCCGATCTTGCCGGCCTCGGCGGCCGACTGCAGCGGCGACAGCGGCGGGATGTACCAGACCATCGGCAGCGTCCGGTATTCGGGATGCAGCGGGAAGGCCACCTTCCACTCCATCGCCATCTTCCACACCGGCGACCTCTTCGCCGCCTCGAGCCAGGCTTCCGGCACGCCGTCCTTGCGCGCCTGGGCGACGACGGCCGGATCGTTCGGGTCGAGGAAGACCTTCAGCTGCTCCTCGTAGAGATCCTTCTCGTCGGCGGTCGACGCCGCATGCGCGATGCGGTCGGCGTCATAGAGCACGACGCCGAGATAGCGGATGCGCCCGACGCAGGTCTCCGAGCACACCGTCGGATGGCCGGCCTCGATGCGCGGGTAGCAGAACACGCACTTCTCGGATTTGCCCGACGACCAGTTGTAGTAGATCTTCTTGTACGGGCAGCCCGACACGCACATGCGCCAGCCGCGGCACTTCTCTTGGTCGATGAGGACGATGCCGTCGTCCTCGCGCTTGTAGATCGCCCCCGACGGGCACGCGGCCACGCAGGTCGGGTTGAGGCAGTGCTCGCACAGCCTCGGCAGATACATCATGAAGGTGTTCTCGAACTGGCCGTAGATCTCCTTCTCGATGCCCTCGAAATTGGCGTCCTTCGAGCGCTTGGAGAATTCCCCGCCGAGGATTTCTTCCCAGTTCGGCCCCCACTCGATCTTCTCCATGCGTTCGCCGGTGATCATCGAGCGCGGCCTCGCGGTCGGCGTCGTCCGGCTTTCCTTGGCGGTCTGCAGATGGCCGTAGTCGAAGTCGAACGGCTCGTAGTAGTCGTCGATCTCCGGCAGGTCCGGATTGGCGAAGATCTTCGCCAGGATGCGCCACTTGGCGCCCATCTTCGGCTCGATGCGGCCGTTGGCCTTGCGCACCCAGCCGCCGTTCCACTTCTTCTGGTTCTCCCACTCCTTGGGATAACCGACGCCGGGCTTGGTCTCGACATTGTTGAACCAGGCGTATTCGACGCCCTCGCGGTTCGTCCAGACGTTCTTGCAGGTCACCGAACAGGTGTGACACCCGATGCACTTGTCGAGGTTCAGCACCATGCCGATTTGCGCGCGGATCTTCATTCTGCCGCCTCCTTCGCATTCGCGACCGATCCAGGGTGCGGACCTTCCATCCAGTCGACACTGTCCAGCTTGCGGACAATGACGAACTCGTCGCGGTTGGAACCCACCGTGCCGTAGTAGTTGAAACCGTAGGATTGCTGGGCGTAGCCGCCGATCATGTGGGTCGGCTTGGTGATCGCCCTCGTCACCGAGTTGTGGATGCCGCCGCGCTGGCCGGTGGTCGGCGAGCCGGGCGTGTTCACGATCTTCTCCTGCGCGTGATACATGAAGATCGTGCCTTCCTTCATGCGCTGGGAGACCACGGCGCGGGCGACGATGGCGCCGTTGACGTTGTAGACCTCGACCCAGTCGTTGTCGGCGATGCCGGCCTTCGCCGCGTCGGTCTCCGACAGCCAGACGACCGGTCCGCCGCGGTTCAGCGTCAGCATCATCAGATTGTCGGAATAGGTCGAGTGGATGCCCCACTTCTGGTGCGGGGTGATGAAGTTCAGCACCACGTGCGGCGTGCCGCCCGACTTCGCCTCGATGACCGGGTTGATCGACTTGGTGTCGATCGGCGGCCGGTAGACGCACAGCGCCTCGCCGAAGGCGCGCATCCACAGATGGTCCTGGTAGAGTTGCTGGCGGCCGGTCAGCGTCCGCCACGGGATCAGCTCGTGGACGTTCGTGTAACCGGCATTGTAGCAGACCTTCTCCGATTCCAGGCCCGACCAGGTCGGCGAGGAGATGATCTTGCGCGGCTGCGCGACGACGTCGCGGAAGCGGATCTTCTCGTCCTCCTTGGGCAGCGCCAGGTGCGCATGCTCGCGCCCCGTTGCTTTCGACAAGGCCTGCCAGGCCTTCACCGCCACCTCGCCGTTGGTTTCCGGCGCCAGCGACAGGATCACCTCGGTCGCGTCGATGTCGCTCTCGATGCGCGGACGGCCCTTGGTGGCCCCCTCCTCCGTCACCAGGCCGTTGAGACGCCCGAGCAGATCGACCTCGTGCTGGGTGTTCCAGGAGATGCCCTTGCCGCCGTTGCCGAGCTTGTCCATCAGCGGCCCGAGCGCGGTGAAGCGGCGATAGAGGTTCGGATAGTCGCGCTCGACGACGGCGACCGCGGGCATCGTGCGCCCGGGGATCGCCTCGACCTCGCCCTTCTTCCAGTCCTTCACGTCGAACGGCTGGGCGAGTTCGCCCGCCGTGTCGTGCAGGATCGGCACGAGCACGACGTCCTTCTCGACGCCGAGCACTTCCGGCGCGACATCCGAGAACTTCCGGGCAATGCCCTTGAAGATCTCCCAGTCGCTGCGTGCGTCCCAGGCCGGATCCACCGCACTCGTCAGCGGATGGATGAACGGGTGCATGTCGGAGGTATTGAGGTCGTTCTTCTCGTACCAGGTGGCCGTCGGCAGGACGATGTCGGAATAGACGCAGGTGGTCGACATGCGGAAGTCGAGCGTGACCAGGAGGTCGAGCTTCCCTTCCGGCGCCTTGTCGTGCCAGACGGCTTCCTTCGCCCGCTGCCGGCCTTCGTCGCCGAGATCCTTGCCGAGCACGCCGTGCGACGTGCCGAGCAGGTGCTTCAGGAAGTACTCGTGCCCCTTACCGGACGAGCCGAGCAGGTTGGAGCGCCAGACGAACAGGTTGCGCGGCCAGTTGGCCTCGTCGTCGGGGTCCTCGCACGACATCTCGAGCCCACCCGACTTGAGCTGGGAGGCCACGTAGTCCTTGGCCTCCTGGCCCGCTGCGGCGGCCGCGCGGGCGACCTCGAGCGGGTTGCTCTTCAGCTGCGGTGCCGACGGCAGCCAGCCCATCCGCTCGGCGCGGATGTTGTAGTCGATCAGCGTGCCGTCCCACGGTCCTTCCGGTGCCGTCGGCGACAGGATCTCGTCGACCTTCAGCGTCTCGTAGCGCCACTGGTCGGTGTGCGCGTAGAAGAAGGAAGTCGAGTTCATCTGCCGCGGCGGGCGGTTCCAGTCCAGCGCGAAGGCGAGCGCGGTCCAGCCGGTCTGCGGCCGCAGCTTCTCCTGGCCGACATAGTGGCTCCAGCCGCCGCCGGACTGGCCGACGCAGCCGCACATCACCAGGAGATTGATGATCCCCCGGTAGTTCATGTCCATGTGATACCAGTGGTTCAGCCCTGCCCCGAGGATGACCATGGAGCGGCCCCTGGTCTTCTCGGCGTTGCGGGCGAATTCGCGGGCGACCGTCGTGATGTGGCCGCGCGGCACGCCGGTGACCTTCTCCGCCCATGCCGGGGTGTAGGGAATGTCCTCGTCGAAGGACTTCGCCGAGTTGGTGTCGCCAAGGCCGCGGTCGAGCCCGTAGTTGGCGACGAACAGGTCGAACACGGTCGCCACCAGCGTCTCGCCGTCGGCGAGGTTCATCCTTTTCGCCGGAACGGAGCGCAGCAGAACGCTATCGTGCTTGGTGCCGGCGAAGTGATCATGTTCGCGGTTGCCGAAATAGGGGAACGCCACCGGCGCCACCTGGTCGCGATGCTCCTCGAGGATCAGGCTGAGCGCCAGCTCGACCTCGGCGCCCTTGCCGTCCTTGGTCTCGAGGTTCCACTTGCCCTGCTCGCCCCAGCGGTAGCCGACCGATCCCAGGGGCGCGACCGGCTTCATGGTCTTTCCGTCGATGGCGACCGTCTTCCACTCGGGATTGTTGGTCTCGCCGAGAGAGCCCTCGAAGTCGGAGGCGCGCAGCAGGCGATCGGGAACGAAGTGGCCACCCTTCTTCACCAGCTTCACCAGCATCGGCATGTCGGTGTAGCGGCGGCAGTAGTCCTCGAAATACTCGGCCTGGCGGTCGAGGTGGAACTCGCGAAGGATGACGTGGCCCATCGCCATGGCAAGCGCCGCGTCCGTGCCCTGCTTGGGATGCAGCCACAGGTCGGAGAACTTCGCCGCTTCCGAATAGTCGGGCGACACGACCACCGACTTGGCGCCGCGATAGCGCACCTCGGTGTAGAAGTGGGCATCCGGCGTGCGCGTCTGCGGGACGTTGGAACCCCACAGGATCAGGAAGCCGGAATTGTACCAGTCCGCCGATTCCGGAACGTCCGTCTGCTCGCCCCATGTCATCGGCGAGGACGGCGGCAGGTCACAGTACCAGTCGTAGAACGACATGCAGACGCCGCCGAGCAGAGACAGGTAGCGCGAGCCGGCCGCATAGGAGACCATCGACATGGCTGGGATCGGCGAGAAGCCGATGACGCGGTCCGGCCCCCATTTCTTCGCGGTGTAGGCGTTGGCCGCGGCGATGATCTCGTTGACTTCGTCCCAGGTGGCGCGAACGAAGCCGCCGAGCCCGCGCATGCGGACATAGTCCGCACGCTTGGCCGGATCCTCCTGGATCGCCGCCCAGGCGCCGACGGGCGTGCGCACCGCCCTCTCCTTCCGCCACAGCTTCAGGAGCCGCGAGCGGATCAGCGGGTACTTAACCCGGTTGGCCGAATACATGTACCAGCTGTAGCTCGCACCGCGCGAACAGCCGCGCGGCTCGTGGTTCGGCAGGTCGGGGCGCGTGCGCGGGTAGTCGGTCTGCTGCGTCTCCCAGGTGACGATGCCGCCCTTGACGTAGATCTTCCAGGAGCACGATCCGGTGCAGTTGGCGCCGTGGGTGGAGCGGACGATCTTGTCGTGCTGCCAGCGCTTCCGGTAGCTGTCCTCCCAGGCTCTGCTCTCGGTCGTCGTGACGCCGTGGCCGTCGGAGAAGGTTCCGGCAGTCCTGCGGGCAAGGAAGTTGAGGCGGTCGAGAAGGTGAGACATGTCGTTTCCTCCGATCGGCGATCAGCAGGGCGTGGCCGCGCCGCGCCGCGCGTACATCTGCCAGTTCAAGGCGAAGTTGATGGCGAAGAAGACCGCGAGCGCCCAGAACACGGCGTTCGGCGTGCCCCAGATGGCGAAGGCCCAGCTGAACATCATGCCGAAGATGAAGGGCCCGTAGGCGGCGATCGCGGCGGTGAAGCCGATGACGCCGCCGGCCTGGCGAGGCGGAAAGATCATCGGCATCTGCTTGAAGGTCGAGGCATTGCCGACGCCGGCGAAGAAGAACAGCGCCAGCATCGCGGCGACGAACAGCGGGAACTGGTCCATCGAGGTCGGCGTGGTGAAGAACGGTACCGCGATGGCGCAAAGAAGCATGCCGAGCGCCGCCCAGTGCGTGACCCGGGCACCGCCCAGCCGATCCGAGACCGGACCGGCGATGACGCGGGCGACCGAACCGACCAGCGGGCCGTAGAAGGCGTAGGTGAGCGGATCGGGGGCGCCTTCGAGGCCGCCGTAGCACTGCTTGATGAGCAGCGGGAAAGTTGCCGACAGGCCGGAGAAGGCGCCGAAGGTCATCATGTAGAGCGAGGTCATCGACCAGGTGTGGCGCGAGCCGAAGATGTCGAACTGTTCGGCGAAGTTGGCCTTCACCGGCACCGAGCGCAGCGACGCCCAGGCGATGAGGCCGACGACCAGGATGATCGGCACGTAGATCGCGACCGCGTTCTGCAGGAAGACCTGGCTCTCGACGCCGCCCTTGGTCATGGTCTGCGAGGCGCCCAGCCAGGCGGAGCCGCCGATCAGGCTGAAGCCGATGACCCAGGGCGTGACGAACTGGACGACGGAGACGCCGAAATTGCCGATGCCCGCCTGGATCGCCAGTGCGGTGCCCTGCAGGCGCTTGGGGTAGAACAGGCTGGTCGACGGCATGAAGGAGGAGAAGTTGCCGCCGCCGAGGCCTGCCAGGAACGCCAGCACCATCAGCCACCAGAACGGCGTCGTCGGATCCTGCACGGCGTAGTACCAGCCCACGGCTGGGATGATCAGCGACAGCGTCGAGACGCTGACCACCTTGCGCGTGCCGAAAATCGGCACGAGGAACATGTGGGCGAGCCGCAGCGTGCCCCCGGCGAGGCCGGGCATGGCCGCCAGCCAGAACAGCTGGCCGGTGGTCAGCTGGAAGCCGATCTGCGGCAGCCGCACGACGAGCGCCGAGACCACGAACCACATGATGAAGGCGAGGATCAGCCCCATCGTGGTGACGACGAGCGTCCGGTTGGCGACGGAACGCCCGGTCGCGTTCCAGAAACTCTCGTTTTCCGGTTCCCAGCGGCCGAGCGTGCCGCTTGCTGGGAGGTTTGTTTCGGTCATGACGGTCTCCGTCGACGGTTCGAATTGATTTCCGGGTAGGGATCAGTGCTCGCCGGCCGGCGCGACGCCGAGCACGCGTGCCGCGAGCTTCGGTTCGGACTTGCCGGCGGCGATTTGCGTGGCTTCGAGTTCGGGGAAGTCGCGGGGCTGGCGCAGGCCGGGATGCGCGGACTTCTCCATCTCGCGGATGGCGAGGTGCATCCAGATCAGGCTGATCGTGACGATGACGAAGAGCAGCATGAAGCAGCTCGTCCACACGCCGATCAGGTCGTTGAGCGCGCCGAAGGCGATCGGCAGGACGAAGCCGCCCAGGCCGCCGACGAGGCCGACGATGCCGCCGACCGCGCCGACGCGGTTGGGGTAGTAGATCGGGATGTGCTTGTAGACCGCCGCCTTGCCGAGGCTCATGAAGAATCCGAGCACGAAGGTAAGCATCGTGAAGGGCAGGAAGCCGATGGCGATCTCGAACTCGATCGGCCCGTTGATGCCGGCGACGATGTAGCGGGTCGCCGGATAGCTCAGGAAGAAGGTGGTGATCGCTGCGCCGATGAAGGTCCAGTACATGACCCGCCGCGCGCCGTAGCGGTCGGACAGCGTGCCGCCGAGGATGCGGAACAGGCTGCCGGGCAGCGAATATGCGGCGCCGAGCATGCCGGCGGTGACGATGTCGAGGCCGTAGACGCCGACATAGTAGCGCGGCAGCCAGAGCGCGAGCGCGACGAAGGCACCGAAGACGAAGAAGTAGTAGACCGAGAAGCGCCAGACCTGGGCGTTGGCGAGCGGCTTGATCATCGCCGACAGAGGCTCGGGCTTGACGCCCCGACGCCGGCGTTCGGCGAGGTCCGGATCGTCGTCGGTGGTGAACCAGAAGACGATGGCCATGACGACCAGCCCGGCGGCCCAGACTTGCGCCACCATCTCCCAGCCGAATGCCACCATGATCATCGGGGCGAGGAACTTCGTCACCGCGGCGCCGACATTGCCGGCGCCGAAGATGCCGAGCGCCGTTCCCTGGCGTTCCTTCGGATACCACTTCGACACGTAGGCGATGCCGACCGCGAACGAGCCGCCCGCGATGCCGACGCCGAGCGCGGCGAGAAGGAAGGTCGGGTAGTCGTAGGCGAAGGTCAGCAGCCAGGTCGCGAGGGCCGCCGACAGCATGACCAGCACGAACATGATCCGCCCGCCATACTGGTCGGTCCAGACGCCGAGCAGGAGGCGAATGAGTGAACCTGTGAGGATCGGCGTGCCGACGAGAAGTCCGAACTCGGTATCGTTGAGACCGAGGTCCTTCTTGATCTGCACGCCGATGATGGAAAAGATCGTCCAGACGGCAAAGCACACCGTGAACGCGACGGTGCTCATGCCGAGGACCCGGGTTTGTTGCGCGGGCGTGACCTGCTCGAGCGAGTTCATTTCCGACCCCCAAAATGCCGGGCTCGAATGGTGCCCGGCGGCCTGTTTCGGCGCGAGGTTCCGCGAACCGGGCGTTGGACGGTTGATTTGGATCAAGCCTTCCCGGAGCGTCGGAAGAAACAAGGACCGCCGGGAAATCGATCATCCCGCATGAACCGAATGGGAAATCGTGCTCGATTCAACGTCTGGGTGTTGACGCCAATTCCATCATTTGTATGCTTGATGAAAATCAAGGAGGATCCGAATGCGTTCTTCGGATTTGCCCCAGGTCAGGGCCCTGCCGCTGTTCGTCAGCATGACCGACGAGAACTTCGAGTCGCTCATGCAGGCCGCCTACCTGCAGACCTTCCCGGCGCAGCTCGACCTCATCGCCGAGGGCGAGCCGGCCGACTTCCTCTATGTCGTCCTCGAAGGCCGCGTCGAGCTCTACGGACGCGCCAACGGTCGCGAATCGACGCTCGGCATGGTCACGCCGGTCGGCACCTTCATCCTCGCCGCAGCGATCAAGGATGCCATATTCCTCATGTCGGCGCGAACCAGCCTGCGCTCGAAGCTCTTGCTGATCCCTTCGGAGAACGTCCGCGACGCCTTCGCCCGCGACGACGGCTTCGCCCGCGCGATCGTCGTCGAACTGGCCAGCTGCTACCGGGCGGTGGTCAAGGAACACAAGGACCTGAAGCTGCGGTCGGCCGTGGAGCGGCTCGCCAACCGGCTGCTGCGCTTCGACCGCGACCAGGGCGGCACCGGCGCGCTCGAACTGCCGTTCGACAAGCGCACGTTGGCCTCGCTCCTCGGCATGACGCCGGAGAACCTGTCGCGCGCCTTCAACACGCTGCGCCCCTACGGCGTCGAGGTCGACGGCGGCACGGTGCGCCTGTCCGACCGCAAGGCGCTGGAATCGCTGGCGAAGCCGAATTTTCTCATCGACGACCCCGCTAGCTGAGATCCGCGCTTCCGCCGCCGCTTGCCCTCATTCGGCAGTCGCCCGCGTCAGCACGAAGGTCAGCGCGCCGGCCATGACGACGACCTGGATCCCGATCAGGCTCCAGCTCACCCCCATCGCCAAGGAGATGGCGAGCGCGGCGCCCATGGCGATCGCCGCGGCCGTCTTGCCGCGCCGGCTGATGGCGCGGTTGTCGCGCCAGTCGCGGATGGCCGGGCCGAAGGTCCTGTGCGCCAGCAGCCAGTCGTGCACGGCCGGCGACGAGCGCGAGAAGAAGAACG
The DNA here is from genome assembly GCA_937958475.1 of uncultured Mesorhizobium sp. Lineage (GTDB taxonomy): Bacteria > Pseudomonadota > Alphaproteobacteria > Rhizobiales > Rhizobiaceae > DUSC01. Next base: position 28,042 of record CALFXR010000207.1, on the reverse strand, counting down.
CCGCGAGCAGCACGAAGGGCGTCGTCGGCAGCAGCGGCAGGAAGATGCCGATGATGCCGAGGCCGAGGCTGGCCGATCCGAGGGCGAACCATAGCGGCCGCATCGCGCGTCTTCCTGCCCTCTCCGGACCTTGCCGACCTTGTGCGGTCCCTTGCCGAGACCGCGACGTTCCCGCCAGAAATAGGCCATCCGCGCGGCGCCACAAGGGCGGTTCGCGCGGCCCATGAAGCCCGATCGACCGGCGAACACTTTGCGCCGGCGCAAACACTCCCCTCACCGGCTCCTGTAGCGTTGCCTTCATGGAAAACGGTGTCCCGCGGCCGCACGGCCGCCGCCCCGCGGGCGACACGACGTTTCGCCGCCTCGCCGCGGTGATCCGCGACGTCGAGCTCGACTGTGACTGCCGCACCCGCCTCGACGCCGCACTCGCCCGTTTCGCCGCGCTTGAGGAACGGCGCACCGCGCGCGCCCACCTTGCCGACGCGCGCAGGCAGCGCGAGCGGATCGAGGCCATCCTCGCTTTCCTGAAGGACCTCGACGAACTGGTCGCCACCGAGGCCGATCGCAGCGTGTTCGCCGAAATCGCCGGGCTCTTCGACGACATCGCGGCGGCCGCGGCCGAAGGTTCGCGCGCGCTTCGGACGCTGGCCGAGCTGCCATCGGAATAGACCCCTCGGGCAGACAGGGCTCGCGGGACCTGACCGGTCCCTACGCCTTCGCCCCGCCCCACCGCGTCATCGCGCCGCCCGGGTCGATGCCGGCCCAGCCGACCAGACGGGCGGCGATCTCGCGCACGAGATCCTCCATCGTCGCCGGGCGGGCGTAGAAGGGCGGCACCGGCGGCGCGATCACCGCGCCCATGCGCGCCAGCTTCAACATCGATTCCAGATGGCCCTCGTGCAGCGGCGCCTCGCGCGGGGCGACGACCAGCCGCCGCTTCTCCTTGAGCACGACGTCGGCGGCGCGCGTGACGAGATTGTCGCCGAACCCGTGCGCCATCGCCGCCAGGCTGCGCATCGAACAAGGCACCACGATCATGCCGGCAGTGCGGAACGAGCCGCTGGCGATCGGCGCGGCGAGATTGTCCGGCGCATGCACATGTCCGGCTTCCGTCGCGAGTCGTTCCATGCCGTCCGCCCCCAGCTCGTGGACGATCGTCATGCGCGCGCCGCGCGAGACGACGAGATGCGTCTCGATTCCCGCCGCGCCGAGCAGCCGCAGCGTCTCCAGCGCCAGCACAGCGCCGGAAGCGCCGGTGACACCGACGACGAGGCGCCTTGTTGCCGTTTCAGCCATGTGCGTCCTCCGGAAAGATCTCCGTCCACCGCCGCGTGACCCGCTCGGCGACCTCGCGGTCCATGAGCAGCCCGACGCCCCAGTCGCGGCTCGTCTCGGCGCCGATCTTGCGGGTGGCATCGATGCCGAGCTTGCCGCCCAGCCCTTCGAGCGGCGAGGCGAAGTCGAGCTGGTCGACCGGCGTGCGGTCGATCGTGACGAGGTCGCGCGAGGGGTCCATGCGCGTCGCCACCGCCCACATGATCTCGGCCCAGGAACGGATGTCGACGTCGCCGTCGACGACGATGACGATCTTGGTCATCGAGAACTGCGGCAGCAGCGACCAGAAACCCATCATCACCCGGCGCGCCTGGCCCGGGTAACGCTTGTCGATGGAGACGACGGCGATGCGATAGGAACAGGCTTCCGGCGGCAACCAGACGTCGAGGATTTCCGGGATCTGTCGCCTGAGCAGCGGCTTGAACAATTCGAGCAGCGCCTCGCCGATGACCGACGGCTCGTCGGGGGCCCGTCCGGTGAAGGTGGTGAGGTAACAGGCGCCGTCGCGCATGCGCAGCCGCTTCAGCGTGAAGACGGGATAGCGATCGGGCGAATTGTAGTAGCCGGTATGGTCGCCGAACGGCCCCTCGACCGCCGTTTCCGTCGCCGAGACGGTTCCTTCGAGCACGATCTCGGCGCTGGCGGGGACATGCAACGGGATGGCCGCGCAGGGCGCGATCGCGGCGCGCCGGTCGTTGATCAGTCCGGCGAGGCCGAGTTCGGACACGCCCTCGGGCGACGGCATGACCGCGGCAAGCATCGTCGCCGGGTCGGCGCCGATCACCACGGCCACCGGCATGTCGGCGCCCTTCGCCCGCCAGGCGCGATGGTGCGCCGCGCCGCCGCGCATCGGCAGCCAGCGCACGATGGCGCGGTCGCGGTCGAGAACCTGCATGCGGTAGACGCCGAGATTGTAAGTCGCCGGATCGTCGTCGCCCGGCGCCCGCGTGACCACCAGCGGCCAGGTGATCAGCGGCCCGGCATCGCCCGGCCAGCATGTCTGCACCGGCAGGAGTGCGAAATCTGGATCGACGTCACGGAGGTCGCGCGGCGGGCCGACCTTCCTGGGCCGCGCCATCAGCGCCGCGCGCGCTGCGGGCAGCATGTCGCGCGCGTCGCGCAAGGACTGCGGCGGCTGCGGCGACCGCAGCCAGGCCAGCAGTTCGCCGAGGTCGGCGAGGCCCGCAGGCGTCGTGCCGAGGCCCGCGGCGACGCGCGCGACGGTGCCGAACAGGTTGGTCACGACCTGCATCGACGCGACCGTGCCGGTGCCGACCGTCGGGTTTTCGATGTGCAGCACCGGCCCACTCCGCGCGATGACGCGCCGATGCAGTTCGGTGAGTTCGAGCGCCATGGCGACCGGCGCCGAGATCGCGCGGACCTCGCCTTCTCGGCGCAGATGATCGAGGAACGAGGAAAGACTGGCGAAGGGCGGAAGCGAGCGACGGTGCATGCGATCAAGACCGCTGTCTGACGATTCCGGAGGGGAGGCGCGGGAGCCCTGGTCCCGGAACACCGCATGCGCGGCGAAACGCCCGCTTCCCGTCCATTCGCACTCCGATCCGGGCGGTTCCGTCCGGCCTGCCTTCGGCTGCCCATGCCACGCGGCAGCACCGAGAACATTGCGCCCGCGCAAAGAGCGCATGCCCGCGTCGGATAGGTTGCCCCGAACCGCTGCCGCTCGTGCAGTCGGAAACGAGGAATTCGCTGCCGTCCATGATCCAGGACAAGCCGGGGCGGCTCGTTCGATCCTAGTTCTTGGCGGGTCAGGACAACCCGGGAGACCATGATGGCGGCCGAAATCGTCGAAGCCAGACTTCCGGGAATCGTCCGCCTTCTGCCGCCCCTCGCCTTCCTTCCGGCCGGTCCGCTGCTGACCGGCGCGCTGCGCGCGCTGGCCCGGCGCAAGCCCGGGATCTTCGACCGGCTCGGCGAGTTCTCCAGGGAGCGATTCTTCATCGATCCGACCGACCTCGGCTTCGCCTTTACCATCGTCCCCGACGGGGAACGTTCGCTGGTTCGTGTCGTCGGCAAGGAGGACGGCGCCAACGCACCGGTGGTGGTGCGCGGCCCGATCCTGATGCTGCTCGGCCTTCTCGACGGAACCATGGACGGCGACGCGCTGTTCTTCCGCCGCATCGTCACGATCAGCGGCCGGACCGAGGCGGTCCTGGCATTGCGCAACACGATCGAGGACGCGGAACTGAAACCGGCGGACCTGCTGGGTCTGACGGGCGCCCTCGCCCGCATCGCGGATTCGGGCATCCTCGGCGGCCTCGACGCCGCCCGACGCATCCTCGCCGTGCAGCCGGCCGCAAGCCGGCAGGAACCCTGAAGGAATTGCCGATGGAACTGGTCTGCCCGGCGGGCACCCCCGCCACCTTGCGAGCCGCCGTCGAGGCGGGTGCGGACGCCGTCTATTGCGGATTTCGCGACGACACCAACGCGCGCAATTTCCCCGGCCTCAATTTTTCGCCCGCGGAACTCGCCGAAGGCGTGCGCTTCGCCCACGGCCACGGCGCCCGGGTGCTGGTCGCCATCAATACCTTTGCCCGGGTCGGCGAGATCGATCGCTGGCGGCAGGCTGTCGACACCGCGGTGCGCTGCGGCGCCGATGCCGTGATCGCCGCCGACCTCGCCGTGCTCGACCACATGGCGCGCGCCCACCCCGACGTCAGGCTGCACCTGTCGGTCCAGGCCGCGGCGGCGACGCCCGAGGCCATCGCCTTCTATGCCGACGCCTTCGGCATCCATCGTGTCGTGTTGCCGCGCGTGCTCTCGGTCCAGGAGATCGCCGCGCTGAACCGCGCCATCGAGGTCGAGACGGAGGTCTTCGTCTTCGGCGGACTCTGCGTGATGACGGAAGGCCGCTGCTACCTCTCATCCTATGCCACCGGCAAATCGCCCAATCTCAACGGCGTCTGTTCGCCGCCGGAGTTCGTCGACTATTCGGAGTCGGCGCAGGGCACCACGGCCCGGCTGGGCGGATTCACCATCGACCGCTACGCGCCGGGTGCGCCGGCCGGCTATCCGACGCTGTGCAAGGGGCTGTTCAAGGCCGGCGGGCAGACCTCGCACCTGTTCGAGGATCCGGTCAGCCTCAACGCCGGTTCGATGCTCGCGGCATTGAAGGCCGCGGGCGTCACCGCCATGAAGATCGAGGGGCGCCAGCGCGGCAAGGGCTATGTCGGCGACGTCGTGCGCGCATTCCGCCGGGCGGTCGACGCCGTCGAGGCGGGCGGCGAAGCGATCGAGATCGACAGGTTGCTCGCGGCGCAGTCCGAAGGCGGACGCCAGACGACGGGCGCCTACAAGAAGACCTGGAGGTAGGCATGTCCGGAGTTTCGCTGACGCTCGGCCCCGTCTTCTTCCACTGGTCCGCCGACAGGCTGCTCGACTTCTACCGGCGCATCGCCGACGAAGCGCCGGTCGACCGCGTCCATGTCGGCGAGACCGTCTGCGGCAAGCGCATGCCCTTCACCGACGCGGCCTGGCCTGAGATCATCGAGCGTCTCGAGCGCGGCGGCAAGGAAGTGGTCCTCTCGACGCTCGCAGCGCCGGCGACGGTGCGCGAACGCCGCAGCATCGAGGAACTATGCGGCGAGGACAGGCTCGTCGAAGTCAACGACTTCACCGCACTGCGCTGGCGGAACGGCCGCCCGTTCGTCACCGGCCCGTTCCTCAACGTCTACAACGAGGCGGCAGCCGCTTTCCTCGCGGCGCGTGGCGCCCGCACGATCTGCCCGCCGGTCGAACTGGCGCTCGGCGCCCTTGCCGGCATGGCGAAGCGCAGCACCGGCGTCGAATTCGAGGCCTTCGCATTCGGCCGCCTGCCGCTGGCGATCTCCGGCCGCTGCTATCACGCCCGCATGCACGGCCTGCACAAGGATTCCTGCCGCTTCATGTGCGAACAGGATCCGGACGGCCTCGCCGTCGACACGCTCGACGACCAGAAGTTCCTCGCCATCAACGGCGTGCAGACGCTGTCGAGCCAGGTCCATGTGCTCTGCCTGGGTTCTGCGGAGTTGACCGGTCTCGGCATTTCGCGCCTTCGCCTGTCGCCGCATACGGCCGACATGGTCGCGGTGGCGAAGATCTACCGCGATCTCCTCGACGGCAAGGAAACGCCCGAACAGGCGCGATTCCTGCTATCCTGCCTGGACCTTCCCGGCACGATGGTCGACGGATTCGCCTTCGGCGCGCCGGGCTGCAGGAGCCCGCAAGCCGCATGAACGACACAATGCCGACGACCAGGATCGCCATCGTCACCGTCTCCGACCGGGCGAGCCGGGGCGAATACGAGGATCTGAGCGGTCCGGCCGTCGAGGACTGGCTGCGCCGCGCCGTCGGTTCGCCGTGCATGATCACGCGCCAGATCGTCCCTGATGGCATAGACAGCGTACGCGACATCCTCGTCAGGCTCTGCGACGAGGATAAGGTCGACCTGATCTTCACCTCGGGCGGCACCGGGCCGTCGCCGCGCGATCTGACGCCGGAAGCCATGCGCCAGGTGATGACGATGGAACTTCCGGGCTTCGGCGAGATGATGCGCCAGGAAAGCCTGAAGCACGTGCCGACCGCGATCCTGTCCCGGCAGACGGCGGGCGTGCGCGGCAGGACGCTGATCGTCAACCTGCCGGGGAAGCCGGCTTCGATCGACGTCTGCCTGCGCGCCGTGTTCCCCGCCATCCCCTACTGCCTGGAACTGATCGGCGCCGGCGCGCTCACGGCCGCGGCGCGGAACTGATCCGGTAGCGGTCCACCTGCCTCCGCCGACGACGCCATGCGCCGGGACGCGCGGCGGCGTCCCCGAACTGTGGAAAAGGCAGCGCGTGCGGCGAAGTCCGGTGTTGGCGGGCCGCCGGCCACGATAGGGTCCGGCCATGCAACCTTCCCGCGACATCGCACGGCTCCTCGAGATCATGGCGGCGCTGCGCACGCCCGGGACCGGCTGCCCGTGGGATCTCGAGCAGGATTTCGGTACCATCGCGCCCTATACGATCGAGGAGGCCTATGAGGTCGCCGACGCCATCGAGCGCGGCGATCTCGACGACCTGCGCGACGAACTCGGCGACCTGCTTCTCCAGGTCGTCTACCATTCGCGCATGGCCGAGGAGGAAGGCGAGTTCGCCTTCGGCGACGTCGTCCAGGCGATCACCGAGAAGATGATCCGGCGTCATCCCCACGTCTTCGGCGATGCCGAAGCGCGCGCCGCCGGTTCGGCCAAGGGCATGTGGAACCGCATCAAGGGCGAGGAGAAGGCCGCCAGGCGCGCGGCCCGCGCGGCGCGTGGCTTGCCGCCCGAGGAGGCCGGCCACGGGTTCCTCGACGGGGTGCCCGTCGCCCTGCCCGCCCTGTCCCGCGCGCAGAAACTTCAGGAGAAGGCGGCCCAAGTCGGCTTCGACTGGAAGGAGGCGAAGCCGATCCTCGACAAGATCGCCGAGGAGATCGGCGAATTGCGCGAAGCCATCGACGGCGCCGATCGCGCCGCGATCACCGACGAGTTCGGTGACGTCCTGTTTTCATTGGTCAATTTCGGCCGCCACCTCGGCATCGACGCCGAATCGGCGCTGCGAGGAACCAACGACAAGTTCCGTTCGCGATTCCATCACATGGAGCATGCGCTGACGACGTCCGGACGCACGCTCGAAGAAACCGATCTGGTCGAGATGGAGCGCCTCTGGCAGCTCGCGAAACGCACGAAGTAAATCGTTCTACCCGCTGCTTCTGCTCGACATTCTCGATTCGAGTTCGTGCTGGGTCGCATCCGTCACGCTGAGTACCAGCGTGACGCTGCCGTCGTCATGGTCCTCGCGGCCGACGACCGCGCTGTTGCGGTAGACCCAGTCGATGAGTTTGTGCTGCTGCGGACCCAGCGTCACCGTCATCGGCCGCAGGGAACCGGCGACGCGCTCCTCGATCACGGCCACCAGCGCGCCGATTCCTTCGCCGGTGATGGCCGAAATGGCGATCGGCGGCGTGTCCGCGCCTTCCGACTGCTCTTCGAGCAGTCGATGCCGGGCCGATTCTTCCAGCCGGTCGATCTTGTTCCAGACCTCGATGACGCGCTTCCTGTCGCTGGCGTCGACGCCGAGATCGCCGAGGATGCGTTCGACGTCCTCGGCCTGCGCCGCCGTGTCCGGGTCAGAAATGTCGCGCAGATGGATGATGAGATCCGCCTCGACCACCTCTTCCAGCGTGGCGCGGAAGGCGGCGACCAGATGCGTCGGCAGGTCCGAGATGAAACCGACCGTGTCCGACATGATCGCGGTCGTGCCGTGCGGCAGGCGCACGCGCCTGAGAGTCGGGTCGAGCGTGGCGAAGAGCATGTCCTCGGCGAGCACCCCGGCACCGGTCAACCTGTTGAAAAGCGTTGATTTTCCGGCGTTGGTATAGCCGACGATGGCGACGATCGGGAACGGCACCTTCTTGCGCTTGGAGCGGTGCAGGTCGCGCGTGCGCCGAACGGTCTCCAGTTCGCGCTTCAGCTTGACGATCTTGTCCTGGAGGACGCGGCGGTCGGCCTCGATCTGCGTTTCGCCGGGGCCGCCCAGGAAGCCGGCACCGCCGCGCTGGCGCTCGAGGTGCGTCCAGCTGCGCACGAGGCGACCCTTCTGGTAGTTGAGATGGGCGAGTTCGACCTGCAGCGCGCCCTCCTTGGTCCGCGCCCGGCGGCCGAAGATCTCGAGGATGATGCCGGTGCGGTCGAGCACCTTCGCATTCAGCTCCTTTTCCAGGTTCCGCTGCTGCACCGGAGACAGTGGATGATCAACGACGACGAGCTCCGCCCCCGCCCCCCCAACCATCTCCGCGATCTCTAAAACCTTGCCCGAGCCGAGCAGGGTCGCCGGTTTCGGATCGGCGATCGGAACGATGACTGCATGTGCGGGATCGAGATCGATCGCCAGCGCCAGACCGACGGCCTCCTCGCGGCGGGCTTCCGGCGAGCGGGTGAGTCGCGGCCTGCCCTGCGCGGCGTCTTCTTCGGTGCGGGCCTGTTTCGTCAATACCGGAACGACGATCACGGCGCGCGTTCGCGCAGCGTCTTTCCCAGTCGACACTGTTGTGGCGTTCCCGCCCGGCTCGCGGCCGGCGCTGTCCGTGCTCAATCAGGCGTCCCGGTTGCTTTCCTCGCCATCGAACATCTGAACCGGCTGGCTCGGCATGATGGTCGAGATCGCGTGCTTGTAGACGAGTTGGGAGTGCCCGTCACGGCGCAGGAGCACGCAGAAATTGTCGAACGACGTCACTACGCCGGTCAGTTTCACGCCATTGATGAGGAAAATTGTGAGCGGATTCTTGCTCTTGCGAACCGAGTTGAGAAAGAGATCCTGCAGATTTTGCGACCGTTCCGCCATTGTTTTTATCTTCCGCCATCCCCGTACGACTTGCCGCTAGTAGCGCCTGAACGGCCCTCCCATGTCAAGGACGCAGAAGCGAGGTTGGCATGGCCGCGGCAAGCATCACCCACAATTGGGTAAGCAACACTGCCTTAAGTGGTTAACAGGCCTTGGTTTTCTCCGCAATGTCAAAAAACGCCCGGCGCAGTGAAAGTACGATCGATCCGGGATGTCCGTTGGCCACCGGCTGGCCGTCGATCTCGACGACCGGCATGGCGATCGTCGTCGCCGAACTGATGAAGGCCTCGCGCGCCGACTTGGCTTCCTCGACCGTGAACCGGCGCTCCTCGACCTTCATGCCGAGTTTGGCGACGACATCGAACAGGGTCGTGCGCGTAATTCCGCGCAGGATCCCGTGTTCCGCCGGCCGGGTCACCAGCACGCCGTCGCTGGTGACGATCCAGGCGTTCGAAGATCCGCCTTCGGTGACCATTCCGTCGTCGTCGACGAACCAGGCTTCCTGGGCGCCGGCCTCCTTGGCCTTCTGCTTGGCGAGCACGTTGGGCAGTAGCCCGACCGACTTGATGTCCACTCGCTCCCACCGGTTGTCCGGCATGGTGACGACCTTGATTCCCGTCTCGGCGCGCCTGGCCTGCGTACCGGCGGGAACCTTGCGCGCGGTGACGACGAGCGCCGGTCTCACGCCCTCCGGGAACGGGAAGTCGCGGCTGGCGACACCGCGCGTCACCTGCACATAGACCAAGCCGTCGACGACGCCGTTGCGGCGCACCACCTCGCGCAGGATGAGCATCAGCGCGTTGCGATGGACGGGCCAGCCGATCGAGAGCTCCTTGAGCGAACGGGCCAGCCGGTCGAGATGGCGCGGCATGTCGACGATGTAGCCGCTGGCGATCTCGCAGACTTCGTAAACGCCGTCGGCGAACTGGTAGCCGCGGTCCTCGATGTGGACCGCGGCGATGGCATGGCGAACGTAGCGTCCGTTCACATAGGCGATGCGAGGCATTCGTGTCGTCCCTCCGGCGGATAGATGGTCCGGGCGCCGATTGCCGGCTGTGGCGGTCCCGCGGTGATCAGAAAAACTCGAGGCTGACGCGGAAGAGTTGCTCGACCTGCTTCACGGCATCGGCGAGCGCGAAGATGACGACGCGGTCGCGCGGCTGGATCTTCAGCGATCCGCTCGGCTTCAGAACTTCGCCGTCGCGGTAGATCGCGCCGATGCGCATGCCCGTCGGCAGATGGAGATCGCGCATCAGCGGTCCGACGAGCGGAGATGTGTCGAGCGCTTCCGCCTCGATGATCTCGGCGGCCCCGCGCTGGACAGAATGGACGGCGCGTATCCGGCCCCGGCGGACGTGCTGGAGAACACGCGAGACGGTGACCGACCGCGGGTTCACATAGGCGTCGATGCCGAGGGTCTTGATCAGGTCGTGGAACGCGGGATTGTTGATGAGGACGAGATTGGCCTTGCATCCGAGGCGTTTTGCCATGGCGCTGGCGAGGATGTTCACCTGGTCGTCGTTGGTCAGCGACACCATCAGGTCGGCGTCCTGGATCTCCGCCTCCATCAGGAGCTTCTGGTCCATGGCGCTGCCCTGCAGCACCACCGTTCGGCGCAGTTCGTCGGCGGCGGACACCGCGCGCTCGCGGTTGCTCTCGATGATCTTGACGCGGGTGCGGCTCTGGCGCTGCTCCAGCGTGCGCGCCACGTAGAGGCCGATGTTGCCGCCGCCGGCGATGACGATCCGCGTCGCCTCCGGTTCCTCGTGGCCGAACAGGCCGAGGGTGCGCCGCACCTGGTCCTTCGTCGTCACCACATAGGCCAGGTCGCCGGCGATCAGCTGGTCGGCCGAATGCGGGATGAACAGCTTGCCGTTGCGCGTTACGCCGACCACCGTCGACGGCAGGTCCGGAAAGAGCTCGCTCAGCTGGGCGAGCGGCGTGTTGATGACCGGGCATTCCTCGAGGCATTCGATCGCCACCATGGCGATCTTGTTCTCGGCGAAGCGGACGACGTCGGTCGCGCCGGGCAGAGCGATGCGTCGCAGCACCATCTCGGCCACCTCGAGTTCGGGCGAGATGATCACGTCAATGGGCAGGTGCTCTCGCGAAAACAGATCCTGGTAGTGCGGCTGGAGGTAGGACTGGGACCGGATGCGGGCGATCTTGGTCGGCACGTTGAACAAGGCGTGGGCGACCTCGCAGGCGACGATGTTGACTTCGTCGTGGAGCGTGACCGCGATCAGCATGTCCGCTTCCTGGGCGCCCGCGGCCTCCAGCACGTCGGGGTGCGACCCGTGCCCGACGAAACCGCGGACATCGAGCGAATCGCGGATGGCGCGGATGAGTTCGGGCGAAGTGTCGATGACGGATACGTCGTTCTTCTCGGCGGCGAGTCGTTCGGCGATACCGTGTCCGACCTGGCCGGCGCCGCAGATGATGACTTTCATGTGTCTTCAGACCCCGAGGGACTTCAGCTTCCTGTGAAGCGCGGACCTCTCCATACCGATGAATTCGGCCGTACGCGAGATGTTGCCGCCGAATCGGTTGATCTGGGCGATCAGGTATTCCTTCTCGAACATCTCCCGCGCCTCGCGCAGCGGCAGCGCCATGATGTGCTGGTCCGACTGGTTCGGCGCCCTCGGCATGACGTCGCCGATCTCGGACGGCAGAAGGTCGGCCGTGATCGGCGCGTCGAGGTCGTCGCCGCGCACCAGAATCATCAGCCGCTCGATGTTGTTGCGCAACTGGCGGATGTTGCCGGGCCAGTTGTGCGCCTGGAGCACGGCCAGAGCGTCGTCGCCGATGCGGCGCGGCTTGATGCCGGCCTGGCGGGCGAACTGGCGCATGAAGTAGTCCACCAGGTACGGGATATCCTCGCGGCGCTCGGAAAGCCCCGGCACCGAGACCGGCACGACGGCGAGCCGATGGTAGAGGTCCTCGCGGAAGCGGCCGTCGGCGATCATCGCCTCGAGGTTCTGGGCGGTGGACGAGATGATCCGCACGTCCACCTTGACCCGTTTGGTGCCGCCGACGCGTTCGAACTGCTGGTCGACGAGAACGCGCAGGATCTTGGCCTGCGTCTCGCGCGGCATGTCGGCGACCTCGTCCAGGTAGAGGATGCCGTGATGCGCCTCCTCGAGCGCGCCGACCTTGCGTTCGCCGCCATTGGACTCCGTGCCGAACAGCTCGATCTCCATGCGTTCCGGCGTGATCGTCGCGGCGTTCAGGGTGACGAAGGGACCGCCCTTGCGCGCCGACGCGGCGTGGATGGCGCGGGCCACCATCTCCTTTCCAGATCCCGAGGGACCGATGATCATCACGCGGCTGTTGGTCGGCGCGACGCGCTCGACCGTCTGCCGCAACTGTCCCATCGCCGACGAGGTGCCGATCAGCTCGAGCGTATCGCCGCTGCGCTGGCGCAGGTCGGAGACCTCCCGCTTCAGCTTGGACGTCTCCAGGGCGCGGTCGGCGACGAGGATCAGCCGGTCGGCCTTGAAAGGCTTCTCGATGAAGTCGTAGGCGCCGCGCCGGATCGCCGACACGGCCGTTTCGATGGTGCCGTGGCCGGAGATCATCACCACCGGAAGCCCGGGATGGAGGACCTTGATCTGGTCCAGCAGCGCAAGTCCGTCGAGCTTCGAGCCCTGCAGCCAGATGTCGAGGAACACCAGGCGCGGCGCGCGGTCGGCAATCGAGGCCAGAGCGCTGTCGCTGTCGTGCGCGGTCCGGGTCTCGTGACCTTCGTCGCTCAATATTCCCGCGACGAGTTCGCGGATGTCCGCTTCGTCGTCGACGATAAGGATATCAGACGCCATTCTCGACCTTCTCGGTTTCTCTTTGCGTGCCGGCGATGTCGGGGGAGGCAACGCTCGCCGACTTCGCCGCCGGCAGGATCATCGTGATCATTGCGCCGCGCCCGCCATGGAACTCCGGCGGAGCGTCGTGGAGTTCCAGGCTTCCGCCGTGGTCCTCGATGATCTTCTTGACGATAGCGAGGCCGAGGCCGGTCCCCTTCTCCCGCGTCGTCATGTACGGTTCCAGCAGCCTCTGCCGGTTGTCGCGCGGCAATCCCTTGCCGTTGTCGATCACGTCGACGCGGATCGCGTCGCCGTCGAGACGGGCACGGATGAGGATCGCGCCGGACTGGCCGCTTTCGCGCTCCGCCGCCTCGATCGCCTCGGCCGCGTTCTTGATGACGTTGCCGAAGGCCTGGGCGAGAAGCCGGCTGTCGAACGTGCCCTTGAGCGGAACGTTACCGAAATCGCGCTGGAAGGCGATGTCGGAGCGGCTGACCTCGACCAGGAACGAGGCCTCGCGGAGCGCCTCGCGCAGGTCCATCAGTTGCATGTCGGGCTTCGGCATGCGGGCGAAGGCGGAGAACTCGTCGACCATCCTGCCGATGTCGCCGACCTGGCGGATGATGGTGTCGGTGCACTGGTCGAAGACTTCGCGGTCTTCGGTGATGACTTTTCCGTAGCGGCGCCGGATCCGCTCTGCCGAGAGCTGGATGGGGGTGAGCGGGTTCTTGATCTCGTGAGCGATGCGTCGCGCCACGTCCGCCCATGCCGAGGATCGCTGCGCCTGGAGAAGATCGGTGATGTCGTCGATGGTGACCACGTGCGACTGGCCCTCGCCGCGCGTCTCGCCCTCTTCGGTGGTGATCTGGACGTTGAAGGTACGTTCCGTGCCGCCGCGGTAGAAGGTGACCTGCTCGCGGTAGACGGGCCGGCGCGAACTGCGCCCGATCTCGAGCACCCGCCCGACATGCGGCAGGACGACGGATAGCCTGCTGCCGACGGCGGAACTGGCGGGGATCGCCAGCATGGTCTCGGCGGACTTGTTGACGATGGTGATGACGCCGTCTGGGTCGACGCCGATGATGCCCGCGGTGACGCCGGCCAGCACCGCTTCGGAGAAGCGCCGGCGCTCGTCGATCACATCCTTCGCGTCGAGGATCTCGTTGCGCTGCGACTTCAGCTGCAGAAGCATCTTGTTGAACGTGTCGCCCAGCGAGGCGACGTCGCCATCCGAGGCCCTGACCGGGACAGCGACATCGAGGTTGCCCGTCGCGACCTCGTCGGCGGCGCCGATGAGCTGGCGGATCGGCCGCACCAGCCGGTCGGCGACGGCGATGCCGGTCCAGATCGCCGACAGGATGATGACCAGGGTCAGGCCGAGATAGAGAAGGCCGAAGGCGACCTGCGTCGTCCGCCGGTTGGCTTCCAGCCCGCGATACTCGTCGGAATTGGCGCGCACGATCTGCCGCGCCTTGATGACCTCGGGATCGACCAGCCGTATCGTGTAGAGAAAGACGTCCGGAATCTCGCGCAGCTTGACGATCGCGCCGACGATGTTGCGCGTCCGGGGCTCGATGAGCACGGGCTGGCCGTTGAGCGCGCCGTCGGTCGCCCCGGCCGGCGCCACGGGCATGTCGAACTCGGCCTTGGTGTCGGCGGCCATGACCACGGATCCGTCGGCGCGAATCAGCGCGGCATGGGCCAACGCGCGACCCAGCGCCTGCTGCGTGATCATTTCCCGGAAGCCGGTGCGGTCGAGACTGTAGAGCGTCCTCGCCTGGTCGAGATCGTAGGCCATGGACAGGGTGGTGCCCTGCAGGTTCTTGGCGTTTTCCTGGACGTAGGCCTCGGCGATGGACAGCGACGAGGATACGATCGCCTTGGTCCTCAGTTCGAACCAGCGGTCGAGACCGATGTCGAGCGTGATCGAGGCGATGACCGCCACCATGATCGCAGGAATGGCGGCGACCAGGGAAAACATGGCGACGATGCGCACGTGAAGTCGGGAGGCTGCCTTACCGTTCCGTCGGGCGACGACGATCCGGTGCGCTTCGCGGACGATCAGCGCAATCAGCAGGGCCACGAACATCGCATTGATGCCGATCAGCGACAGCGTCGTCGATTCGTCCGGCGTGATGGGCGTGGCCCCGACCAGGATGGTGAACGACACCGCGGCCGTCACCAGCGCGGCGACGATGGCGATGACCCCGGGAAGGGCCAGCAGCCGGCGCCCGTCGGTCGCGGACGCTCCGCCGAACACGGTCGGCGCCATGGGTTGGGCGGGAATCGTCATTGCGTCGTCGGGACCATCATCGGTGCCGATGATGCAATGTATTGTGGCGATTTAGCAACATCGCGCCCGGTCGGCTGGATAAAAGTGACCGATCAGCCGTTCTTCGAGGCGCGATAGACGTTGACGCCGAGTTCCCGGATCTTCTTGCGCAGCGTGTTGCGGTTCAGGCCGAGCAGTTCGGCCGCCTTGATCTGGTTGCCGCGCGTGGCGGTCATCGACGCCAGCACGAGCGGGAACTCCACCTCGGCAAGAACGCGCTGATAGAGGCCGGCGGGGGGCAATTCGCCCGCGAACGAGGCGAAGTAGCGCTGCAGGTAGTGTTCGACGGCCTGGCCGATGGCGAGGTCGTCGGGCAGCAGCGTGCCTCCTCCGGCGGGGGACGCATCGGCGGTCTTCAGCTCGGCCTCGATGACCTCCGCCGAGATCTCGTCCTGCGGGTAGAGCGCCGCGAGGCGTCGAACGAGGTTCTCCAGTTCGCGGACGTTGCCGGGCCAGGGATAGCGCTTCATCAACTCGATGCCACCGCTGGAGATGCGCTTCCTCTGCAGCCCTTCGAGCTCGGCCTGGTTGAAGAAGTGGCGCACCAGATCGGGGATGTCCTCGGAGCGTTCGCGCAGCGCCGGCAGGCGGAGCGGGACGACGTTGAGCCGATAGAACAGGTCTTCGCGAAAGAGACCCTGGTGGATCAGCGTGCGCAAATCCTTGTTCGTCGCGGCGACGATGCGGACATCGGTCTTGATCGGCGTGCGTCCGCCGACGGTCGTGTATTCGCCCTGCTGGAGTACGCGCAGGAGCCGCGTCTGTGCCTCCATCGGCATGTCGCCGATCTCGTCGAGGAAGAGCGTGCCGCCCTCGGCCTGCTCGAATCGTCCGGTAGAGCGGTTCTGCGCGCCGGTGAACGCGCCCTTCTCGTGGCCGAACAGTTCCGATTCGATGAGGTCGCGCGGGATGGCGGCCATGTTGATCGCGACGAACGGACCGTTTCGGCGGCGGCCGTATTCGTGCAGCGCCCGCGCCACCAGTTCCTTGCCGGTCCCCGACTCGCCCGAGATCATGACCGTCAGGTCGGTCTGCATCATGCGCGCCAGCATGCGGTAGATGTCCTGCATGGCGGGCGAACGACCGACGAGCGGCATGGTCTCCGGCTGTTCGTCCGTACGCTGGTCGACGATCGGACGGCGCGGCTCGGAAAGGGCGCGATTGACGATGTTGAGAAGTTCGGTGAGGTCGAAGGGCTTCGGCAGGTACTCGTAGGCGCCCGTCTCGGATGCGCGGATGGCGGTCATGAAGGTGTTCTGCGCACTCATGACGATGACCGGCAGGTCCGGCCGCGCCTTCTTGATGCGCGGCAGCATGTCGAATGCGTTTTCGTCGGGCATGACGACGTCGGTGATGACGAGGTCGCCCTCGCCCGCGGCCACCCAGCGCCACAGCGTCGCGGCGTTAGATGTGACGCGGACGTCGTGGCCGACGCGCGACAATGCCTGGTTCAGCACGGTGCGGATCGCGGCGTCGTCGTCGGCGACAAGAATGCTCCCACGAACGCTCATCGGGCGGAACCCCCTTCGTTTTCGATATGCATCGGCATTTCCTTCCAGGCCGGCATCAGGATGCGGAAGGTGGTTCCGCGCGGCGTCGAGTCGCATTCGATGATGCCGCCGTGCTCGCCGACGATCTTCGCCACCAGCGCCAGGCCGAGTCCCGAACCGTTGGGCTTCGTCGTGACGAAAGGATCGAAGAGGATGGCGCGGATATCCTCGGAGACGCCCGGCCCGTTGTCGTGGACGCAGAATTCGAGCGGCAGGGAGACGCGGTCGGAGGTGCCGGGAACCGAGACGCGGATGCCGGGGCGGAAGGCGGTCGACAGCGTGATCTCACCGGCCGGATCGGAGCCGATCGCTTCGGCTGCGTTCTTCACCAGGTTGAGGAAGACCTGGATCAGCTGGTCGCGATTGGCATAGACCGGCGGTAGCGACGGATCGTAGTCCTCGATGATGCGGATGCGCCGGGCAAAGCCGTTGCGCGCCAGCGCCTTCACGTGATCGAGCACGACGTGGATGTTGACCGGGTAGCGGTCGATCGGCCGTTCGTCGGAAAAGACCTCCATGCGGTCGACCAGCGAGACGATGCGGTCGGTCTCGTCGGTGATCAGGCGGGTGAGCGCGCGATCCTCGTCGGAAACGACGCTTTCCAGCAGCTGCGCGGCGCCGCGGATGCCCGACAGCGGGTTCTTGATCTCGTGCGCCAGCATGGCGGCGAGACCCGTGACCGAGCGCGCCGCGCCGCGATGCGTCATCTGGCGGTCGATCTTGTCGGCCATCGAGCGCTCCTGGAGCATGACGACGACCGAGCCGGGAAGCTCGACGACCGGCGCGACGTAGATGTCGACCATCTTCTCGACGCCGAGCCGAGGCGAGGAGATGTCGACGCGATACTCGTTGACCGGCGCGCGGCGCTCACGGACCTGCTCGACGAGCGCGAGCAGCGGGCTGCCGAAGGGAACGAAACGCTTCAGCGTGTTGCGGGCCAGGATCGCGGCACTGGAGCGGAAGAAATCCTCGGCGTCGGCATTGGCGAAGGTGATGGTGTCGTCGGGCCCGACCATGATCACCGGATGGCGGATCGTGTTGAGCACGATCTGGGCGGGATCGGCCGGCACTGGCTGCAGAACGGCGGTCGCTTTCATGCTGTCTTCCTGAGTGCTTCGGTTTCTTCCGCCGCGGCGAAGGCGTCGCGGATGCCGGCGATGATCTGGAGCGGTTCGGTTCCCGTCATGATCGCCGCGCGCGTCTCCGGCGGACGCGTGGGACAATGGCGGTCGAGATACCAGCCGAGATGCTTGCGCGCATGACGCAGGCCCTGGCCGACGCCGTACAGGGACAGCATGTCCGCGTAGTGAGCGGCCAGGTATTCGGCGTGCTCGCCGGGCGTCTGCGGTACGGCACGGGCTGCGCCGGCGACGACGCCTGCCGTCCAGGGAGCGCCGTAATGGGCACGGCCGATCATGACGGCGTCGGCGCCCGAGGCTTCGAGCATGGCCATGGCGTCGGCGCGGTTGGCCACATCGCCGTTGGCGACGACGGGGATCGAGACGGCCTGCTTGACGCGGGCGATCGCCCGCCAGTCTGCCTTGCCGGTGTAGAACTGGCAGCGCGTGCGGCCGTGCACGGTGACCATGCGCACCCCGGCATTCTCGGCGCGGCGGGCGAGCGCCGGCGCGTTCAGCGCGGCCTCGTCCCAGCCGAGTCGCATCTTCAGCGTGACCGGCACCGAAACGGCGCCGACGACGGCCTCGATGAGCGTCAGCGCATGGTCGAGGTCGCGCATCAGCGCCGAACCGGCATAGCCGCCGGTGACCTTCTTGGCCGGGCATCCCATGTTGATGTCGATGATGTCGGCACCCTCGCCCGCCGCGATGCGCGCCGCTTCGGCCATCGCCGAGGCTTCGCGGCCGGCGAGCTGGACCATGTGGACCGGAACGTCGGGACGGCGCAGGCGGCGATGGGTGTCGCCGCGGCCCTTGGCCAGTTCGCCACTCGCCACCATCTCGCTGACGACGAGCCCTGCCCCATGGGCATGGGCGCGGACGCGGAACGGCAGGTCGGTGACGCCGGACATCGGCGCCAGGAACACGCGGTTGCGGATCCTCACGCCGGCGATGTCGAGCGGCTCGCCCAGGATGTCGGGATCATTCATGCACAAAAACAATGCATTCTCTCGCCATGCACATTCCCTAGCCATTTCTCGTTCGTTGTGCAACTGCGAAGTGGCGGGATTTCGACCGCCCGGTGCGCTTTCCTCTGGCCTGCCAGGTTCCGACGGACTAAGCGTCGCGCATGGATGAGATGCCAAGCCCGAAGCCGGACACGGTCGCAGCAGTCATCGTCGCCGCCGGTCGCGGCGAACGGGCCGGCGCTTCCGCGGAAGGGCCGAAGCAGTACCGCCGCATCGCCGGGACGGCCGTACTCGCCCGCACCCTCGACGTATTCCTCCGCCACCCTTCGATCGCACGAATCGTGGTGGTCATCCACCCCGATGACGACGCGCTGTTTGCCGCTTCCGTCGGCGCGTTGCCGGCACATGTCGTGGCCGTGCATGGCGGCGCGACGCGCCAGCAGTCGACGCTGCTCGGCCTGCGGGCCCTGGAGGGCGCTGCACCCGACATCGTCCTCGTCCACGACGGCGTGCGCCCCTTCGTCGATGCCGCCATGATCGACAGGGTCGTCGCCGGCACCGGCACCGGCGAGCGTTGCGGCGCCATTCCGGCGCTGCCCGTCGCCGACACGCTGAAGCGCGCGGCGCCTGACGGAACGATCGCCGCCACGATTGACCGCTCGGTGCTCCACGCCGCGCAGACGCCGCAGGCGTTCCCGTTCACTCGTATTCTGGCGGCCCACGAAGCCGCCTCCGTCACCGGCCGCAGCGACTTCACCGACGACGCGGCCATCGCCGAGTGGGCGGGAATCCCCGTGCACCTCGTCGCAGGCTCGCCGGACAACTCCAAGATCACCTGGGCAAAGGACATCGCCTTGGCCGAACAGCGCCTCGCCGGCACAGCCGGCTTTCCCGACGTTCGTACCGGCAACGGCTACGACGTCCACGCCTTCGAGCCGGGCGACCACGTCACGCTGTGCGGCGTCGCCATTCCTTACGATATGCGCCTGTCTGGCCATTCCGATGCCGACGTCGGGCTGCATGCGCTGACCGACGCGCTGCTGGCGACCTGCGGCGCCGGCGACATCGGCACGCATTTCCCGCCCTCCGACCCGCAATGGCGCGGGGCGGCGTCGCACATCTTCGTCGAGCATGCGGCGAAGATCGTGCGCGGACGCGGCGGACGCATCGCCAACGCCGACGTGACGTTGATCTGCGAGGCGCCGCGCGTCGGCCCGCACCGGGCGGCGATGGTGGCGGCGATGGCCGACATGCTCGCGATTTCGCCGGATCGCGTCTCGGTGAAGGCAACCACCAACGAGGGTCTGGGTTTCATAGGGCGCAAGGAAGGCATCGCCGCGATCGCGACGGCGAGCGTGGTCTATCCGGGAGGCGTTGGCGATGGTTGAGGCGGGAACGGGCGAGGTCAAGCAGGAGGACGTCGGCGAACTGGCCGACCGCTTTCTCAAGGCCTGCGCCGGGCGCAAGATCCTGGCAGCGACGGCGGAGAGCTGCACGGGCGGCCTGATCATCGCTGCGATGACCGATATCCCCGGCTCATCCTCCATGGTGGACCGCGGCTTCGTCACCTACTCCAACGACGCCAAGATCGAGATGCTCGGCGTGAAGGCCGAAACGCTGGATACCCGTGGGGCGGTCTCGGCGGAAATCGCGGGCGAGATGGCCGCGGGCGCGCTGGCGCGCTCGAAGGCCTCGATCGCCCTCGCCGTGACCGGCATTGCCGGTCCCGACGGCGGCAGCGCGGAGAAGCCGGTCGGGCTTGTCTGGTTCGGCGTGGCGGTGAAGGGCCGGCCGGTCCGCACGGAGAAACGCGCTTTCGACAATCGCGGCCGCGACTTCATCCGCCGCGAGACGGTGAAACACGCATTCCGCCTCGGTCTCGAGGAACTGGCCCGAAGCTGATCAGGCGGTGGCTGATTCGCCGTAGATCGCGTCCGCGCGTTTCTCGAAGGCGTCGGTGAACATGCGGAAGGCGCGGTCGAACATGGCGCCCATCAGCGCGCCGAGGATCCGGCTCTTGAACTCGTAGTCGATGGAGAAATGCACGTCGCAGGCCGAGGGCCCGGCCGGTACGAAGCGCCACAAATTGTTCAGGTAGCGGAACGGACCCTCGAGGTACTGGACGTCGATCTCGCTCGCGTCGGGCTTGAGCAGGACCTGGCTGGTGAAGGTCTCGCGGATCGCCTTGTAGCCGACCGTCATGTCGGCGACGAGCATGATGCGGCCGTCGCGCTCCTTGCGCGAACGCACGGTCAGCGCCTCACACAGCGGCAGGAATTCCGGGTAGCGCTCGACATCGGCGACCAGCGAAAACATCTGCTCCGCACTGTGGTCCGTCCGTTTCGTAGTCTCGAATTTCGGCATCGGAAGAAGGCGTTACGCGATTCTGTTCAACTGTTTCTCGCGTGCCGCACGCAGCCGGGCGAAGTCGTCGCCGGCATGGTGCGACGAGCGCGTCAGCGGGCTGGAAGCGACCATCAGGAAGCCCTTCGCATAGGCGACCGTCTCGTAGGACCTGAACTCGTCAGGCGTGACGAAGGCTTTTACCGGATGATGCTTGCGGCTCGGCTGCAGGTACTGGCCGATGGTGATGAAGTCGACATTCGCCGAGCGCAGGTCGTCCATCAGTTGCAGCACCTCGTTGCGCTCCTCGCCGAGGCCGACCATGATACCCGACTTGGTGAAGATGGTCGGATCGAGTTCCTTGACCCGCTGCAGGAGACGCAGGGAGTGGAAGTAGCGCGCTCCCGGCCTGACCGTCAGATAGTTGGACGGCACGGTCTCTAGATTGTGGTTGAAGACGTCCGGCTTCGCTTCGACGACGATTTCGAGCGCGCCGTCCTTGCGAAGGAAATCCGGCGTCAGGATCTCGATGGTCGTGTCGGGGGCCGTGGTGCGAATGGCGCGGATGACGGCCGCGAAGTGGGCCGCACCGCCGTCGGCGAGATCGTCGCGGTCGACCGAGGTGATGACCACATGCGCCAGGCCCATCTTGACGACGGCGTCGGCGACGCTCTGCGGCTCCCTCGCATCGAGCGGAAGCGGGATTCCGGTGGCGACGTTGCAGAAGGCGCAGGCGCGCGTGCAGATCTCGCCCATGATCATGAAGGTCGAGTGCTTCTTGTCCCAGCACTCGCCGATATTCGGGCAGCCGGCCTCCTCGCACACCGTGACGAGGCCGTGCGACTTCACGATCTCGCGCGTCTCCTGATAGCCGCGCGACACCGGCGCCTTGACACGGATCCATTCCGGCTTTCGCAGCACCTCCTGGTCGGGCCGGTGCGCCTTTTCGGGGTGCCGGGGGCGCGGCCTGGAAACGGTGTCGACGACGGTGACCATTCTATCCTTCCGAACTGCCCGGATTCGGGCCGAGGGCATCGGCCGCGAAGTCTCGGCCCTTGGAAGCGGCGAGACCTGTCGCCGCATATAGTCTCATTTGCCGCCGCGAAACAGGGGCCGCATGCCGCCGCCGGGGCGCGAACCGGGATTGCCGGCCGGCATTCGCCCGCCTCTCCGGTTCACGCATTCAGCGCCCGTCCATAGGCGTCGAGCACGCTTTCCTTCATCATCTCCGACAGCGTCGGGTGCGGGAAGACGCTGTGCATCAGTTCCTCCTCGGTCGTCTCCAGGTTCATCGCCACGACGAAGCCCTGGATCAGCTCGGTCACCTCGGCACCGATCATGTGGGCGCCGAGCAACTGGCCGGTCTTCCTGTCGAAGATGGTCTTGACGAAGCCCTGGTCCTCGCCGAGCGCGATCGCCTTGCCGTTGGCGCCGAACTGGAACTTTCCGACGCGGATGTCGCGCCCGTCCGCCTTCGCCTTCTGCTCGGTCAGGCCGACCGAGGCGACCTGCGGGTGGCAGTAGGTGCATCCGGGGATCTTCGCCTTGTCGGTGGCGTGGACGCCGGGAGCGCCCGCGATCTTCTCGACGCAGACGACGCCCTCGTGCTCGGCCTTGTGGGCGAGCATCGGCGCCCCGGCGACGTCGCCGATGGCATAGATGCCCGGCACGCTGGTGCGGCCGTAGCCGTCGACGGCAACGATACCGCGCTCGATCTTCACGCCGGCGGCCTCGAGCCCGAGATTCTCGGTGTTGCCTTGCACGCCGACGGCCGAGATCAGGCGATCGGCGGTGATCTTCTCCGTCTTGCCGTCCTTCGTCTCGACATGGGCGGTGATCGAATTCGCCGCCTTCTCGACCTTCGTCACCTTCGCCTCGAGCAGGATCTTCATGCCCTGCTTCTCGAACTGGCGCCTGGCGAAGGCTGAGACCTCGTGGTCTTCGACCGGCATGACCGCAGGCATCAGCTCGACGACGGTCACCTCGGCGCCCATGGTGCGGTAGAACGAGGCGAACTCGATGCCGATCGCGCCCGATCCCATGACGACCAGCGATTTCGGCATCTCCTTCGGCACCATGGCGTCGAAATAGGTCCAGATCAGCCTGCCGTCCGGCTCGATGCCGGGCAGCGCGCGGGGCCGCGCGCCGGTGGCGACGATGATGTGCTTCGCCTTGTAGGTGCCCTCGCCGAGAACGCCCTTGGGCTGCGGCGGCTGCGGTTCCATGGCCTTCTTGGCGGTCCTGGTCACCGCCACCTCGCCCGGCTTGCCGCCGGCGGGTGCGGCGGCGATCTTGCCCTCGCCCCAGATCACGTCGACCTTGTTCTTCTTCATCAGGAAGCCGACGCCGCCGTTCAAGCGCAGCGAGACTTTTCGCGAGCGGTCGACCACCGCTGCGACGTCGGCGCTGACCGTGCCCTCGATCTTCAGCCCGTAGTCGCCCGGGTGCTTGGCGTAGTGCATCACCTCGGCCGAGCGCAGCAGCGCCTTGGTCGGGATGCAGCCCCAGTTGAGGCAGATGCCGCCGAGATGCTCGCGCTCGACGATCGCTGTCTTCAGGCCGAGCTGCGCGGCGCGCACGGCGGCGACATAGCCGCCCGGGCCCGAGCCGATGATGATCACGTCGTAGGTCTCAGCCATTTCAAGATTCCTTCCTTGCAGCCTGCAGCATCACGCGCACGAGTGGCGCCAGTGCCTTGCCGATGGCCTGCGTGTTCTCGGCATCGAGGTGGACGCCGTCGAGCGGCGTGGTGAAGGCGACCGAGCCCGCGTCGAAGAAGCCGCAACCGGCCTCGTCGGCGAGCGCGGCATAGAGCGGCGCCAGCCGCTTCGACGCTTCGTCGCCGCCGGCGAACATTTCCTTGAACTCGGCGTTGGTCGTGCGGCTGACCGCAGGCGGCGCAACGATCAGGATATCGGGCGCGGGGTCACCGAGCGGATACTCGTGGCCGCGGATGATCGCGACCAGCCGGGCGATACCCTGCTTGGCGGCGACCGGATTGCCGTGGATCCACGGCTTCATGTCGTTGGCCCCCAGGAACAGGATGACGAGATCGAGTGGCGCGTGCGTGGTCAGCAACGTCGGCAGGATGCGGGCGCCGTTGCGGTCGGCGCTGCCAAGATGGTCGTCGAACGCGGTGGTGCGGCCGTTCAGCCCCTCGGCGATGACGAGCACGCCGTCGCCCAGTTCGGCCTGGAGAACGCTCGGCCAGCGGTCGCGATAGGCGTGCCGGCCGGGCCCGGCGGCGTCGTAGCCCCAGGTGAGGGAATCGCCGTAGCAGAGGACGGTCTTCATGAACCCCTTCCGGTTTTGCCCTGCCCTTGCAGGACTGGATCAGGACTGGAACCTGCCGGCCCGCCATTCGCCGCGCCGGGCTCGGAAAGCCAGCGGAAGATCAGCCATTGCGCGACGACGACCGCAAGCGCCGAAGCACAGATTGTGAGTACCAGTTGCATGTCGCGCCAGATCATCCACCGTTCCAGGCCGGAGCCGAGCGTCATCGCGCTCAGCAAGACGAACGCGAAGGCGACGATGGCGGCGAGCGCGATGGCCGCGCCGTTGATAGTCCGGCGGCGCGTCGCGCTCGCCCAGCATGCGGCAAAGACGACAGCCCCGACGACAATCACGATCGGTAGGGTGAAGAAGACGATGATGTAGCCTTGGTCGGCCCCCGCCCACTCGGCAAGGATCGTCGCCAGCAGGAATCCGGCGAAGCCCGATCCGATCAAGGCGAGGAGTAGCGCGAGAACGAGCCGCACGGGATCCGGCCTAGATGAGCATCGCGAGCGGGTTCTCGATGTAGCGCCGGAAGGCGCTGAGAAGCTCGGCCCCCAGCGCGCCGTCGACAGCGCGGTGGTCGGTCGAAAGGGTCACCGACATGACGTTGGCGACGACGACCGCGCCGTTCTTCACCACCGCCCTCTCCTCGCCGGCGCCGACGGCCAGGATCGTCGCATGCGGCGGGTTGATGACCGCGGCGAAATCCTTGATGCCGAACATGCCGAGATTGGACACCGCCGTCGTTCCGCCCTGGAACTCCTCGGGCTTCAGCCTGCGGTTGCGCGCGCGGGCCGCGAGATCCTTCATCTCGTTGGAGATGACCGACAGCGTCTTCTCGTCGGCCTTGCGGATGATCGGCGTGATCAGGCCGCCGGGGATGGATACGGCGACGCCGACGTCGGCGTTGCGGTGTTTCAGCATCGCGCCCTCCGTCCACGAGACGTTGGCGTCGGGTACGGCCTTCAGCGCCATGGCCATTGCCTTGATGACGAGGTCGTTGACCGAGAGCTTGTAGGCGGGGACCTCGCCCTTGTCGGTCTTGGTCACCGGCGCGGCGTCGTTCAGCTGCTTGCGCAGCGAAAGCAGCGCGTCGATCTCGCAGTCGATGGTGAGATAGAAGTGCGGGATGGTCGACTTCGCCTCGACGAGGCGCCGCGCGATCGTCCTGCGCATCGAATCGTGCGGCACGATTTCATAGGAGCCTTCGGGAAACAGCTTCAGCACCTGCTCGTCCGGCATCGCCTTCGGCGCTGGCGCGGGCGCGGCGGGTGCCGTCGGCATCGCGGCGGCTGGTGCCGCCTGCGCGGGCTTGGCCGGTGCCGCCTTGGCGCCGCCCGAGGCGATCGTCGCCTCGACGTCGACCTTGACGACGCGGCCATGCGGGCCGGAGCCGGCAATCGCGGCGACGTCTACGCCGGCTTCCTTCGCGATGCGCCGTGCGAGCGGGGATGCGAAGGTGCGCTCCGAATGCCCCTCACCCATACCCTCTCCCCGTGAAGACGGGGAGAGGGGGGCGTCCGCGCTGCGGCCGGCTTCCTTCTCCCCGCCCTCGCGGGGAGAAGGTCCGGCAGGGGATGAGGGGCTTTGCGCCCCCTTCTCCTGCTTCGCCTCCACCTTGGTCGGTGCTTCCGTCTTCTCGGCCTTCGCCGGCGCTTCCGCCTTGGCCGAAGCCGGGGCGGCCTTCGCGGCGCCGGCGTCCTCGCCCTCGGCGGCGAGGATCGCGATCACGGTATTGACCTTGACGCCCTCGGTGCCGGCCGCAACGACGAGCTTGGCGACAATGCCTTCATCGACGGCCTCGACCTCCATCGTCGCCTTGTCGGTCTCGATCTCGGCGATGACGTCGCCGGGCGCGACATGGTCGCCCTCCTTGACCAGCCACTTGGCGAGGTTGCCCTCCTCCATCGTGGGCGACAGGGCCGGCATGGTGATGTTGATGGGCACTACACGGCTCCCCTATTCTTCGCTATCTCTGCTTGCAGGAAAGCTACCTGATCAGCGGACAAGGCTTCGGCAGCGACGACATAACAATCGGGCGTTCCTAGGTAGACACCTTGCTCTGATCGTGCCGGGTCAAAAAAGCGCTGGACCTCAAGTGGCGGCTTCGACTGATCGGCTCTGCCTCGCCTATTCGAGAATCGGTCAACTATCTCAGGCAAATCAGCGTCCGTGTACCTTAGGTAGGCTGCCATAAGGGCGCTCTTCACCTGACTATCCGACATTCGACCTCGCTTCACTCGGGTCTCTACCAAGATTCCTCGCTGGATCGAGATGACGCGAAAGTCGAGGTGTTCCATCCCTCACCCCCTATACGTCACGGCCTTCACCGCCTCGACGACCTCGGCGACGCTCGGTAGCGCGAGCTTCTCGAGATTGGCGGCGTAGGGCATCGGCACGTCCTTGCCGGTGATCGTCATCACCGGGGCGTCGAGCCAGTCGAAGGCGCGGCGGCTCACCTGGTTGGCGATGAAGTCGCCGACCGAGGATTGCGGGTATCCCTCCTCCACCGTCACCAGGCGGTTGGTCTTCTTCACCGATTCCACCACCGTATCGAGGTCCATCGGCCGTATGGTGCGCAGGTCGACGATCTCGACGTCGATGCCGAGCTCCGCCAGTTCCGCCGCTGCCTTGACGGCATAGGTCATGCCGATGCCGAAGGAGACGATCGTGGCGTCCCTGCCCTGCTTGTGGATGCGCGCCTTGCCGATGGGCAGGACGAAATCGTCGAGCTTCGGCACCTCGAAGGACTGGCCGTAGAGGATCTCGTTCTCGAGGAAGATCACCGGGTTGGGATCGCGGATGGCGGCTTTCAACAGGCCCTTGGCGTCGGCCGCCGTATAGGGCTGGACGACCTTCAGGCCGGGGATGTGGCTGTACCAGGACGAGTAGTCCTGGCTGTGCTGGGCTGCGACGCGCGCCGCCGCGCCGTTCGGCCCGCGGAAGACGATCGGCGCGCCCATCTGGCCGCCCGACATGTAGAGGGTCTTGGCCGCCGAATTGATGATCTGGTCGATCGCCTGCATGGCGAAGTTGAAGGTCATGAACTCGACGATCGGCCTCAGGCCGGCCATCGCCGCGCCGACGCCGACGCCGGCGAAGCCGTGCTCGGTGATCGGCGTGTCGACCACCCGGCGCGGGCCGAATTCCTGGAGGAGCCCCTGCGTGATCTTGTAGGCGCCCTGGTACTCGGCGACCTCCTCGCCCATGATGAAGACGTCGCCGTCGCGGCGCATCTCCTCGGCCATGGCGTCGCGCAGCGCCTCGCGCACCGTCATCGTCACCATCTCGGTGCCGGCGGGGATGTCCGGATCGGCGGCGGCCGCCGCCTTCGGCGCGGCAGGCACCGGCGCGGCTTCCTTCGTGGCAGTCGGCTCCTCGGCTGCCTGGCGCGCCTTGCCGCCGGCGTCGCCGGCAGCCTGCGCGGGCGCCTCGGCGGGCTTGGCGGGCTTGGCGGGCGTTTCGGCAGGCTTCGGCGCCGCGGCCTCGGCACCGGCGCTTTCGCCTTCCTGCAGCAACACCGCGATCGGCGTATTGACCTTCACGCCTTCCGTGCCGGCCGGGACGAGGATCTTGCCCAGCGTGCCTTCGTCGACCGCCTCGACCTCCATCGTGGCCTTGTCGGTCTCGATCTCTGCGATGACGTCGCCGGGGGCGACACGATCGCCCTCCTTCTTCAACCATTTCGACAGGTTGCCCTCTTCCATGGTCGGCGAGAGCGCGGGCATGAGAATTTCGATCGGCATGTCGCGTTCCCCCTCAGTGCGTGATGTCGGTCCAGAGCTCGGCAACGTCCGGCTCGGGATCGGTCTGCGCGAAATCGGCGGAATCGGCGACGATGTCCCGGACCTCCTTGTCGATCGCCTTCAGCTCCTCCTCGCTCGCCCATTTCTTCTCGATCAGGCGTGCCTTCACCTGCTCGATCGGATCGTGCTCCGAGCGCATCTTCTGCACCTCGTCCT
>CALFXR010000206.1 GCA_937958475.1 uncultured Mesorhizobium sp. | reverse complement strand
CGCTCGATCTGGCGGCGCGACAGGCCGACGTCGTCGGCGATTTCGATCAGCGACAGCGGTTCGGAAAGGTTGGCCTCCATCAGCTCGATGATGGTGAGGACCTTCGAGTTCTGCACCCCGAGCCGGGCGCGCA
Organism: uncultured Mesorhizobium sp.; assembly: GCA_937958475.1. Lineage (GTDB taxonomy): Bacteria > Pseudomonadota > Alphaproteobacteria > Rhizobiales > Rhizobiaceae > DUSC01. Next base: position 6,427 of record CALFXR010000206.1, on the reverse strand, counting down.
GCGGCAGGCGCTGGCGGTCGGTCGGGCTACGCACGCGGTCGGTCAGCACCTGCTCGCAGACCCGGTTGACGAGGTTCTCGTCGAAATCGTCGCCGATCAGTTTCAGCATCATGTCGAGCGCGGCGGTGCCGCCGGCGCAGGTGTAGATGTTCTGGTCGACTTCGAAGAGGTCGGCGAAGACGTTCGCCTTGGGAAACGCCTCCTGGAAGCCCGGCAGGTTCTCCCAGTGGATGGCGCAGCGCTTGTTGGCGAGAAGTCCCGCGGCGGCCAGCACGTGGGCGCCGGTGCACAGGCCGCCGATGGCGACACCGCGGTTATACTCCTCGCGCAGCCAGGCGAAGACGCTCTTGTTGGAATAGCTCTCGACGTTGATGCCGCTGCACAAGACCACCATCGAGGGGCGGTCGGGGCCGGCCATCTTGCGCCGCTCGTCCTCGAGCGAGGTGTTGACGGCGCATTCGACGCCGTTCGAGGCGCGGACCGGCTTGCCGTCGAAACTCGCCAGCCGCCATTTGTAGGCGTCGTAACCGAGCATCCGGTTCGCCAGCCTGAGCGGGTCGAGCGCCGTGGCGAAGGCGACCATGGTGAAGTCGGGCACCAGGAAGAAGACCAGCGACCGTTTGACCGTATTCTTCCCTGCGCTCAAGCGAAGCCCCATGCGATGCCGCGATCGGACGGAATGTCGCGATCAGAAAAGCGACATCAAAAAAGGCCTTGAATGTCAACGGGAGAGTAGCGCCGATGCGACAACGGTGGCCGTTCGCGTCGATGGTCCGGAGATCGCCGGATCCTGTGGCCGGACGAAAAGAAAACGCCGCCCGGCCGGGAACGGCCGAAGCGGCGGTTGACTGGAAAATGCTGCTGCAGGCTGTCGATCAGCTGACCAGGACGCCGAGGCGCGACGCGGCCATGGCGGCCGTCTGGCCCGGCATGGTGCGACCGAGGCGGGCGCGCTCGAAGGTCGTGGTGGGGTTGGCGTCGCGACGGGTGGCGAAGAGGCGGGCGAAGAACTTCATGACACGGCTCCATGCAAGGTTACACGGGGTGCCTTCGCGCTCTGGAGTGGGGCATCTCGTTCTGATGGTGCTCATATAGGCGTTGTGCGGCGCACACAAAGCGGAAAAAGCGAAGCGATTGATGTCAAAAGCGACACGGTTTGCGACATTGATAGGCAACCTGCCGGAAATTGCGTCGTCCTGTCAGCTATTTAGTTGAAAGACACCGGTGTCGTGCAGTCGGCGCGTGACAGCCATGCTCCCGACGCATGGCGCCGGCATTGTGCGGCGCAAACGGCCGCCGGCGCGATCGTCCGGCGGCAGCGTTCCCGGCGCGGCATGTGTCAGTGCGCTCCGAACGACGACACGCGCTGGCGCAGGTCGACGTTCAATGCGTCCGGCCAGCCGATGTCCTTGCGCACCTCGGCGGGAAGCGAGGCGATGATCCGGCGCGTGCGGGCTGCGGAACGGGCGTCGCGCCAATCGGCGGCGACGCGGGAGAGTGTCGAATAGAGGGTCATGATCGTTCTCCTGTCGGTAGACCGGCCTCGATCCGGTCCGTGCAGGTTGACTATCGCGCCGCTCTGATGTTCAATCAAACGAAATGGAATGATCATCTAAATCAAGAAAATTGAAAGACAGTCGCGATGACGGCCCCCCTCAACCATCCCCTTCCGCTGCTCGAGCTCGACGTTCTGCGTACCTTTGTCGCAATCGCCGAGACCGGCAGCTTCACCGCCGCGGCCAACGCCGTGTTTCGCACGCCTTCGGCGGTGTCGATGCAGATCAAGAAGCTGGAAGACGTGCTCGGCTGCCCGGTGTTCTCGCGCGACGCGCGGTCGGTGTCGCTGACTACCGACGGCGAGATGCTGCTCGGCTACGCGCGGCGCTTGCTCGCGATCAACCGCGAGGCGGTATCGAAGTTCATCATCCCCGACATCACCGGCGTCGTGCGCCTCGGTTCGCCCGACGATTTCGGCGAGCGCATCCTGCCGCACGTGCTGAAGCGTTTCGCCCAGTCGCATCCTTCGATCGCCGTCGACGTGGTCATCGACCAGAGCGTCAACCTGAGGCGCCGGATGGACGACCGAGCGCTCGACATCACGCTGCTGACCAACTCGGTGAAGGTGAGCCTCGAGGGCTCCGAAGTGCTGATGACCGAGCCGATCGTCTGGGCCGGCGCCAAGGGCGGCTGCGCCCACCTGCGTGAACCGCTTCCCGTTTCGATCTGGGAAGAAGGCTGCGCCTGGCGGGCCAACGCGCTCGACGCGCTCGGCCGCGACGGCCGCAACTATCGCGTCGCCTACATGAGCGCACACACCGCCGGTCAACGCGCGGCGATCCTCGCCGACCTCGCCGTGGCGCCGCTGCCGAAGTCGTTCCTCGGCGAGGATATGGTGGAACTGACGACGGCAGACGGGCTGCCCGAGATGGGCAACTACAGCCTCGCCATGATCGTGGCGCCGGAGGCGAGCGCGCCGGTCAAGGCGGCCGCCGACCACATCCGCGCCACCTTCGAGCTGTTCAGGGAGAAGGGGCGGTTCTAAAGCCGAGCCGCGCGAAGGGCGCGGCTGGCCGCGCGGCGGCCGTGGCCGACGGCGGTGGCTGGTCGCGCAGGAACGCCACGATCCGGTCCCGCGCGCGACGGGCTTCCGGCATGTCGATCAGCGGCCAGACGTGGATCATGCCTTCGCCGTGCAGCACCTCGACGTCGACGCCCGCGGCGCGCGCCTTGTCGGCGAAGACGAGGCTGTCGGGGGTGAGCATGTCGCGCGAGCCGGCAAGCAGCAGCGTGCGCGGCAGCACCGACAGGTCGCCGAAGATCGGGCTGATGCGCCAGTCGGTGCGGTCCATGCCAGGGGCATAGAGGCGGATCGCCTCCAGCCCGCCGGGAATGCCGAGCCAAGGATCGAGCCGCTCGGCTTCGTGAGTCAACGGGTTGCTGAGGCTCATGTCGAGCCCGGGCGAGATGAGGACGTGGCGCGACGGCGTCGCCAGGCCGGCCTCCGCCGCCATCATGGTGAGCACCACAGCCATGTTGCCTCCGGCCGAATCGCCGACGAAGACCACGTCCTCGGCCGGCGTTTCGTCGAGCACGTCCTCGTATACCGCGTGCACCATGGAGAACATGGCGTGGATGTCGTGCTCCGGCGCGATCGGGTAGATCGGCACCGTCACATGCGCGTCGAGGCGCTCGGCGAGCTCGGCGACAAGGGCCCAGTGATACGGCGTGATTTCAAAGACATAGGCGCCGCCGTGCAGGTAGAGAATCCGCTTGCCTGCGGCCGGGCGGTGGCGCGGGGCTACCTCGTAGACCGGGAAGCCGTGGACCTCGCGCTCGGAGATCCGGAGCCGAGCGGCATGGCGGGGCGGCGGGCGGTGCGTCTGCATACGCCGCGAACGGGCGATCCATCGGTGCAGCCCTTCCGGGCTTGCGAAAGCCTTCTTGCGGCTGTGCTTCAGGACCAGGGAGACGAGATGGCTCTTCAGGCTCGGCATGGCAGGACTCTGCAACGACGCGACGACTTAACCCCCGGCTAACAAAGGTGAGTCCCTGCGGCCGCGAGGTCAAGACCCTCCGGCGCTCGGTCATGCGGACGTGAACGGCCGCAAGCCTTCCCTCCGCGAGCGGCAGCCGGCCTCCGCCGCAGGGACGGCGCGCTCGGCGAAGGGAAGGTTGGCGGAAAGGCCGCCCCGGACGGATCGTCGGACGGGACGCCTTCGCTCGGCGCGCCCGGGACCGGCCCCATCGGCTGCGGGTGGAAGCGCCACGGCAGGGCTGATAGCGCGGCTGTGTATCTGGCGGATCGCGCGACGTCGCCAAACAGGTATCGGCGGCGTAACAAGGCCGAAACGCGGATGGTCGTGCTTTGCGGCCGCGACCGCGGCGGCCGGCGGAATCCTACATTTCGCCCGGTTGATCCGGGCTCCTGACCCGTCGAGCCGCGCGCTCCTCGCGCGAACGCCGGCGCGGCCCCGCGTCGGCGCTGCTCTCCTCGCTTACCGCCTTGCGCGGCGGCAACTTGACGGCAGCGGAGAGCTTCGGGAACGGGTCGACCTTGTTGGGCATCGCCATGGCGTCGATGAACAGCTGCTGGAAATGCGGTTCCAGCGCCGTCTCGATCTTCTCGATGCGCTTGACCGTCTGCTCGATCTCGCGGCGATGGTCGCGGTTGAGCAGCGCCATCAGCGCGCCGGTGCCGGCCGCGTTGCCGACGGCCTTCACCTCGTCCAGCTCGCAGTCGGGAATGAGGCCCAGCACCATCGCGTATTTCGGGTCGATGAAGGAGCCGAAGGCGCCGGCGAAGCGGATCGTGTCGACGGTTTCCACGCCCTGCTTTTCCATCAGCAGCTTGACGCCTGCGTAGAGCGCGGCCTTGGCCAGCTGGATGGCGCGGATGTCGTTCTGGGTGACGGTGATGCGCGGTTCGCCCTCGCGTCCCTCGCGCAGCAGGTAGGACCATGTGCGTCCGTTCGGGATGATGCGGGACGATCGGCCCGCGAGCGTCCCGTCGATAACGCCGTCTTCCGAGATGATGCCCGCGAGATACATCTCGGCGACGACCTCGATGATCGCGGAGCCGCAGATGCCGGTCACGCCGGTCTTCCAGGACGCTTCCTGGAAGCCCTCCTCGTCGGACCACTGCTCGGTACCTATCACGCGGTAGCGGGGCTCGAATGTCTGCGGGTCGATTCGGATGCGCTCGATGGCACCCGGCGCGGCGCGCTGGCCGGACGAGATCTCAGCGCCTTCGAAGGCCGGACCGGTGGGCGAGGAAGCCGCGACGACACGCTGGCGGTTGCCGAGCACGATCTCGGCATTGGTGCCGACGTCGACCAGGAGCATCATGCGGTCCTGGCGGTAGGGACCTTCCGAAAGCGTCGCGGCTGCGGCGTCGGCGCCGACGTGGCCGGCGATGCAGGGCAGCATATAGAGGCGCGCGCCCTGGCTCACCTCGATCCCGATCTCGCTCGCCCAGTACTGCAGCGCCCCCGACACGGCGAGCGCGAACGGCGCCTGGCCGAGTTCCGTCGGGTCGATGCCGAGGAAGAGGTGGTGCATGATCGGGTTGCCGACGAAGACGCAGTCGAAGATGTCGTGGCGGTCGACGCCGCCCTCGGCGCAGACCTTGCCGATCAGCCCGTTCACCGCATCGCGCACCGCCCTGGTCATCGCCTCGCGGCCCTCGGGATTCATCATCACGTAGGAGACGCGGCTCATCAGATCCTCGCCGAAGCGGATCTGCGGGTTGGACGTGCCCGAGGACGCGACGATGCGGCCCGACAGCAGCGAGACGAGGTGCATGGCGATCGTCGTCGAGCCGATGTCGCAGGCGATCCCATAGGCCTCGTTCTTCAGGCCGGGATAGAGCGCGACGATGAAGGGACGCGACGAATCCATGTCGCGGTGGACGACCGCCGTCACCCCCCACTTGCCTTCCGAGACTTCCGGCTGGTCGGGCAGGGCGGTGCGCAGAACCTTCTGCACCTGCGGGATCAGGTAGGGCGCGACGAGCAGGTCCTTCCAGCCCCAGTCCTTCTCGAGCACCACCTTCAGCCGGTCGAGGTCGCCGAGCGGCTTGTGCATGTCCGGCTGCTCGACCTCGACATAGCAGAGCTGAATGGCGGCGTTGCGCTCGATGTGGCGGTCGGTGGCGCCCTTCCTGACCACCTGGGCGTTGATCACCGTGTCCTGCGGCACGTCGACGACGAGGTCGCCCTGGATGGTCGCCGAGCAGGAGAGACGCCGGCCCTCGGGCAGGCCGCGCACGCGCTCGTAGCGCTCCTCCTTGGGACCCTTCGGCGAGATGTGGTCGAGCGAGGAGACGATCTTGTGCTTGGCGAAATTGCCTTCCTGCACCTCGATCTGGCAGCGCCCGCAGGTGGCGCGGCCGCCGCATACGCTTTCGACGTAGACGCCGAGCTGGCGCGCGGCGTCGAGCACGGGCGTTCCGACGGGAAAGCGCCCGCGCTTCCCCGATGGCATGAACAGGACGAGGGGGTCGTGGGGGGTGGTCATGCTGTCATGCGTCCTTCGTCATCCTGAGGTGCGAGCGAAGCGAGCCTCGAAGGACGCTCCGCTACCCTCGCGTGCGGCGACCCTCGCGGTTGCGGCCGCGCGGCGCCGCGCCGGGCTCGCGGTTGAAGGCGATCCAGGCGGCGCCGCCGGCGTCCTGGTTGAGCAGGAAGTTGGCGGCGCGGATCGCCTCCATCTCCTTGCCGGGGCGCGACTTGGTCGAGCCGAGGCCGAACAGCCTGCAGAACGTCTCGTCATCGAGATCCGGCGGCAGGACGATGCCGGCCGCCTCGATCTCCGCCTTCTTCTCGGCGATCTTCTTCGGCCCGACAGGCAGCGCCACCGGGTTCATGATGGCGCTGGTCATGCCGGCGGCGTAGGCCATCGGCAGGAAGGCGTTGTTGATGCCGTGGCG
>CALFXR010000205.1 GCA_937958475.1 uncultured Mesorhizobium sp. | reverse complement strand
AGGCTGGCTCTCAATCCGTCCTTGCCCAGGATCAATGTCGGCCGAAGCAAAAAGTGTACGAGAAGAGCAATCAAGTGAGGAAACGATCATGAACGCCAATGCACCGCTTCAGTCCCGCCGCGTCGCCGCCGTCCCGCGCGGCGTCGGCAACGCCTTCGCCGTCTACGCCGACCGTGCGGAGAATTCCGAAGTCTGGGACGTCGAGGGCAAGCGCTACATCGACTTCGCCGGCGGCATCGCCGTGCTCAACACCGGCCACCGCCATCCCAAGGTGATCGCCGCGGTCAAGGACCAGCTCGACCGCTTCACCCACACCTGCTTCCAGGTCCTGCCCTACGAGCAGTACGTGCTGCTCGCCGAGCGCCTCAACGCGCTGGCGCCGTTCAAGGGCGAGGCCAAGACCATCTTCTTCTCGACCGGCGCCGAGGCGGTCGAGAACGCCGTCAAGATGGCGCGCGCCGCGACCGGCCGGCCGGGCGTCATCGCGTTTACCGGCGCCTTCCACGGCCGCACGGCGCTGACCATGTCGCTTACCGGCAAGGTCGCGCCCTACCGCAAGAAGTTCGGCCTCGGTGTGCCCGGCATCTACCACCTGCCGTTCCCGACGCCCGACAACGGCGTCACCGTCGCCGACACGCTGCGCGCGCTCGAATTCCTGTTCCGCGCCGACATCGAGCCGGGCCAGGTCGCCGCGATGATCATCGAGCCGGTCCAGGGCGAGGGCGGCTTCCACCCCGCCCCGGTCGAGCTGCTCGAGGCGATCCGCCAGATCTGCGACACCAACGGCATCGTCATGATCGCCGACGAGATCCAGACCGGCTTCGCCCGCACCGGCAAGATGTTCGGCATCGAGGTCTCCGGCGTCGAGCCCGACATGATCACCGTCGCCAAGTCGCTCGCCGGCGGCTTCCCGCTTTCGGGCGTCATCGGCAAGGCCGCGATCATGGAAGCGGCGGAGCCGGGCGGCCTCGGCGGCACCTATGCCGGCAGCCCGATCGCCTGCGCGGCGGCTCTCGCCGTGCTCGACGTCATCGCGGAGGAGAAGCTGCTCGAACGCGCCGAGACCGTCGGCGCCAGGATCAAGGCCGCCGTGGTCAAGGCCTCGCAGCGCAACGACACGGTTCCGATCGCCGCCGTGCGCGGCCCCGGCGCCATGGTCGCCTTCGACATCGTCAGGAAGCGCGGCTCCGGCGAGCCCGACGCCGACGCCACCAAGCGCGTCACCCAGGCGGCCATCGCCGACGGCCTGGTGCTGCTCTCCTGCGGCGTCCACGGCAACACGATCCGCGTCCTGGTGCCGCTCACCGTCCAGGACGACGTGCTCGACGAAGGCCTCGCCAAGCTGGAACAGGCACTGATCGCCGCCAACGCCTGAGGCGCCGGCCCGCCGAAGAATGCCGGAAGGCCCCGCGACGTCGGGGCCTTCGCCGATATGTGGAACGGCTTCAGCGAAGGCGCTTCACACAGGCGCGACTTGAACGCGTATTCATCTATCTCGGTCGAAAAGGCCCGACATTCACGATCAGTTCGGCACGGCGCTGATTGATGTCGCCGTAGGCCTTCACGATCTCTCGGAACAGCGTCTGATCGGCTCGGCCGACGAGGCCGTGGTTCCTCAGTTCCATCAGGGGGAAGAAACGGCTGTCGAAGGGAAGGAACGCGCGTACTCGCGTGTCGATGAAGAACGGCTTCTGTTCCCCGGCCTTCGATGCCCTGCTGGCGCCCACTTGAACGACCCCGACAGGCAAGGCATCGCCGAACTTCCGGACCTGAGACGACGTATACACGCCGACAACAAGACCATTTTCACCTGTCGGCGCGTTCGTTGCGCGCGAAGCTCCGCGCCGAGAAAATGTGGCGATTACGCAGGCGATATGCCGGATTGGGCCGGGCCGATCAGGGTCGCTTTGGAACGGAAAGTTCGTCCAGACGAAGTCGCCTGGCCGCAGCGGCGGCGCATCGCGATCAGTCATCGGAAGAGGTTGAGCCGAGTCTCGTAGTCTTCGTCGGATTCACCGGGAACCCGGTCCATCTCCCAATCGGCAAGACTGAATCGATCCCCTTCGCCAATCTGCTCGAAGCTGTCCATGTACTCCGCCCGATGGCGCACAAGGCTGCCAAGCAGGGCCTCGATCGAAACGCGCTCACGCTCGGCCATCTGCTTTGCAGCGGCATAGGTGGAGGGGTCGAGATCGACTGTATGCTGCCTGCCCGCCATGGCGCGTCTCCTCATGATGCGATGTATCGGCTTGGCAGTAACATAGGCGCTGCCGGGAAAGCGTTCCAGACACTACCGCGGATGGTGTCCCACTGCGTGGTATAGCTGGCCGCGACGCGGGGCCTTTTCGTTTCCGGTCGTCGAAGCGGGTCAGGCGGCAGGTGCCGGCGCGCCGTGTGCTGCTCCAGCCGGGCGGACTTCCTCCGCCGGCCGACGGATGGTCGGCACCGCGGCCATCACCAGCTCGTGCAGGCCTTCGCCGCCGCCGTCGACGAGCTCGAACAAATGACGGCGCATGCGCGGCTCCCAGAACTTGTTGATGTGCTCGGCCACCCCGGCAATGCCTTCCTCGCGCGGCTTCGAGGCGAAGAAGGTGGCGATCTGGTTGGCCATGCGGGCGTGCTTGGCGAGGATCGCGGCGCGATGCTGTTCGGCGGCGTCAGGCGACATGGCGGCTTCCTTCGGTGGCGACGCGGTCTGGCCGCGTGAAGATATCGAATTCCTCGCCGCGCGCCAGCGCCACGAGGGTCATGCCGGCCTCCTCGGCCGTGCGGATGGCGAGCGCTGTCGGCGCCGAGACGGCGATCAGCACGGCTGCGCCGATCGCGGCGGCCTTCTGCACCATCTCCACCGAGACGCGCGAGGTGACGACGACGGCGCCGGTCGCCCCGTCGATGCCGGCCTTCGCCAGTGCGCCGGCGAGCTTGTCCAGCGCATTGTGCCGGCCGACATCCTCGCGGACCGCGACGATGCCCTTGCCGGTCACGTAGAAGCCCGCCGCATGAACCGCGCCGGTCTCGGCATGCATCGGCTGCGCCTTGGCCAGCAGCCGCACGGCGCTTGCGATGTCGGCTGCATCGAGGGCGAGCGACGCGCCGGCGACGCTGTCGACCGAGCGCATCGCCTCCTCGATCGACTCGATGCCGCACAGCCCGCAGCCGACCGGTCCGGCGAGCCGCCGCCGCCGTGCCTCGAAGCGCGTGTTGGCGGCGTCCTTCAACGAAATCTGCACGTCGATCCCCGGCCCGTGGTCCTCGACCGCGATGGTGGCGATCTCGTCGGCAGCGCCGACGATGCCTTCGGTCAGGCAGAAGCCGAGCGCGAAATCCTCGAGATCCGAGGGCGAAGCCATCATCACCGCATGCGTCGTGCCTGCGAAGGAAAGCGCCACCGGCGTCTCCTCCGGCACGGTTCGCGTTGCCGCACTCGTGCCGCCGACACGGCGGGCGATGCGCGAGGTCGAGGTGAGGGGAGCGCGGTGCGTCACCGGCATCCCTCCCCCTTGAGGGGAGGGTGGCTCGCGAAGCGAGTCGGGTGGGGTCGCAAAGGCCATGCTCGTCGGTCGATAAACGCGTCGCACAGATGGAGGCTACCCCACCCGACCGGCCTCCGGCCGGCCACCCTCCCCTCGAGGGGGAGGGAGCAGGCGGTGCCTCTCCTCACTCCGCCGCCTCCATGTGCCCCTCGATGCGCCGCGAGCGCTTCGACAGTTCCTCGTATTCCTCCTGCCACTCGCTCGGGCCGTTGGACGGGGAAACCTGCACGGCTGTCACCTTGTACTCCGGGCAGTTGGTCGCCCAGTCGGAGAAGTCGGTGGTGACCACGTTCGCCTGCGTGTCGGGGTGGTGGAAGGTGGTGTAGACCACGCCGGGCGACACCCGGTCGGTGATCTCGGCGCGCAGCGTCGTCTCGCCGGCGCGGCTCTTCAGCCTGACCCAGTCGCCGTGGCGCACGCCGCGCTGCTCGGCGTCGTGGGGGTGGATCTCAAGCACGTCCTCGGCATGCCACACCACGTTTTCGGTGCGCCGCGTCTGCGCGCCGACATTGTACTGCGACAGGATGCGGCCCGTCGTCAGCAGCAGCGGGAAGCGCGGTCCGGTCTTCTCGTCGGTCGCGACATATTCGGTGCGGATGAACTTGCCCTTGCCGCGCACGAAGCCGCCGACATGCATGATCGGCGTGCCTTCCGGCGCCTTGTCGTTGCACGGCCATTGCACCGAGCCCATCGCGTCGAGCAGGTCGTAGGAGACCCGCTGGAACGACGGCGTCGTCATGGCGATCTCGTCCATCACCTGCGAGGGATGCGTGTAGTTCCACGCATGCCCCATCGCCTGGGCGAGGCGCTGCGTCACCTCCCAGTCGGCCAGCCCGTTCCGCGGCGCCATCACCTTGCGCACGCGGTTGATGCGCCGCTCGGCATTGGTGAACGTGCCGTCCTTCTCCAGGAAGGTCGAGCCCGGCAGGAAGACGTGGGCATAGTTCGCCGTCTCGTTGAGGAAGAGGTCGTGGACGACCACGCACTCCATGGCCGCGAGGCCCGCCGACACGTGGTGCGTGTCGGGGTCCGACTGCAAGATGTCCTCGCCCTGGATGTAGATGCCCTTGAACGTGCCCTCGACCGCCGCGTCGAGCATGTTGGGAATGCGCAGGCCCGGCTCGTTGTCCAGCGTCACGCCCCACAGCTTCTCGAAGATGTCGCGCACCGCGTCGGTGGCGACATGGCGGTAGCCGGGGAATTCGTGCGGGAACGAGCCCATGTCGCACGAGCCCTGCACGTTGTTCTGGCCGCGCAGCGGGTTCACGCCGACGCCGCGCCGGCCGATGTTGCCGGTGGCCATGGCGAGGTTGGCGATCGCCATGACGGTGGTCGAGCCCTGGCTGTGTTCGGTGACGCCGAGGCCGTAATAGATGGCGCCGTTGCCGCCGGTCGCGTAGAGCCGCGCCGCGCCGCGGATCGTTTCCGCCGGCACGCCGGAGATCTTCTCCACCGCCTCGGGCGAATGCTGCGGCTCGGCGACGAAGGCCGCCCAGTCCTCGAATTCCGACCAGTCGCAGCGCTCGCGGATGAAGGCCTCGGCGAACAGGCCCTCGGTGACGATGACGTGCGCCAGCGCGGTGACCACGGCGACGTTGGTGCCCGGCTTCAGCGCGAGATGGTAGTCGGCCTTGGCGTGCACCGAACTCACCGTCTCGGTCCGCCGCGGGTCGAGCACGATCAGCTTCGCCCCCTGGCGGATGCGCTTCTTCATGCGCGAGGCGAACACCGGGTGCGCGGCGGACGGGTTGGCGCCGATCACCACGATGACGTCCGAGTCCTCGACCGAATCGAAGTCCTGCGTGCCGGCCGAGGTGCCGTAGGTCTGGCCGAGCCCGTAGCCGGTCGGCGAGTGGCAGACGCGGGCGCAGGTGTCGACATTGTTGTTGCCGAAGCCCTGGCGGATCAGCTTCTGCACGAGGTAGGTCTCCTCGTTGGTGCAGCGCGACGAGGTGATGCCGCCGATCGAGCCCTTGCCGTACTGGTACTGGATGCGGCGGAATTCCTTCGCCACGTGGGCGAACGCCTCGTCCCAGGTCACCTCGCGCCACGGGTCGGAAATCTTCTCGCGCACCATGGGCGAGAGGATGCGCTCCTTGTGCGTGGCATAGCCGTAGGCGAAGCGGCCCTTGACGCAGCTATGGCCGCGATTGGCCTTGCCGTCCTTCCACGGCACCATGCGCACCAGCTCGTCGCCGCGCATCTCCGCCTTGAACGAGCAGCCGACGCCGCAATAGGCGCAGGTCGTCACCACCGAATGCTCCGGTTGGCCGATCTCGATGACCGACTTCTCGGTCAGCGTCGCCGTCGGGCAGGCCTGCACGCAGGCGCCGCACGATACGCATTCGCTGTCGAGGAACAGCTGGTGCATGCCGGGCGAAACGCGGCTGTCGAAGCCGCGGCCCTCGATGGTCAGCGCGAACGTGCCCTGCACCTCCTCGCAGGCCCGCACGCAGCGCGAGCAGACGATGCACTTCGACGGATCGTAGGTGAAGTAGGGGTTCGATTCGTCCTTCGGCATCCAGCGCATGTTGGCGACGCCGTCCGACAGGGCGTTCCGGCTCTTGGCGAAGACATGGTTGTCGCCCTCGTAGCCGTAGCGAACGTCGCGCAGTCCGACGGCACCAGCCATGTCCTGCAACTCGCAGTCGCCGTTGGCGGCGCAGGTCAGGCAGTCGAGCGGATGGTCGGAGATGTAGAGCTCCATGACGCCGCGGCGGATGTCCTTCAGCCGGTTCGTCTGCGTCCTCACCACCATGCCCGGCGCCACCGGCGTCGTGCAGGACGAGGGCGTGCCGTTGCGACCCTCGATCTCCACCAGGCAGAGCCGGCAGGAACCGAAGGCGTCGACCATGTCGGTGGCGCAGAGCTTCGGGATGGCGATGCCCGCCTCCATCGAGGCGCGCATGATCGAGGTGCCCGCGGGAACCGTGACGGTGAAGCCGTCGACGGTGAGCGTCACCTGTTTCTCGGCCTTCGAGGCGGGGGTGCCGTAGTCGATTTCGTTGATCAGGCCCATGGGG
>CALFXR010000204.1 GCA_937958475.1 uncultured Mesorhizobium sp. | reverse complement strand
CCACCATCCGCCCCCCTCTTTGATTTTCGGCACCTTCAGATCAAACTCCTTCGCCGGCCGCGGCGGCCACCCGGCGGCGGCGCGGACGGGAGACGACCGATGGCGACGATTGTCGAGAATAAGGTTCTTTATCGCGGCTGGACGACGCTGCTGCGCCTGACGATAGCGGACGGCGGCGAGGCCTATTTCCGCGAGGTCGAGGACCACGGCAACGCCGCGGCGGTGCTTCCCTTCGATCCCGAGCGAGGCAAGGCGATGCTGGTTCGCCTGCTGCGCGGCCCGATGCTGCTCGCCGGCGGCGACGGCATGTCGCTGGAGGCGCCGGCCGGCCTGGTCGATTCGGGGTCCTATGAAGATACCGCGGCGCGCGAGGCGCTGGAGGAGACAGGGCTCCGCCTTCGCGACGTCTCCCATGTCGCCACGGTCTGGACCTCGCCAGGCATCACCACCGAGCGGATGGGGCTGTTCCTCGCCGAGTACGGCGCCGACGACCGCGTGGCCGCCGGAGGCGGCATTGTCGAGGAACACGAGGACATCGAGGTCGTCGAACTGGATCTCGACGAGCTGTGGTCGCGGGCTCGAGCCGGCACGCTCGTCGACATGAAGACGTTCACGCTCGTGCTTGCGCTGAAGGAGCGACGACCCGACCTGTTCGGCGGCGCAAAGGCAGCGGCGGACCGGTCGCCCGATCGCTGAGGCCACGCAGTGGCTGAGCAGGATGTGGCGAAACCAGCCCTACGCGTCCTGCGCCCACTCCAGGGTCGCGACGAGGCGGCGGCGCTCATGACAAGGAGATGCGCCCCGCGACACGATGATGCGTCCGTCGCTGCGGATCCAGTCGTCCAGGCGGTCGACGAGATCGCACAGTTGCTCGCGCACGGAACCGGCGAGACCTTCCGCGTCGCGGTCGGCGGATTCGAGGGCGAGGATCATCAATGCTGCCGGCTCGCCCTTCACCGTGATCAACAGTTCGGCCCGGTCGGCGCGCTCGCGCGTCGTCTCTTCACATACCGTGATCTGCATGGTTTGCCCCCCCCAAAGCGCCGCCACGATATCAGCGCGGGTGTCTCAATGTTAGCACTCAGGGGTTGAACAGACGGTTCGGTCGCAATGCCGGCCGTTCGCGGATCCCGCTCACGGTCCGCGCGGATCGGGCTATGCCGCAACGCAAATCCGCGCTATGACGCGCCCCGGCGTAGGGCCTCGTACGCTGGCCATGGCGAGCAGGGGGACGGTCGCGGACCGTCGATCCATGAACAGAAGCGCTTTTCGCGCGGCGATCCACATCGCCTCCATCTTCGCCCTGTATCTCGCGCTCGCGATGCTCGTTCCCGCTGTGGTCGACCTCGCCACGGGGAATGCCGACTGGCAGGTCTTCGCCTTCTCGGCGCTGTTCCTCGGCGGCCTCTCGATGGCAGTGGCGCTCGCCACGCAAGGCCGGCCCCCGCAGGCGACGACCCGCTTCGGCTTTCTGCTCGTCAACATGCTGTGGCTGACGCTGGCGGTCGCCGGCGCCGTGCCGTTCATGGCCTCGTCGCTGGAGATGAGCCTCACCGACGCGATCTTCGAATCGGTTTCGGGCATCACGACGACCGGATCGACCGTGATCAGTGGTCTCGACGACCTGCCGCCGGGGCTCCTGCTCTGGCGGTCGCTGCTCAACTATCTCGGCGGCCTCGGCGTCATCGCCGTCGGCCTTTTCCTGCTGCCCTTCCTCAACATCGGCGGCGTTTCCTACTTCAAGATCGAGTCCTCCGACATCGAGGACAAGCCGTTCGAACGCTTCCAGACCTTCGCGCTGGCCCTGATCGGCATCTACAGCGGACTGGTGCTCGCCTGCGCCCTGCTCTATGCGGCCGCCGGCATGGACGGCTTCGACGCAGTCAACCACGCGATGGCGACGCTCGCCACCGGCGGCTTCTCCACCCACGACGCCTCATTCGGCGCATATGCCGACCGTCCGGCGATCCTGTGGATCGGCACGATCTTCATGTTCATCGGGTCGCTTCCGTTCTCGATCATGATGCTGTTTGCCCTTCGCGGCCGGCTCGACGCGCTGCGCGACCCGCAGATCCGGGTCTTCGCCGGCTACGCCGTCGTCTTCTCCGTCGCCATAGCCATCTATCTGCGCGTCAGGGCGGACGTGCCCTTCTTCGAGGCGCTCACCCACTCGACGTTCAACTTCGTCTCGGTGATCACGACGACCGGCTTCGCCAGCGACGACTACAACCAGTGGGGTCCGTTCGCGGTCGCCTGCGCCTTCATCGCCACCTTCCTCGGCGGCTGCTCCGGTTCGACCACGGGCGCGATCAAGGCCTACCGCTTCCTGATCCTGTTCGAACTGCTCGCCAACGGTTTGCGGCGGCTGATCTATCCGAGCCAGGTCCTGCCGGTTCGCTACGGCGACCGCACGGTCGATCCCGAAACCCAGCGCGCCGTCGTGCTGTTCATCGCCGCGTTCTTCGTCATCTGGGCGATCGGCACCATCCTGCTCGGTGCGACGGGGCTGGACCTCGTCACGGCGACCACCGGCGCATTGACGGCCCTGACCAATGTCGGCCCCGGCCTTGGCGACATCATCGGTCCCGCCGGCAACTTCGCCACACTGCCCGACGCGGCGAAATGGATCTGCTCGGGCCTCATGCTGATCGGGCGGCTGGAAATCCTCGCCGTCTTCGTCGTCTTCACCCCGACCTTCTGGGGTCGCTAGCGCACCAGCCGGCGGCCCTTGGTCAGCGGCCGCTCATCCGAGCCTGAGCGCGACAACGCCGGCGACGATCGCGATCGCCGAGACGATACGCCAGGTGGTGACGGGTTCGCGCAGCGCCACGACCGAGATCACCAGGGCGAACAGGATGGAGGATTCGCGCAGCGCCGCGACCGAAGCGATCGGCGCCTGCGTCATGGCCCACATGGCGATCCAGTAGGCCGCAGCGGCGAGCGCGCCGGTGAAGAGCCCCGCCTTCCATTCGCCAAGCATGGTCGGCACGATGGCGCGGCCGCGCAGGAAAAGCACGAGGACGAGCGTCCATGCGGCATCGGTAGCGAACAGCCAGACGGCGTAACTCGACGCAGTCGCCGCCAGCCTCGCCCCGGAGCCGTCGGTCAGCGTATAGCCGCTGACGAACAGCGAGGTGGTGAGGGCGTAGGCGACGGCGCGCCCGCCGACCGCCCCGGTCGGCGAGCCGCCGCGGAACGACATCAGCAGCGTACCCGCGGAAAGCAGCAGGATGCCGAGAACGGCGATCGGCTCGGGCACCTCGAGCAGGAACACCGCCGCACCCAGCGTGGTCAGCAGCGGCGCCGTCCCCCGCGCCAGCGGATAGGTCTGGGCGAGGTCGCCGTTCTCGTAGGCCTTGACGAGGAACAGGCGGTAACCGGTATGCATTGCGACCGAGGCCGCGATCCACAGCCAGACACGACCCTGGGGCACCTCGACGAAGGCGACGAGGGGCAGTGCGGCGACGCCCATGCCGATCGTCATCAGCTGGATCGAGGCGAAGCGGTCGAGACGGACCTTGATCAGTGCGTTCCAGACGGCGTGCATCGCCGCGGCCGCGAGCACGGCGAGAAAGACGGCCGCGGTCATGCCGGGAACCTCGTCACGTCAGGTGCCCGCCGGACGATCGAGGTCTATGTCGACGAACACCGGAAAATGGTCGGAAGCGATGGCGGCATGGTCGACGCGGAAGCCGCGCACCCGGTCGGCGATCGGCGCGCCGACGAAGCAGTAGTCGAGCCGGCGCTTCTCGATCCGGCCGCCGACGGTGCGCACATGCGTGTGGAACGCGTCGGCCGCGTGGCCGGCGGCGATCGCCGCATCGACGAAGCCGTCGAGATAGCGGGCGCCGGCATGATAGGGCTGGCCGCCGACCAGTCGGCGGTATTCGGCGCTCTCCGGCTCGCTGTTGAAGTCGCCCATCAGCACCGCGGCGAGCGGCGCTTCCGGTTCGGCCTCGCCATGGGTCCAGTCGCGGTGCGGCTCGTCGTCCTCGCCGCTCCACGGCCCGCCCTCCAGCCCGACGCGGCGGTGGCGGGCGAGGAGGAAATCGATCTGCTCCAGCCGTTCCTCGGCACCGACATGGGCGAGGTGCAGCGAGAAGAAGCGCACCGGCCCGAAGGGCGTGCGGACCATGCATTCCAGCGCCGGGTTCTGCGTGTTCAGCGGACGGACCATGCGCTGCATCGGCAACAGGTGGAGCCGCGACCAGACGATCGGCAGGCGCGACAGCAGCATCGTGCCGAACTGACGGCGGCGGTTGACGAGGCGACCGCCGGCGTGGCGGATGCTGGCGTCCATGTCGAAAGCGGGGCCGTAGACCCAGTGATGGTCGGGCAGGAGCCGGCCCAGGATTTCGGGCTGGTCGTCCTCGCCCGTGCGCCGCCAGTGCCGCTCGACCTCCTGAAGCGCGATGACGTCGGCGTCGGCCACGACCTCGGCGATGCGTTCGAGATCGTAGCGGCCGTCTGCGCCGAAACCGTACTGGATGTTGTAGCTGACGAGCTTCACGATGGTCCCCGCCCTTCCTGCCAGTAGCGCGGCGATCGTTAGCTGGCAATGCAACGGCGACGCGCACGGATTGGGCCACCGGCGGAGACGATGGTTGCGCCGGCTTGCCGCTCGCGACGGAACCGGGAGCGGCGGCACCCGTTCTCATGCGAAATCCGGGAGACCACCATGCTTCGCCTCGCCCTTCTCGCCACTGTCGCCTACGTCGCCTATCGCGCCGTCCAGGAGAACCTTCCGCGCATTCCCCGTGGCTTCGACCTGCCGGGCGGCGCTCCTCCCGCCGGCCGTGGCGCGGCAAAGGGCGATCCCGCCGCCGGAAAGGAAAGCCCGGCCGCCCCCGAATGAAACCGGCCGGCCCGGTTCGTCCCGCCGTCAGGATTTCCGCGGCGGCGAGCTCGAGCGCGACAGCCACGGCGCCGGCCTTCCGGCGACGGCGAGGATCGTCTGCATCAGCGCCGCGTTGAGCGCCTCGAGCGCATGGTACTGTTCGCCGTAAGGCGAGATCAGCGGCCGGACCAGGACCCTGTGGAAGTGGTCGGCGGCGGCCACGAACGCCTCGATCTCGCGTTCGTTCATCCGCTCGGGTTTCTTTCGTCTCGTCGTCATTGCGGCGTCCTGTTTGCTGGAGGGAGCCGCCCCGAGGAACATATTCCTGATTCGTCGCAGGACTTCCATGCGGCACGCAGTCGCCCGGAGGGCGGTCCGCATCATGGCCGGGTTCAGGCGAAGACAACGCCGTCGAAGAGCTTGCGCGCCGTCCTGAGAACGCCGGCCGAAGCCAGTCCACCCTTCGCGTCGAGGCTGGCGATGACGGTGAATTCGCCGGTCGGATGCTCGATCGACAGCGCCTTTCGCTCGCCTTGCGGTACGTTCGCCAGCCGCGCCGCCGGTCCTTCCGGCAGCAGGCAGGCCGAGGCCACGCTGACGGCGCCGAGAACGCCGATCGCCGCGTGGCAGGTGTGCGGGATGAAGGTGCGTGTCGACACGCAGCCGCCGGCGCCGGCCGGGCTGACCAGCGTCATCTTCGGCACCGACTTCGCCGCGACGTCGCCGAGGTTCATCAGCGGTCCTGCCTCGAGGCGGATCGCCTCGATCCGCGCCTTGAGCGCCATGTCGGCGTCGAGTTCGGCCGGGCTTTCGTCCCCCCGCACCCCGAAATCCGCGGCTGAAAGGATGACGCAGGGCATGCCGTTGTCGATCAGCGTCGCCTCGACGCCGCCGATCCTGTCGACCGCATTGCCGGTGGGCAGCAGCGCCCCGCAGGTCGAGCCGGCCGTGTCCTCGAAGACGATGTCGATCGGTGCCGCCGTACCCGGCACCCCGTCGATGCGGGCATCGCCGGCATAGGTGACGCGGCCGCCCGGCGTCGACACCGTGGCGACGGCGACCTGGGCGGTGTTTTCCATGAAGATGCGCACCGGTGTCTCCTCGCCCTCGGCGGCGACGAGACCGCGCTCGATGGCGAAGGGGCCGACTCCGGCGAGGATGTTGCCGCAGTTCTGCGCGTCCGTGACGATCGCGCGGTCGACGAAGACCTGCAGGAAGAGATAGTCGACGTCGACGCCCGGCCGAACCGAGCGGCGCACCACGGCGACCTTCGAGGTCAGCGGATCGCCGCCGCCGAGGCCGTCGATCTGGCGCGCGTCGGGCGAACCCATGACGCGCAGCAGGATCGCGTCGCGCGCAGCCGGCTCGGCGGGCAGGTCCTCGGCGAGGAAATAGCCGCCCTTCGACGTGCCGCCGCGCATCCACATGCAGCGGACACCGGCTTCAGACATATTTCAGGCCCTTCGCCGCGAGCCGCTCGCGCATATCGTAGATGTCGAGGCCGAGTTCGCCGGCCGCCAGCCGCCGACGCTTGTCCTCCTCTGCGGCCAGGCGCTTGCGCGCCGCCGCCAGCACCCTTTCGGCGTCGCCGCGGCGCACGACGCAGACGCCGTCGTCGTCGGCGACGATGACGTCGCCCGGATTGACCAGCGCGCCGGCGCAGACGACCGGCACGTTGACCGAGCCTGGCGTCTCCTTGACCGTACCCTGGGCGAACACCGCCTTCGACCAGACCGGGAAGCCCATCTTCGTCAGGTCGCGGACGTCGCGCACGCCGGCGTCGATGATCAGGCCGACGCAGCCGCGCGCCATGGCCGAGGTGGCGAGCAGATCGCCGAAATAGCCGTCCTCGCACGGGCTGGTGGGCGCCAGCACGAGGATGTCGCCGACCTTCAGCTGCTCGATCGCGACATGCACCATCCAGTTGTCGCCGGGCGGCGCCGAGATGGTGACGGCCGAGCCGGCGACCTGCGCGCCGGCCCAGATCGGGCGGAGCGCCGAGCCGAGCAGGCCGGTGCGGCCCTGGGCTTCGTGCACGGTGGCGACGCCGCATTCCGCGAGTCCGGCGACAGTCTCCGGCGCAGCTCTCTCGATGTTCTGCACGACCACGCTCATCGGCTTTTCCTCAAGACGTCTGTCATCGCCGCTCCGGCATGCCCTGGAATGCCGGGACGCCGTCCGGGATGAGATGGAAGGGCGCCATCTCGGCGCAGAAGATGGCCATCCTCGGCCGGCCATAGGCCGACGGGTCGTCGAGCGTGCCTGCCTTGAGGACGATCTGCTTGAGACCCGGCCTCCTCGTGATCAGGTGGGTCCCGCAGGACGGGCAGAACTCGCGCGTGACGGCGTTTTCCAGGTCGGGACGCGTGTAGCTCTCCGCGTTTCCGGCCACGTAGGCAAAGCCCTCTGGCGGGACCAGCATGAAGTAGTTGGGTCCGCCGCCGGAGAAATACTGGCACGGCCGGCAGTGGCATTGCGCCGACATGACGGGCGCCGCGGAGATTTCATAGCGCACCGCGCCGCAGTAGCATCCGCCCGTCAGCATCGTACGACCTCCCCCATCGGATCGGCGGCGCACGTCCGAAATCCCGGCGACGGAAGCCTGCCTCGTCCGCTCATCCCCGCCCCTCAGTCGGCAGGAGCGTCTCGACGACGTGCGGGAAGACCGCCTCGTAGGCTTCGCCGTAGGTGATCTTCTTGTCGGAGTTGCGCGCCGCCTGAACGCCGCGCTGCAGGGCTACACGGGTGTAGTACTCCCACAGGTGCTCCTGGCCGGCCATGCATTCGATCGCCGCGCGCTTCTTCTCCCACACCGGCGTGATGTCGAGCAGGACGTTGGGCATCCAGCGGCACTGTTCGGGCTGGTGCGGTTCGAACAGCATCACCGGCGGCGCGCCGAGCACGGTCTCGCCGGGATTGTGCCCATGCGCCTGGGCGACGATGCGGGCCTCCTGGGCGAACTGGCTGACCAGCGGGTGGTCGCGGTTGTAGGGATCCTCCCGCGAGTGGGTGAGCACCACCGCCGGATGGATGCGCCGATGGAGGTCGGCCAGGCGGATCAGCGATTCCCGGCTGAGCTCGATCGGGTAGTCGCCGAGGTCCCAGAACTGGATGTCGGCGACGCCGAGCGCCCTGGCCGCGGCTTCCGCCTCCTTCTGCCGCTCGCTCTTCACCTTGTCCAGCGTCATGCCCTGCTGGCGCCACAGCTTTGCGCTCTCGCCGCGCTCGCCGTAGGAGAGGCACACCACGGTGACGCCGACGCCTTGCGCCGCGTGCAGCGCGATGGCGCCGCCGGCGCGCCAGACGAAGTCGGCCGAATGGGCGCTGACGACCAGTGCGGTCTTGCCTGCCATCGCCGCGTCCTCCTAGTGCTTCGCCGCCACCGGCGGGGTGCCGTGGGTGTGGAAGGATTCGATCGTCTTCAGCCCCCACGCCTGACCCTTTTTCCGCTCGGTCTCCGTCCAGGTGACGGTCTCCCAGTCGGGCTGCAGGATCAGGCGCGCCCCCGCATTGGCGACCTCGATGCGGTTGCCGGCCGGCTCGTAGACATAGAGGAAGAACGTGCCCTGAATGGCGTGCTTGTGCGGGCCTGTCTCGATGAACACGCCTGCGTCGAGGAAGACGTCCGCCGCGCGAAGCACCGCCTCGCGGCTGTCGACCGCGTAGGTGACATGGTGGAAGCGCCCCGAGGCGCCGGAATGGTCCTCGGTGAAGGCGATGTCGTAGGTCTTGTTGTTGACTGTGAACCAGCAGCCGCCGAGCCGGCCGTTATCGAGCAGGATCTGCTCGGTGACGCGGCTGCCGAGCGCCTTGGTCATGAAGTCGCGGATGACGCGGACGTCGCGGGCGAGCAGGTTGAGGTGGTCGATGCGCCTGACCGCCGCGCCGCGGCCGTGGAAGCGCTGGGCGACGTTCTTCAGCGCCGGCCGTTCCTCGGGCGGCGCCACGTAGCGCCGCGTCTCGTAGTAGAGTTCGAAGACGTGGCCGTCGGGGTCTTTAAAGCGATAGGCCGGCCCGTGCCCGTCGTCGCCCTCGGTCCAGCCGAGCCCGCAGCCCATCGCCTCGATGACGGCGACGCGCCGGGCCAGCGCCTCGGGCGACGAGGCGCGATAGCCGATATGGCCGACGCCGGTCGTCGTCGAGCGCGTCAGCTTCAGCGAATGGTATTCGTAGTCGTCCCAGCCGCGCAGGTAGGCCGAATTCTCGTCGCGGCCGCTTTCGGTGAGGCCGTAGATCCCGACGAAGAAGTCGAGGCTCTCCTCGAAGCGGTCGGTCAACAACTCGACGTGCCCCAGATGGGCGACGTCAAAACACGGTTCGGTCACGGCTGTTCCTCCCGGTTCCTGGCGCGGGCGATTGCCGGAGTGTTCTCCGTGCCGGCCTGCGATCCGCCTGCATCTCCTGAAGCCACGATAGGACGGGCCGGACCCGGCGTCCAATCCGCAGGCATCCGCGAGCCATAAGTTCTTGCTATAAGAGCGGCGGCGACGCCGGACCGGCGTCAGCTCAGGACGAGCAGGTCGGAGGCCGAGAAGCTGATCTGCGTCGGCTGGCCGATCTCGGGCGGCGGCGCGCTCGGGCTGTTGAACGTGTCGAGCGAGACGATGCTCTCGCCGACTGCCACCTTGACGCGGATGACGGAGCCGAGGAAGTGCACGTCGGCGATCTTGCCGGCGAGTCTTGTATCGGCGCCGGCGCGCTGTCCCAGCGCGATCGCCTCGGGACGCAGTGCCAGCGACACGGCGTCGCCGTTGCGCGCTCCGCCGAGGTGGCCGGGAAGCGCGATCTCGCCGGAGGCCAGCGCCACCTTGCCCGCCGCCGCGTCGCTGACGGTTCCCTCGAGCACGTTGAGCGTGCCGACGAAGTTCGCGACGAACTTGGATTGGGGCCTGTTGTAGATCTCGAAGGGCGCGCCGACCTGTTCGGCCTTGCCGCCATACATGACGACGATGCGGTCGGAGATCGACAGAGCCTCTTCCTGGTCGTGGGTGACGAAGATCGTGGTGATGCCGAGGTTCTTCTGGATCAGGCGGATCTCGTCGCGCAACGAAACCCGCACCTTGGCGTCGAGCGCCGAAAGCGGTTCGTCGAGGAGCAGCAGCTTGGGCTTGGGCGCCAGCGCCCGGGCGAGCGCGACGCGCTGCTGCTGGCCGCCGGACAGCTGGTAGGGGTAGCGGTCGCCGAACTCCGGCAGCTTGATCAGCGCCAGCATCTCCTTGACGCGTGCGTCGATGTCGGCCCTGCCCATGCCGGCGACCTTGAGGCCAAAGCCGACGTTCTGCGCCACCGTCAGATTGGGAAACAGGGCATAGGCCTGGAACACCATGCCGATGTTGCGCTGGTTCGGCCGCAGCCTGGTGACGTCCTTGCCGGCGACGACGATGGCGCCCGACGTCGGCGTCTCGAAGCCGGCGACCATTCGCAGAACGGTTGTCTTGCCGCAGCCCGATGGCCCGAGAAAGGAGACGAACTCGCCCGGCGCCACCTCGAGGTTGAAGTCCTGGACGACGGTCGTCGCACCGAAGGACTTGCGCACGCTGCGGATCGACAGGAAGGATTCGGACATGGCGTCGCTCGTTTCAGTTCGGCTGGCTCGGCGGCTTGGGCGCGAGCCGCGAGACGATCTGGATGAGGCCCATGCAGAGCCAGGTGATGGAGAACGAGATGACCGCGAGCGCCGCCGGTTCATAGGCGCGGTTGGCGCCGAGCAGCTGCATGTACGGGCCGAAGGCCGGCCGGTTGAGCAGCGCCGCCATGGTGAACTCGCCGATGACGATGGCGAAGGTCAGGAAGGCGCCCGACAACACCGCGACCAGCACGTTGGGCAGGATGATACGGGCGAGGATGGTTCCCCAGCCGGCGCCGAGCGATTGCGCCGCTTCGGTGAGCGTGGCGACGTCGATGGTGCGTAGTCCCGTGTCGACCGCCCGGTACATGTACGGAAGGGCGAGCGTGGCGTAGCCGAACATCAGGAGCACGTTGGTGCCCGTCGCCGTGCCCGTCAGCGGCAGCCAGCTCGACGTGTTGTAGAGCCGGATGTACCCGAACACGATGACGATCGCCGGGATGACCAGCGGCAGGAGCGTGACGAATTCGATCCAGGGCCGCGCGCGCGGCACCTTCAGCCGAACCCAGTAGGCCGTCGGCACGACGAGCAGGACGCCGAAGGCGATGGTGAACAGCGCCATCGCGACCGAATAGCTGAACGTCTCCTGGAACCGCGGATCGCCGAGCACCTTGGCGTAGGCGTCGAACGAATATTCGCCGCGTCGCATCTTCAGGCTGAATTCGGTCATGCCGATGAGCGGCAGGACGAAGTAGAGAAGTCCGAGGAAGAGCGCGCCCCAGGCCCAGAGCCGTCTCATTTGAGCCACCTCTCCGAGCGGGCTCGCAGCCAGATGTAGATGCCGTTGGCGATGCCGGTGATGACGATCATGCCGAAGGCCAGCGCGTAGCCGAGATGCGGATCGCCGAGCACGTCGCCGCGGATCTGGGCGAACAGCAGGATCGGTGCGATCGACAGCGACGAGCCGGTCAGCGCGATCGCCGTCGCCACTGCGCCGAAGGCGTTGGCGAAAAGCAGCGCGAAGGTGCCGAGCAGCGACGGGAACAGGATCGGTAGCGCCACCATGCGCCAGTATTGCACGCCGGTGGCGCCGAGAACCTCGGCCGCCTCGCGCCACTCGCGCTTCAGCCCGTCCAGCGCCGGCGTGATGATCAGGATCATCAGCGGGATCTGGAAGAACAGGTAGGTGATCGTCAGGCCCCAGAAGGAGAGAAGGTTGAAGCCGAGCAGCCTGAGATCGATGCCGAGCTGCGTGCGCAGGAACACCGTGACGAGGCCGACCGGGCCGAGCGTGGCGAGGAAGGCGAAGGCCAGCGGCACGCCGGCGAAGTTGGAGGCGACTCCGGAAAAGGTGAGCAGCGGCCCGCGGATGACCCGCGGCAGACCGCCCAGGACGACCGCGGCGGACATGGCAAATCCGATCGCGCAGCCGAGCAGCGCGGAGGCGACGCTGATGCGGATCGATATCCAGTAGGCGGCGCGGATCGATGGCGTATTGAGGTTTGCGACGTTGGCGAAGGTGAAGCTTCCGTCCGGCGTCTGGAAGGCGCCGATGACGATCTTCATCGTCGGCAGGATGAGGAAGAGCAGCGCGAACGCCGCGAACGGCAGCAGGCCGAGCCAGTTGACCGGCAGCCGGCTACGCAGTGAAGCCGCTGGGGCTGTCCGAATCGTCTCCGATGCCATGGTCCCGATCCCCGACGGTCCTTTGCAGGCGAAGAATCGCCCGCCCGGCTTGACCGGGCGGGCGACGGTTCAGGACCGTTTACTGGACGTTGGCGCCCACGACGGCGTCCCAGCCGCCGGTCACGGCTGCCTTGTTCGTGTTGACCTCGTCGAGCGTCGGGAAGTAGGCCGCCTCGTAGGAGGCCGCCGGCGGCAGCTTGTCGAGGAGTTCCTGCGGGACCTTGCCGGCCTTGACCATGGCGTTGAAGCGGGCCGGGTGGCAGTAGCCCTTCAGCCAGCCGAGCTGGCCTTCGTCGGAATAGAGGTACTCCATCCACAGCTTGGCGGCGTTCGGGTGAGGCGCGTAGGCGCTGATCGCCTGAACGTAGACGCCGGCGAGCGTGCCCGACTTCGGCACCACGACCTCGACCGGCGGGTTGCCGGCGAGCGTGTCCTTGGCGGCGAGCGCGTTGTAGTCCCACATGACGACGATCGGCGTGGCGCCTTGGGCGAGCGTGCCGGCCTTGCCGATGACGGGAACGAAGTTGCCCGCCTTGTTCAGTCCGGCGAAGTACTCGAGACCCTTCTCGCCGGCTTCCTTGCCCGCCTTGCCGCCGGCGGCCATGCCGGCCGACAGAACGGCGAGGATCGCCTGGTTGGAGGCGCGCGGGTCACCCGCGAGCGCGACCTGGCCGGCATATTCCGGCTTCATCAGGTCGGACCAGTCGGCCGGCGTGTTCGGCACCAGGTCCTTGTTCACCAGATACGACATGACGCCGTAGTAGTCGCCGTACCAGTGGCCTTCCGCATCCTTGATGCTGTCCGGGATCTCGTCCCAGGTCGACACCTTGTAGGGCTGCGTCAGGCCTTCGGCCTTCGACGAGGGACCGAAGGCAAGGCCGACGTCGATGACGTCCGGCGCCTGCGGGCCCTTGTTGTCCTTGTTGGCCTTGATGGCCTCGACCTCGTCCGCGGAACCCGCGTCGGGGTTCAACTCGTTGACGGTGATCTCGGGGTACTTCTTCTTGAAGCCGGCGATCACCTCGCCGTAACCGCACCAGTCGTGCGGCAGCGCGATGGTCGTCAGCATCCCTTCCGCCTTGGCGGCGGCCTCGATCTCGGCCAGCGACTGGGCCGAGGAGATCGCCGTCGTCACCATCAGCGACGCGGCGGTGAGGGAAAGCGCTTTCCCTGCAAACTTGAACATGAGTGTCTCTCCGTTGAAACTGGCGTCGGTAGCGCCTGCGCTGCGGGTATCCCCGTCATGTGACAGCTGGATGAAACCGCTTGCGCCGGCGCCTTCGAGGCGAGAAAAGTTAACTACTTTTAATCGTTTGTAGCAATCGTCCGAGTTCGTTTTCCGGCTAATTGTCTGGCGGCGCCGAAGCGCGTTCCGACGACTGCGTGCCCGCTTCCCCTCCTCCCCGGGGAAGGATCAGACCGTTCCGACGAGTGCGTTTTCCAGCAGCGCCAGCGCCGCCTTCTTTGTGAGCTTGACCGGATTGCCGCCGGCCGTCGGATCGACAACGGCCATGTCGGCGATCAGCGTCTTGCGTTTCTTGTCCATCTCCAGGCCCTTGATCAGGCCCGGCAGGGCGTGCGGCACCTTCAGCTCCTTGCGCAGCTTGAGGATCGCCTTGGCGAAACCGTCGAAGCCGCCCTTGACGCCGATATAGGCCGAGAGACGGACGATGCGTTCCTCGATGGCGTCGCGGTTGAAGGCCAGCACGTAGGGCATGAACACGGCGTTGGTCATGCCGTGGTGGGTGTCGTAGAGCGCGCCGATCGGGTGCGACAGCGAGTGGATGGCGCCGAGCCCCTTCTGGAACGCCGTCGCGCCCATCGCCGCGGCCGCCATCATGTGCGCGCGCGCCTCCAGGTCCTTGCCGTTGGCGTAGGCCTTGGGCAGGTTTTCCATGGCCAGCCTGATGCCTTCGACCGCAATACCGTCGGCCATCGGGTGGTAGCCCGGCGCGCAATAGGCCTCGAGGCAGTGGGCGAGCGCGTCCATGCCGGTTCCCGCCGTGATGAAGGGCGGCATGCCGACGGTCAGTTCGGGATCGGCGATGACGATCGCCGGCAGCATCTTCGGGTGGAAGATGACCTTCTTTGTGTGGCTCGCCTCGTGGGTGAGCACGCCGGCGCGGCCGACCTCCGAGCCGGTGCCGGCGGTCGTCGGCACGGCGACGATCGGCGCGATCTTGGAAGAGTCGGCGCGGGTCCACCAATCGCCGATGTCCTCGAAATCCCACACCGGACGCGTCTGCCGGGCCTGGAAGGCGATCAGCTTACCGAGGTCGAGCGCAGAGCCGCCGCCGAAGGCGATGACGCCGTCATGGCCGCCGTCCTTGAACACCTCGATGCCGGCGTAGAGATTGGACTCCACCGGGTTCGGCTTCACGTCGGAGAAGACGCCGTGCTTCACCTTGGCGTCGGCGAGCAGCTTCAGCGTGGAGGCGACCACGGGGAGCTTGGCCAGCCCCGGATCGGTGACGAAGAGCGGGTTGGACATGCCGACGGCCGACAGTACCTCGGGCAGTTCGGAGACGCGTCCAGCGCCGAAGCGGACAGTGGTCGGATAGTTCCATTTGGAGACGAGCTTGGTCATTTCGCTATTTCTTTCCGGGACGTCGGTCAGTGAGGTGCAGTTAGGGACATCTTGCGCCGCATCGACGACACGGCGCGCTCGATCGGGGCGGCGAACAGCGGATGATCGGCGATCTCCGGCCATTCGAGCGCCCAGTAGGTTTCCTTCCGCGCCGGCCGCGCCGGAAAGATCGCGCCGTCCGGCGCGTTGACGAACAGGTCGGCGTAGTCGTCGAGACGGTCGGCGGCGGCAGGCCGCCAGGCCGCTTCGAACGAGAGCTCCGCCCGCGTTTCCCGGCCCAGTTCGATCAGCCTGTGCCGATCGTCGGCGGGAAGCGAATGGAGTGCGCCGGCGGCGTTGAACATCGTATCGCACTGCCGGTGCTCTCCCCTTGCGACGAACAGGTCGTCCTGGGGCAGACCGAGCCTTTCGGCGACCGCGCCGTTCAGCAGCCTGACGAGTTCGATGCCGTCGCGGTCCGACGTCGCATTGGCCCGGACCCGTGCTTCGGCCGCTTCCATCAGGGCACGCGGCAGGGAGAGCGCCTCGATCAGGGCGGGAACGACGGATTCATGCTCCCCCATCGCCCGGTCGAAGGACACGGCGATGATCGAAGCACCGGCGCCGGCGATGCAGTCGCTGAGCACGAGATCGAAGCGATGGTCGACATGGTCGTCCCACGAAAGAGTCCGCTCGACATAGGTACCCAGCGGCTGACTGTCGCGACGCTTGCAGTTCTGCGCCCAACGCGAAGGCAGGAAGGTCGACCAGTGTCGGAAGACGAAGAGGAACGCGAGGTCGCAGTCGGCGAGACTTTCCGCGAGCCGCCGGAAACCGGCGATGCCGACGCTGCACACCACTTCCGCCGACATCAGCAGCGTGTGGGCGCCGGCGGCCCGCGCCGCCTCGACCGCCGCCCGCAGCCCGCTGCTCTCCCAGGCCGGCGACTTGGTGTTGAGGATCGCCGAGTGGTGTCCCTTCGGACTGTCGGGATAGAAGACGCCAGCCTCCAGCAGCCTTGCGCGCCATGACGCCATCAACGCCTGGAAAGACGTCGTGCCCGTCTTGTGCGGGCCGCCATGGATCACGACGCGCAGGTTGCGTGTCACACCTTTTCCCTCAGATGGTAGCTCTTCGGCCGCGTCAGGTTCTCGTAGCCGACAACGGACATGGCGCCGCCCTTGCCGGTGTCCTTGACGCCGGTCCAGACCAGCCCCGGGTCGACATAATCGCAGCGATTCATGAACACCGTGCCGGTCTCGACGCGGTCGCCGATCGTGGCGGCGTGGTCGGTGTCGGTGGTCCAGATCGAAGCAGTCAGCCCGTAGGGGCTGTCGTTCATCAGCGCGATCGCCTCCTCGTCGTTCCTCACCTTCATGATGCCGACGATCGGGCCGAAGCTCTCCTCGCGCATGACGCTCATCTGGTGGTTCACTCCGGTCAGCACTTCCGGGGCGAGATAGGGCGAGCCCTCGCGATCGCCCTCGACCTTCATGCCGATATGCGCGATCGCGCCCTTGCGCAGGGCTTCCGCCTTCTGCTCGCGGATGAAGTCGGCGAAGCGCGATTGCGCCATCGGCCCCATCGTCGTCGACTGGTCGAGCGGATTGCCGACGACATAGTTCTTCGTCTCGGCGATGAAGCCCTCGACGAATTCGTCGTAGACCTTCTCGTGCACGTAGATGCGCTCGATGCCGCAGCAGCACTGGCCGCTGTTGTAGAAGGTGCCGTCGACCAGGTTGGCCACGGCGTGGTCCATCTTCGCGTCGGGCAGCACGTAGGCCGGATCCTTGCCGCCGAGTTCGAGCCCGAGCGTCATGAAGGTGCCCGCCGCCGCCTTCTCGATGGCGCGGCCGCCGCCGACCGAGCCGGTGAAGTTGCAGTGATCGACCTTGCCCGAGCCGAGCAGCCTTTCGGTCTGGCCGTGGCTCATGACCAGGTTCTGGAACACGCCCTTCGGCAGACCGGCCATGTCGAAGGCCTTCTGGAAGCGCTCGCCGACGACCAGCGTCTGCGCGGCGTGCTTGAGGATGACCGCATTGCCGGCCATCAGCGCCGGCACGATCGAATTGACCGCCGTGAGATAGGGGTAGTTCCACGGTGCGATGACAAAGACGACGCCGAGCGGCTCCTTCTTCAGGTAGCGGCGGAAGCCGGGACGATCCTCCGGGATATAAGGGGCGAGCGCCTTCTCGGCGAGCGCCACCATGTAGCGGGTACGCTCCTCGACGCCGCCCTTCTCGCCGCCGTAGCGGACCGGCCGGCCCATCTGCCAGGCGAGTTCGGGAACGATCTCGTCGTTCATGGCGAGCAGCGCCTCGAGGAAGGCGAGCAGGTATTTGCCGCGTTCGCCGATCGTCGTGCGCGCCCAGTCGGCCTGGGCTGCCTTGGCGCGCTCGACCGCGGCGTTGATCGCCTGGTCGGTGGCGACAGGGCGCTCCACATAGATCGAGCCGTCGACGGGGGATTTGAGTTTGACCGTTTCGGTCATGATGTTTCCTCTTTGTCTTTTACTTCAGTACCGCTCGAAGCCGCGGTGCAGTTCCCAGTCGGTGATACGCCGGTCGTATTCGAGCTGCTCCCAGCGCGCCGTGTGCACGTAGTGCTCGACGACATCCTCGCCGAGCGCGGCCTTCAGCATCTTCGACTTCGCCAGCGTTTCGGTTGCGTCGCGCAGCGTCTTCGGAATCTCCGGCAGCCTCGCCGCCTGGTAGGCGTCGCCGACGAACGGCTTCTGCAATTCGAGCTTCTCGTCGATGCCGGCGAGGCCGGCCGCGATCAGCGCCGCGAAGGCGAGATAGGGGTTGAGGTCGGCACCGCCGATGCGGCATTCCATGCGGATTCCCTTGGTGCCCTCGCCGCACAGGCGGAAGCCGGCCGTGCGGTTGTCTTCCGACCACATGATCTTGGTCGGCGCGAAGGTGCCCGACTGGAAGCGCTTGTAGGAGTTGATGTAGGGCGCCAGGAAGCAGGTGAATTCCCTGGCATACTTCAACTGGCCGGCCGACCATTGCTGCCCGAGCGTGGACAGGGTCCAGGGCGCATTCTTGTCGAAAAACAGCGGCGTCTTGCCGTCGGCGCTCCACAGCGAGTTGTGGATGTGGCTGGAGTTGCCGGCGAGCCCGTAATTGTACTTGGCCATGAAGGTCACGGCCTTGCCCATCTGATGGGCGATCTCCTTGGCGCCGTTCTTCAGGAAGACATGGCGGTCGGCCATGTCGAGCGCCTCGGCATAGCGCACGTTGATCTCTTCCTGGCCCGGGCCCCACTCGCCCTTGGAATTCTCGATCGGGATACCGGCCGCCTGCATGTCGTTGCGCAGGCGGCGCATGTAGCCCTCTTCCTTCGACGTGATGCCGATCAGGTAGTCGCCGATGTAGGGCGAGGCCGACTTCAGGTCCTGCCAGTGCTTTTCGCGGGCGGAATCGTATGATTCCTCGAGCAGGTAGAACTCGAGTTCGGAGGCGAAGTAGCCGATCCAGCCGCGCTCCTTCAGCCGCGCCACCTGCTTGCGCAGAATCGCGCGGGGCGAATGCGGCAGATCCTCGTGCGTATGGTGGTCCTGGATGTCGTTGAGGACGAGCGCCGTCTTCTCCAGCCACGGCACCGTACGGATGGTGGCGAGGTCCGGCTTCATGACGAAGTCGCCGTAGCCCTTCGACCAGCTTGCCGCCTTGTAGCCGGGCACCGGCTCCATGTCGATGTCGTTGGCGAGCAGGTAGTTGCAGCCGTGCGTCTCGTCATAGGCGCTCTCGACGAAGAACTTCGCAAGGAACCGCTTGCCGATCAGCCGGCCCTGCATGTCCACCGCGGCAGCCAGAACGGTGTCGATTTCGCCGTCCGCAACCGCCTTCTTCAACTGATCGAATGTGAGATTTCCGGCCATTATCCGCTTTTCCCGGACGCGCCGGGTCCTTTCGAACTGGTGGACCGGCAGCAACATGCGCCGATCCGATCTTTCCTGTTGGGGTGACCCGGCGGCCTAGCGGCCGCCGGGCAGTCGCCGTCCGGATCAGCCCTGCGTGTAGACGCCGCCGGCCTTCTTCAGGATCTGGTTGTATTCCTTGAAGATACCGACGACCTTGGCGCGCAGCTCGCTCTCGGCCGCGATCTCGTCCCAGAACTTCAGCGCCGCATTCTCGACCTCGGCCCATTCGGCGTCCGGAATCGTCGTCAGCTTCAGCTTGTCGCCGGTGGCGCGCAGCTTGGCCTCGCCGCCCCAGTACCACTGGTTGCGGTAGGTATGGCCGGCGTCGACGCAGGACATCCACAGCGCCCGCAGATGCTCCGGTATGTCGGCCCAGCTCTTCTCGTTGACGAACCAGGACCCGATCCACGCACCGGAGATGTTGTTGGTGGTGAAGTGGTCGGTGACGTCGGCCCAGCCCACCGTGTAGTCCTCGGTGATGCCCGACCAGCTCATGCCGTCGAGCTCGCCGGTCTGCACCGCGACCTGGACGTCCTCGTAGGGCAGGACGACCGGCACCACGCCGAACTGGGCGAGGAACTTGCCCGCCGTCGGGAAGGTGTAGAGGCGCAGGCCCTGCAGGTCGGCGAGGCTGTTCAGCGGCTTCTTGGTGTTGAAATGGCAGGGGTCCTGGCCCGCCGCCGACAGCCATACGACGCCGCCCGCCTTGGCATAGGCGTCGCGCCAGATGTCGGCCAGCCCGTACTGGCTGAACAGCACCGGCACGTCGAGGATGTGCTTGGTGGCAAACGGGAAGTAGCCGCCGAAGACGGAGATGTCGACGGGAGCGGCCATCGAGTCGTCGTCGGAATGCACCGCGTTGATGGTGCCGGCCTGCATGGCGCGGAACAGCTCGCCGGTCGGCACCAGCTGGTCGGCGTAGTAAAGCTCGATCTCCATCTCGCCCTTCGCGGCGGCGTTGAACATGTCGACCGCCGGCTTCGTCACGTGCGGACCCAACGCAGCGCCCGCGTAGGTCTGCAGGCGCCACTTGATCGGCGTCGACTGGGCCATGACGTAAGGGGACGCCAGCGGGGTCGCCGCGGCAGCACCGGCAGTCGCCAGGCCGGCTTTCTTCAGGAAGTCGCGTCTGTTCTGCTTCATTGTCTGTTCCCTTCTCGTTGCCTTCTCACTTTGCGTAAACGTAGTTCGGCAGCCACGTCGCGATCCCGGGAAACACGCCGATGATCAGCAACGTGAGCAGCATGATCCCGACAAACGGCACGATCGACCGGTAGATGTCGGGAAGGGTCACCTCGGGCGGCGCCATCGCGCGCATGAGGAAGAGGTTGTATCCGAAGGGCGGCGTCAGGTACGCGATCTGGCAGGTAATGGTGTAGAGCACCCCGTACCAGACGAGATCGAAGCCGAGCGCACCGGCCAGCGGGATGAACAGCGGCGCCACGATCACCAGCATCGCGGTGTCGTCGAGGAAGATGCCGAGGATCAGGAAGGTGAGCTGCATCAGAACCAGCACCTGCCATGGCTCGAGGCCCAGATCGCCGATGAAGAGGCGTTCGACCGACTTCACCGCGCCGAGGCCGTCGAACACGGCGCCGAAGCACAGCGCCGCGGTGATGATCCAGAAGAACATGCAGCTGATGGCAAGCGTCTTGCGCGTCGTCTGGTGCAGCACGTGCCGGGTCAGCCGGCCACGCAGGAAGGCGGCGAGGATGGAAGCGACGGCGCCGACCGCCGAACTCTCGACAAGGCTGGTCACGCCGGTCAGGAAGAGCCCGGTCATCGAGATGAAGATCGCCAGCGGCACCAGGCCGGCGCGCAGCAGCCTGAGCTTGTCGGCGAGGCTGTACTCATCGCGTTCCGCCTTCGACAGGGCCGGACCGAGGCTCGGCTGGATCAGGCAGCGAATGGCGATGTAGAGGATGAAAAGCCCGGCCATCAGCAGGCCGGGGAACACGCCGGCCATCCACAGATTGCCGACCGGCTGGCGCGCGATCATGCCGTAGAGCACCAGGACGACGCTGGGCGGCACGAGGATGCCGAGCGTCGAGCCTGCCTGGATGACGCCGGTCACCATCGTCTTGTCGTAGCCGCGGCGCAGCAGTTCCGGCAACGCGATCGTGGCGCCGACCGCCATGCCGGCGACGCTGAGGCCGTTGATGGCCGAGATGATCACCATCATGAAGATGGTGCCGATCGCCAGGCCGCCGCGCACCGGGCCCATCCAGACATGGAACATCTTGTAGAGGTCGTCGGCGATGTGCGATTCCGCCAGCATGTAGCCCATGAAGACGAACAGCGGCAGCGTCAGCAGCGGATACCACTTCATCACTTTCATGATGGCGGTGAACGACATTTCCGCGCCGCCCTCGCCCCACAGCATCAGGGCCGCGAAGGCGCCGACGAAGCCGATCACGGCGAAGACCCGCTGCCCCGTGAGGAGCAGCAGCATCATGCCCGAGAACATGAGCAGTGCGATGATCTCGTAGCTCACGCGATCGGCTCCCCGCGAAGCCGCGCCCAGTCCTTCAGCCAGGTCGCGACCGCCTGGAGAAGGGTGAGGAAGAGGCCGATGTTGATGACCACCTTGACGGGCGCCATGTAGGGCGCCCACGCCGAGAAGCCCTTCTCGCCGTACCGGAATGCATAGATCAGCGAAGCGATTCCGCCGATCTGCAGCATGACCAGGAAGAAGATCATCGCCAGGCCGGTGAACAGGTCCGTTCGCGCCTTGCCGCGGACCGACCATCCCGCATAGAGCAGGTCCATGCGCACGTGCTCGTCCTCGCGGATGGCGAAGGCGCCGCCCAGCATGAAGTAGGCGACCATGACGAACTGCGCCATCTCCACCGTCCAGATCGGCGGCAGGAAGAAGACCTTCATGAACGACGCATAGCCGAGAATGCCGATCATGACGTAGACCAGGTACATGGCGAAGATGCCCATGTACCAGCTCACCGCATCGATCGCCCTGACATAGGTCTTGAGAAAGCTAGGCATTCAGCACGTCCCCGATCCATGCGCGCCTGCCTCCCGAAGGCGCTCCCTCCATTCCTCCCTCCGGCGCGGTGCCGGCAATGACGTCGCGATCGGCCCTAGGCATGCGATACCTCCCGCTCGAGCGGGAGCGAGCCCAGGATCGAGATCAGCCTTTCTCCCCATCGCCGCTGCCCCTCGTCGTCGGAGATCTCATCATTGCGGATTTCGATCATGGCGCAAGGGAGGTCGCGCACGCGGCCGTGCGACTCGAGCGTGAAGTAGACCCTGTCTGCCGGCGAGTAGGGCTCGTTGACGCCGACGACCAGATCGCCCTGCGCCTTGAGGTCGGCGATGAAAGGACCGGCGAGCCGCGTGTCGTCGTCGTGGATGATGCCGATCTGCCATGGCCGCTCGACGCCCTTGTAGACCGGCGTGAAGGAATGCACGGAGACGAGCCGCGTCTCCAGCCCGGCGGCGCTTCGCTCCGCCAGCACGGACTCGATCGCGGCGTGGAAGGGATCGTAGGCGAGAGCGATGCGCCGCGCGCGCTCGGCGGCGCCGAGACCGGCATTGCCGGGAATGACCGTCGTCTCCGAGACCTCGGAGATCAGGTCCGGCGCGTCGAGCGGACGGTTGCAGTCGATGACCAGCCGGGAGATGCAGGACTCGACGAGGGGCGCGTCCAGCGCCTCGGCCAGCATGCGGGCGACCGGCAGCGCGCCGGGATCCCAGGCGATGTGCCGCGTCAGATCGGCTTCGCCGAGCCCAAGCGTTCCCATCTCCTCGGGGAGGTAGTTCGAGGCATGGTCGCAGACGAAGACATAGGCGCCGCGTCCGCTCCGGTTGGTCACCCGGACCGGCTCACCGCCGCCTTTCCGCGTCGCGCGAACGTCTCCCATCGCCATGTTCCCCGGCGCGTAATGTTTGTTACAGAATTAGTGTTGTTGCGCCACCGAGTATGATTTCATACAGTTCCGGCGAGTTTGTCAAACGCGATTTGGCAGACCGCGCCGGAACACCGGGGGACGCGCGCCGGCCTCGCGGGGAGGATGCGGAGAGGATGCGGATATGGCGAGCAGCATCGCCGAACTGATCGCCGACCGGATGGACGCCATGCCCGCCGGCGAACGCCGCGCGGCGCAGGCGCTGGTCGCCAACTACCCGATGATCGGGCTGAAGACCGTCGCCGATTTCTCGGCGCAGGCGGGTGTCTCCTCGCCGACGATCCTGCGCTTCGTCGCGCGGCTCGGTTTCCACAGCTATCCGGACTTCCAGTCGGCACTGAAGGACGAGCTGGCGGCGCAGCTGCAGTCGCCGCTGTCGCGGACGACACTCGGCGGACGCGGCGCCGAGGGCGCTTCTCCGGTCCTGCAGGCGACGCTGGAGAACATCGCCGAGACCTTCCGCCACCTTTCCGAGCGCCAGATCGGCGAGATCGTCGCCCTGCTCGCACTCCCGCGCGCCCGCATCTTCCTCCTCGGCGGCCGCTTCACCGATCCGATCGCGCGCTACATGGGCGCCCACATGACGATCATCCGGCCAAACGTGTTCCACCTCTCCGGCCAGGAGAGCAACTGGCGCGACCAACTGGTCGACATGGGCAAGCGCGACGTGCTCGTGATCTTCGACATCCGCCGCTATCAGGAAAGCCTGCTACGCTTCGCCGAAGCGGCCCACAGGCGCGGCGTCGGCATCGTCCTGATCACCGACCAGTGGCTGTCGCCGATCGCCCGCTTCGCCCGCCACGTGGTGGCCGGCCGCACGTCCGTGCCGTCGGCATGGGATTCGTCTGCCGCCCTGTTCGTCGTCGCCGAGGCGCTGATTGGCGAACTGACGCGCGCACTCGAGGCCGAGAGCGCGGCACGCATACGCGAGATCGAGAGCCTTCGCTGACGCAGCGGACACGCAAGCGTGTCCCATGACGACACGACCTTACTGAACTTTAATGATATTCCTGATGCGCTTGCGTCGGAGAATTGTCATAAAAGCCCCCTAGCGACAGGCGGCTCGCCGCTGACGTCCGGGCACCGGCGCCGCTCAGGCGGATTCCCGGCCGGGCGGCGCGAACAGATAGTGCCGAGCCGGAGTGCCGAATGTCCGCCTGGAAACAGCTGCTGTTTTCCCTATTCATCCTCGCTGCGGCGGTCGCGGCCTGGGCGAATTTCTTCCCAGGCGCGCGCGACATCCTCGCCGCCCGGAACCTCGGCTGGCTGGTCG
Source organism: uncultured Mesorhizobium sp. (assembly GCA_937958475.1). GTDB lineage: Bacteria > Pseudomonadota > Alphaproteobacteria > Rhizobiales > Rhizobiaceae > DUSC01. The sequence continues at coordinate 78,833 of CALFXR010000204.1, read as the reverse complement.
TCGTCGGAGAGCAGACCACCGGCAAGGCAGCCGGCAACGGCCAGGGCGGCGGACAAGGCGGCGGCCAGGGCCGCCAGGGCGGAGGCCAGCCGGCCAACGTCGTGACGATGCCCGCCACCCTTGCTACGATCAACGACCGCCTGCAGGCCATCGGCACCGGGCGCGCCCGCGCCTCCGTCACCGTGACGCCCTACGATTCGGGTCGACTGATCGAGCTCAACGTCCAGTCCGGAGCCGACGTGAAGGCCGGCGACGTGATCGCGCGCCTCGACGCGGAGGGCGAGGAGATCGCGGTCGACCGAGCCCGCATCGCGCGCGTCGACGCCGCCGCCAAGCTCGAACGCATCAAGGCGCTGCTGTCGTCGAACGCCGCCACCTCGGTCCAGGTCGGCGACGCCGAGACGGTGCTGCGCAACGCCGAACTCGCCCTGCGCGATGCCGAACTGGCGCTGGCGCGGCGCTCGATCATCGCTCCGATCGCCGGCGTCGTCGGCATCCTTCCCGTCGAGACCGGCAACTACGTGACGACGCAGACGACGGTCGCGACCATCGACGACCGCTCGACGATCGTCGTCGACTTCTGGGTTCCCGAACGCTACGCAACCGCGGTGAAGGTCGGAGCGTCGCTGACCGCCTCGCTCGTAGCCCGGCCGAGCGGCGTCTTCGACGGTACGGTCAGCGCCGTCGACAACCGCCTCGACGAGCAGAGCCGCACGCTGAGGGTCCAGGCCGGCATCGCCAATCCCGACGATTCGCTGCGCGCCGGCATGTCGTTCCAGGTAACGATGAAGTTCCCCGGAGACACCTATCCCGCGGTCAGCCCGCTGGCGATCCAGTGGGGCACGGACGGCGCCTTCGTCTGGGTCGTGCGCGAGGGCAAGGCGAAGCGCACGCCGGTGCGCATCGTCCAGCGCAACACCGAGAACGTGCTCGTCGATGCCCCCATCGGCGAGGGCGAGATGGTCGTCACCGAAGGCGTGCAGAACGTCCGCGAGGGCAGTGAGGTATTGGTCGCCGGACAGCCGCGGGTCGAGGCAGTGAGCGCCGTGCAGGCAGCGACCGGCGGCACCTGATGGCCAGGGAAACTGACGTCAGATGACCAGAGAAATGGCCTCCAAGGGCGCGGATACCGGCATCACGGCGCTGTTCGTGCGGCGCCCCGTGCTGGCATTCGTCCTCAACACGCTGATCGCCGTCGCCGGCCTCGCCGCGCTCTACGGCGTCGAGGTCCGCGAGCTTCCGGACGTCGACCGCCCGGTGATCACCATTTCGACGGACTTCACCGGCGCGGCCGCCGAGACGATCGACCGCGAGGTCACGTCCGTCATCGAGGGCGCGGTGGCACGCGTAGCCGGGGTCAAGTCGATCTCGTCCAGTTCCTCCTTCGGTCGCAGCCGCGTCACCGTAGAATTCGGCGACGACGTAAATCTCGACGTCGCGGCATCGGATGCCCGCGACGCGGTCTCGCGCGTCCAGAACCAGTTGCCCGAAGACATCGAGGCGCCACGCATCGTCAAGGCGGACGCCAACGCCGACGCCGTCATGCGTCTGGCGGTGACGTCCTCGACGATGTCGGTCGAGGACATGACCATCCTCGTCGAAGACCAGATCGCCGACACGCTGGCTGCCGTGCCCGGCGTCGCCGACGTCCAGGTCTACGGCGACCGCGAGAAGATCTTCCGGGTCGACATCGACCAGGCCAAGGTGGCGAGCCTGGGCCTGACCGTCGGCGACATCGGCAGCGCGCTGGCCTCGATCGCCTTCGACACGCCGGCCGGATCGATAACGACGACCAACCAGGACATCATCGTGCGCGCCACCGCCGCGGTGACCACGCCCGAGCAGTTCGAGAACATCGTCATCGACGGCAGGACGCGCATCGGCGACGTCGCCACGGTCACGCTCGGCGGCGACCCGGGTTCGACGTCGCTGCGTTCCGACGGCAAGACCGGCATCGGACTCGGCATCATCCGCCAGGCCCAGTCGAACACGCTGGACATCTCCGAAGGCGTGCGCGAGGCGGCCGCCCGGATCCAGGCGACGCTGCCCGAAGGCATGGCGATCAAGGTGACCAGCGACGACGCCATCTTCGTCGACGGAGCCATTCACGAGGTGGAGATCGCGCTGGGCCTGTCGGTCTCCATCGTGCTCCTGGTCATCTACATCTTCCTGCTCGACTGGCGCGCCACCCTGATCCCCGGTTTCGCCATGCCGGTCGCGCTCATCGGCACCATCGCAGCGATCTATATGGCCGGCTTCTCGGTCAACATCCTGACGCTACTCGCCCTGGTTCTCGCCACCGGCCTGGTCGTCGACGACGCCATCGTGGTGCTCGAGAACATCGTCCGGCGGCGCAACGAGGGCATGGGGCCGCGCGCGGCGGCCGTGCTCGGCACCAAGGAGGTCTTCTTCGCGGTAATCGCCACGACGGCGACGCTCGCGGCCGTGTTCGTCCCCCTCTCCTTCCTGCCGGGCCAGACCGGCGGCCTGTTCCGCGAATTCGGCTTCGTGCTGGCGATGTCGGTGCTGTTGTCGTCGATCGTGGCGCTGTCGCTCTGTCCGATGCTCGCCTCGCGCATGCTCGCCTCCGCCGCCGATCACGGCGCGGGATCGCGCACGGGGGTCGGCGCGCGTATCGGCGGCGCGCTGGGCGGGCTTTACCGGCGCCTGCTCGCCGCCAGCCTGAACGCGCCGGCGATCGTGCTCCTCGTCTCGATCCTTTTCGCCGCCGCCGCCTGGGCGCTCTTCGGCACGATCCGCCAGGAACTGACCCCTTCGGAGGACCGCTCGCTGGTCATCATACGCATCAGCGCGCCGCAGGGGGTCAGCCTCGACTACACCACCCAGCAGGTGCGCCGCCTGGAAACGCTGATCCAGCCCCTGCGCGAGGCCGGCGAAGTCGAAAGCACCTTCGCCAGCGCCGGCTGGGGCGGCTCGACGAGCAGCGGCTTCATGGTCATGTCGCTCGTCCCGTGGGACCAGCGGCAGCGCAGCCAGCAGGAGATCGTCGCCCAGGTCTCCGAACTGGCGAAGCAGGTTCCCGGCGTGCGCGCCTTCCCCATGCAGCCCAACAGCCTCGGCATCCGCGGCGCCGGCAGCGGCCTGCAGTTCGCCATCGTCGGTGACAATTACGGCGAGCTCGGCCAGGCCGCGTCCGCCCTGATCGAAGCGATGGAGAAGGACCCGCGCTTCCAGCAGCCGCGCCTGTCGTCCGACGCCACCCAGCCGCAGCTCGCCGTCGAGATCGACCGCGCGCGGGCGTCCGATCTCGGCATCGACATTTCCGGCCTGGCGCAGACCATCCAGGCGATGCTCGACGGACGCGAAATCGGCGACGTCTACATCAACGACCGCTCCTATGCCGTGAAGCTGATCTCGACCACCAATCCCATCAACGACCCGACCGACCTCGAGAACGTCTTCCTGAAGACCGCCGACGGGCGCTTCGTGCCGATGTCGACGATCGCCACGCTGACCGAGCGCGCGGTGCCGCCCTCGCTGGCCCGCGAGCAGCAGCTCCGCTCGGTCGCGGTCACCGCCGGGCTCAGGCCCGATTTCGCGCTGGGCTCGGCGCTCGCCGAGGTGCAGCAACTGGCCGAACCGATCCTGCCCGCCGGAAGCCGCATCGTGCCGCTGGCCGAGGCCGCCACGCTCGGCGAGACGACCGGCTCGATGATGACCATCTTCGGCTTCGCGCTGGTCATCATCCTGCTCGTGCTCGCCGCCCAGTTCGAAAGTTTCGTCAGCGCCGTGATCATCATGGCGACCGTCCCGCTCGGGCTTGCCTGCGCGGTCTTCGCCCTAGTCCTCACCGGCACGAGCCTCAACGCCTACAGCCAGATCGGACTCGTCCTCCTGGTCGGCGTGATGGCCAAGAACGGCATCCTGGTCGTCGAGTTCGCCAACCAGCTGCGCGACCGCGGCATGGGCGTCCGCCAGGCGATCGAGGAGGCCGCCAACATCCGGCTCCGTCCGGTCATGATGACGATGATCTGCACCATCCTCGGCGGCCTGCCGCTGGTTCTGGCCAGCGGCGCCGGTGCCGAGGCGCGCATCGCGCTCGGTTGGGTGATCGTCGGCGGGCTCGGCCTCGCCGCCGTGTCGACGCTCTTCCTGACGCCGGTCGCCTATCTGCTGCTCGGCCGCTTCGTCACGCCGAAGGTGGAGGAAGAGGCGCGCCTGAAGCGCGAGCTCGAGGAAGCCGCCTACGCCAATGTCGAGCCGGCGGAATAGTCGGGCAGCCCGAGCACCCGCCGATCCGGAAGAAGCGCCTTCTTCACAAAACGAACGGGCCGGCACGATTCCTCGCAGCCGGCCCGCCATTCTCGCGTGCCCGACCTGACCCGATCCAGTCGGGTCGGGTAGTGGCCGGCCTTACTTGCGGCCGACTTCCTTCCACATGCCGCCTTCGATCTTGGAGATGATGATCGCGTCGCCGCCCTGGTGGTCGTTCGGGCCGTACTTGATCTTCGTGTCGCCGATCGGATCGTCGAACTCGACGGTCTCCATGCCGGTCTTGAAGCTCTCCGGCGTGAGATCCTTGCCGGCGGCCTCGAGGCCCTTGACCAGGGTCACGGCTGCAGTGCGGCCGAGCTGGGCTGCCGTGCCGGGATCCTCGTTGAAGGTGGCATTGAAGCCCTCGGCCCACTTCTTCAGCTCCTCGTTGGAGCCGATCCGCGCCTCGAGGTCAGACCAGCCGGCGGCGGCGTAGTAGCCTTCCGTCACGCCGCCCGGAACCTTGGCGACGGCCGTGTTGAAGCCGGCCGACGAGCCGATGAAGGAGACGTCGTTCCAGCCGAGCTTCTTCGCCGTGCCCAGGATGACGATGGTCTGGCGCACGCCGACCGCCGTCGAGACGATGTCGCAGCCCGCCTCGCGCAGCTTGGTGAGCGAACCGACGAAGTCCTGGTCGTCCGGCTTGTGGGTCGTCTCGGCGGCGTACTTCAGCCCGAGCTCCTCGGCCTTCTCCTTGGTGCCCTCGTAGACCTCGAGGCCGAAGTCGGAGGGGAAGTACATGGCGCAGACTTCCTTGGCGCCCGTCTCCTTGGCGAGGTATTCGACGCCCGCCTTGAGCTGGTCGTAATAGGACGAGGTGCCGGAGTACTTGTAGGTGGTGTCGCCCTCGATCATCTGGCGCGCGGCCGTCAGCGGCGAGATGTTGGCGACCTGGGCGGGCTCCATCATCTTGAAGCCGGCGATGTTGTGCGGCGTGCCGAGGTTCAGCACCATGGCGAACACCTTGTCGGAGTTCACCAGCTTGTTGAAGTTCTGCACCGCCTTCGGCACCTGGTAGCCGTGGTCCTCGACGATGAACTTGATCTTGCGGCCGTGGACGCCACCGGCCGCGTTGACCTCGTCGAAATACTGCTGCGCCGCCTTGATGGCCTGCACGTTGAACGGCGCGAACACGCCCGACAGGTCGCCGTTCGAGCCGATCAGGATCTCGGTATCGCTGACGCCCTGCGCGAGCGACGTCGATGCCATGCCGGCGGCGAGGCCGAGCGCGAGGATCGATCTTGCCAGTACTGATTTCATGTAGGTTTCCTCCTGGTTTCCTTGTCTTCCCAGCATGGCCTGTCAGCCATACATCTCGTCGATCAGCTTCTTGTGTTTCTGTTCAACGAAGCTGCGTTTCAGCTTCATCGTGGCTGTCAGCTCGTCATCCTCTGCCGTCAACAGCACATCGATCAAGCGGAAATCCTTGATCTGCTCCACGCGGGCGAACTCGCGGTTGGTCTCCTCCACGACGCCGGCGATCAGGTCCTTCACTTCCCTCGCCGCGCACAGCGACTTGAAGTTGGAGAAGGGCACGCGGTTGTCCTGGGCGAATTTCTCGACATTCTCCTGGTCGATCATGATCAGGCAGGAGAGGAACTTGCGCTTGTCGCCGATGACGACGGCGTCGGCGATGTAGGGCGAGAACTTCAACCTGTTCTCGATCTCGGCCGGCGTGATGTTCTTGCCGCCGGCGGTGATGATGATGTCCTTGACGCGACCGGTGATGGTGAGGAAGCCCTGATTGTCGATGCGGCCGACATCGCCGGTCCGCAGCCATCCGCCCTCGATGATCGTCTCGGCGGTCTTCTCCGGCTTGTTCCAGTAGCCCTGGAAGACGTTGCCGCCGCGGAACTGGATCTCGCCGTCCGGCGCGATGCGCACCTCGCCGCCGGGCACCGCCGTGCCGATCGAGCCGATCTTCCAGGAATCCATCAGGTTGAGCGAGATGACGCCCGAGCTCTCGGTCATGCCGTAGCCTTCGAGAACGGTGACGCCCACCGCCTTGTACCAGCGCAGCAGGTCGGGCGAGATCGGCGCCGCGCCCGTCGTTCCCCGGCGCAACCGGTCGAAGCCGAGCATGCGCCTGAGGTTGGACAGGACCATGAAGTCCCAGAAGGCGTAGGCGAGTGCGGTGCCCGCGGGCACCGGCTTGCCCTCCTCCACGTAGCGCACGCGGCGCATGCCCGTGGCGACCGCGGCCCGGTAGGCCATGCGCCCGAGCCAGGTCGCCTCGCCGGCCATGATCGCAACGCGCGAATAGACCTTCTCCCAGACCCGCGGCACGGCGGTGAAGACGTGCGGGCTGACTTCGCGGACGTTGTCGAACACCGTCTCCGGGCTCTCGGCGAAGTTGACCGTGGAGTTGAGCCCGATCGGAATGAACACGCTGATCAGCCGCTCGAGGATGTGGCAGAGCGGCAGGAAGCAGACCTGCTCGTCGGTGTCCTTGACCGGCAGCGTCAGCACTGCGCCGGAGATCGACGAGATGATGTTCTCGTGGCTGATCATTGCGCCCTTCGGCGGACCGGTCGTGCCAGACGTGTAGACGAGGATCGCCGTGTCCTTGGGCTGCGACCGGGCGATCTCCTCGCCGAAGCGGTCGGGGTGTTCCTTGCGGAACGCGCGGCCGAGCCGGTAGAGGTCGTCGAGGAAGATCACCTTCTCGTCAGAGAAGCCGTGCAGGCCCTCGCGGTCGAGGACGATGACCTTCGCCAATCCCGGCATGCCGTCGCTGACCGACAGGTACTTGTCGAGCTGCTCGTCGTTCTCGACGAACAGGAAGCGGCTGTCGGAATCGTTGACCAGATACTTCAGCTGCGTCGCCGAATCGGTCGTGTAGACGCCCGACGCGATACCCCCGACCGACTGCACGGCGAGGTCGGCATAGACCCACTCCTTGCGGTCCTCGGAGAGGATCGACACCACCTCGCCGCGCTTCAGGCCGAGCGAGACGAGTCCCAGCCCGATCAGCTCGGCATGCTCGTAGAAGTCCGTCCATGAATAGGACAGCCAGATGCCGTAATCCTTCTCGCGGTGGGCGATCTTGGCGCCCAGCTGCTTGCAGCGTTCGCGGAACAGCTTCACCAGCGTGTCCGCGCCGTCGAAGAAGAACGGGCCGCGCGTCAGGTCGGCATTGATGCTGTGGCCGTCCACGGTCCTCTGGGTCGGCATGTTGGCGGCAATCGTCATACCATCCTCCCTTTCCCGTCGCTTCGCGTCATCGCCAGGTCTTCTTCTGCTTCCAGCGCTTCTGGCCGCGCTGCGTCTGTTCCTAGACGCCGAGATAGAACTCCTGGACGTCCTTCGACATGAGCAGGCGCGGCGCCGTGTCGTCCATGACGATGCGGCCGAGTTCCATGACGTAGCCGTAGTCGGCGACCTCGAGCGCGACGCGCGCATTCTGCTCGACGAGCATCATCGTCACGCCCTGCTCGCGGTTGAGCCGGCGGATGATGGCGAAGATCTCCTTCACCAGCAGCGGCGACAGGCCCAGGCTCGGCTCGTCGAGCAGCATCAGCTTCGGCTTCGCCATCAGGCCGCGGCCGATGGCCAGCATCTGCTGCTGGCCGCCCGACATCGTGCCGGCCGCCTGGCGTCGCCGCTCGGCGAGGATGGGGAAGTAGGAATAGACCATCTCCTCGTCGCGGCGCACGCCCTCGCGGTCGCTGCGCACGAAGGCGCCCATCCTGAGGTTCTCCTCCACGGTGAGCAGCGGGAACACCTCGCGGCCCTCCGGCACGTGGACGATGCCGGCGCGCACGACGCGGTCGGGCTCCCAGCCGGCGATATCGCCGCCGGCGTGGAGGATCTGGCCCTTCTGCGGGTTCATGACGCCGGAGATGGTCTTCAGGAGCGTCGTCTTGCCGGCACCGTTGGCGCCGAGGACCGTGGCGATCTGGCCCTGCCGCACCTCCAGGCTGACGCCGCGGATGGCCATGATCGGGCCGTAGTAGCTCTCGAGGTTCTTCACCGTCAGAACGGCATCGCCGGCCCGCGGCCTCGGTTCGGACATCATCGCCGGCGCGGTCATGCCACCACCTTCTCGTTCGCGTCGGAGACGCCGATATAGGCCTCGATCACCTTCGGATGGCTCTGCACCTCGTGGGCGGTGCCGAGCGCAAGCATCTTGCCGTCGGCCAGCGCCAGGACCCGGTCGGAGACCGACGAGACGAGGTGCATGTCGTGCTCCACCATCAAGACGGTGATGCCCATCTCCTTCTTGATGTCCTCGATCCAGAAGGCGACGTCCTGGGTCTCCTCGACGGAGAGGCCCGACGCCGGCTCGTCGAGCAGCAGCAGCCGCGGCTCGATGGCCAGTGCGCGGCCCATCTCCACCACCTTGCGCACGCCGTAGGGCAGGCCGGCGATGGTCTTGTCCCGGTAGGCCTGGAGATCGAGGAAGCCGATCACCTTCTCAACGGCCTCGCGATGGCGGCGTTCTTCTTGCCGCACGAAGGGCGTGAACAGCAGTTCGGTGACCAGATTGCCGCGCCGGTGGCGATGACGCCCGACGAGCAGGTTCTGCAGCACCGAAGCGTGCTCGAACAGCTCGATGTTCTGGAAGGTGCGGGCGATCCCCAGCGAGGCGATCTCGTGTGGCTGGCGCGAAAGGATGCTCTCGCCGGCGAAGCGGATGTCGCCCTCCACCGGATCGTAGAAGCGCGAGATCAGGTTGAACAGCGTCGACTTGCCGGCGCCGTTCGGCCCGACCAGGGCGAACACCTCGCCTTCCTCCACCGAGAAGGAGACCCCGTTCACGGCGGTGACGCCGCCGAAGCGCAGCGTGACGTTTTCGATCTCGAGAAGCGCGCTCATCGCATCCGCTCCGTCTTCAGGTAGGATTTCTGCCGCCGGAACATGTCGCGCCGGTAGAAGGGGAACAGCTCGAAATAGGTGCGGATCTTGAACCAGCGTCCGTAGATGCCCATCGGCTCGAACAGGATGAACAGGATCAGCAGGACGCCGAAGATCGCCGATTCCAGCCCGGGGATCGCCACCGAGCCGCCGCCGAGCAGCGCGCCGACGATGTCGCGGGAAATCGCGATCGCCTGCGGCAGCAGCGCCACGACGAAGGCGCCGAAGAAGGCGCCGTGGATCGTGCCCAGGCCACCGATGACGATCATCAACAGCAGCTGGATCGAGATGATCAGGTTGAAGGTCTCGTTGTTGAAGATCCCGGCGAAATGCCCCATCAGCGCTCCGGCCATGCCGGTGATGGCGGTCGAGATGCCGAAGGAGATGGCCTTCGTCCGCGCCACGTTGACGCCCATGGCACGCGCCGAGACTTCCGAGTCGCGCACCGCCGAGAACGAGCGGCCGAGCGGCGTGCGCAATAGGTTGCGATAGATCAGGATGACGGCGATGGCGACGACGAGCACCAGCCAGTAGAAGCGGTCCGGCGTCACGTATCGGTCGATATCGATGCCGAACAGCGAGATCGTCGGCGGAATCAGGCCGACGACGCCGTTGGTGATCGGCTCGGCGATGACGATCAGGTCGTCGGTCAGGATCGCCAGCGCCAGCGTGCCGATGCCGAGATAGATGCCGTGCAGGCGGCTCATCGGCATGGCGATCAGCGTGCCGGCGACGCCGGCGATCAGCCCCGCCAGCGGGAAGGACAGGATGAACGGCAGGCCGACCGGGTCCTGCAGCAGCACGTTGGCGTAGCAGCCGATGGCGAGGAAGGCGGCATGGCCGAGGCTCGCCTGGCCTGTCTGGCCGACCAGCACCATCAGGCCCATGCCGGCGATCGCCCAGATCAGCACGTTGGTCATCTCGCCCAGCCAGAACGTGCCCAGCAGGAAGGGCAGCACCACCGCCAGCACCAGGAGCGCGATGTACCACGCCGCCTGCTGGCGGTGGCGGAAGAGGTTGATGTCGGCGTCGTAGGAGGTCTTGAAGACTGTGCGCATGGCGTCAGACCTTCTTCCGGTGGATCTGCGCCAGGATGCCGTGCGGACGGAACACCAGGATCAGGAAGAGCAGCAGGTACGGCATGATCTGCGAGTAGCCCGCCGCGATGTAGTAGGAGGCGAACGGCTCGATCAGGCCGACGATGATGCCGCCGAGCAGCGCGCCGGGCAGGCTGCCGAAGCCGCCGATGACGGCCGCGGCGAAAGCCTTGATGCCGAGCAGGCCGGTCGACGGGTCGATCGACCCCTTGGAGGCGAAGAGCACGCCGGCGATCGCGGCGACGGCCCCGGCCAGCGCCCAGATCATCGAGTGCACGCGCTTCACCGGGATACCCATGTAGTAGGCGGCAAGCTGGTTCTGGGAGGCCGCCTGCATGGCCACGCCGAGCTTGGTGCGGTTGAAGAAGACGTAGAGGACGACGGTCAGGAGCACGGTCACCACGATCACCGACACCTCGTCGAGGCCGAGCACGAGGCCGCCAAAGCGGACGTCGAGGCCGGCGATCGGCGATTCCAGCGACTTCGGCTCGTGGCCCCAGATCGTGCCGGCGACGAAGCGCAGCACGAAGCCGAGCGCAATCGTCAGCATGACGACGGCGATCTGCGACTGGCCGAACATGTGGCGCAGCACCAGCATGTCGAGCAGGTAGCCGAAGACGCCCATGATGACGATGGCGATCGGCACCGAGAGCCAGAAGGGCAGGCCCATGAACTCGGCATTGGTCAGGCCGAGCGTGATGAACGCGCCCAGCATCATGAAGTCGCCCTGGGCGAAATTCACGGCTTCCGTCGCCTTGTAGATGAGCACGAAGCCCAAGGCGATCAGGCCGTAGACACAGCCATTGGCTAGGCCGCTGATGGCCAGCTGCAAGACATCCAACTCGTTCTCCTCCCAGGTACCGCGCGATCTTCGTCGCGTCTTGTCCCGACTATAGGCCGTCCGTTCCCCCGGACAACCAACGAATTCATACAGGTGCTACGGCGCGATGAAGACCTTTCCGTTCGGTTTCGCCAACTCCTCCGGAACGCGTCGAATCGCCTCAGCGATCGGCACGATGGCCGTCACGTCGGTCTTCCAGCGGCCATCGGCGAAGCGCTTCTGCGCGTTGAGCACTGCCGCGCCGCGACGCTCCGGATAGCGGATCATCCAGTCGCGCAGCCAGAAGCCTTCGACCTTCTTGTCCTGGAAGATCAGCTGGCCGGGCTCGCGGATCGTCGTCGCGCTCGGATCGAGCCTGCCGTAGACGATCCAGCGGCCCCCCTTCGGCATCGCCTCGAAGATCGCCGAGGCGAGCGGTCCGGTGACGGCGTCGAGGAAGATGCGCGGCTGTTCGGCTCTCAGCACTTCGCGCAGCCGGCTGCGGAAATCGGCTGACTCGGCGTTGAGCACATGCGCGGCGCCGGCCGCCTCGAGAAGCGGGATCTGGTCGTCCCGGCGCACGATCGCGATCGGTCGGAAGCCTTCCTCCCTGGCCACGCCCATGATCAGCTTGCACAGCTGGCTGGCGCCGGCGGTCAGGATGAACGCCTTCGCACCCTCCGCGCGCACGATGTCGAACATCGCCAGCGCCGTCAGCGGATTGACGATCATCGCCGCGCCGTCCGCGTCGGCGACGGCGTCGATCAGCGGGATCGCCGCGGACGCCTGTGCGACGGCGTACTCGGCCCAGCTGCCCCAGTTGGTGACGCCGGTGGCGAACGCCACGCGCCGGCCGACGAGGCCTTGCGCGGCAGGGTCGCTGCCCGCGGCGGCGACGATGCCGACGCCTTCGAAGCCCGCCGGCCGGCCGACCTTGCGCGGCTGGCCGTAGAGCCCCTTCACGAACATGACGTCCGACGGGTTGATCGAGGCGAGGGACACCTTGACGAGGATCTGCGAGGGGCCGGGCGTCGGCACGACGATCGTGCCGGAGGTCACATAGGGCTCCATCGCCTCCAGAACCGTTCCCGAAGGTGCGGTCGCGTAGCCGTCGTTCGTCAGCAGCAGGGCCTTCATCGAGGCGGGTAATGCCGTCATCTGCGCTCCGTCATGGCTTGAGGATGATCTTGCCGGTCGCGCCGCGGCCCAGCACGCGGGCGAGCACGGCGGCGGCATCGGCGAGCGGATAGATGCCCTCGATCACCGGCTTGATCTTTCCGGCGAGGCGCCAGCCGATCAGTTCGCGCACGTTCTCGGCATGGGCGGCCGGTTCGAGGCGGGTGAAATTGCCCCAGAACACGCCCACGACGGAGTAGCCCTTGAGCAGGGCCAGATTCACCGGAAACTGCGGGATGGTGCCCGAGGTGAAGCCGATCACCAGCAGGCGGCCGTTCCAGGCCATCGAGCGGCTCAGCGCGTCGAAGGCCTCCCCGCCGATCGGATCGAAAGCGACATCTACTCCGCGGCCCGCGGTCACCTCCTTCAGCCGGTCCTTGAGGCCTTCGTAGCCGAGGACCATGTCGGCACCCGCCTCCTTCGCCACCGCGCGCTTGGCATCGCTGGAGGCGACGCCGATCACCGTTGCGCCCATCGCCTTGCCGATCTGCACCGCGGCGACGCCCGTGGCGCCGGCTGCGCCGAGCACGCACAGCGTCTCTCCCGGCTTCAGCGCGGCGCGCTGCTTCAGGGCGTGGTGCGAGGTGCCGTAGCCGCAAAGCAGCGCGCAGGCGTCCTCGTTGGACAGGCCGTCGGGGATCTTCATCACCGCGTCCTCGTGCACGCCCACCCTCTCGGCGAACGCGCCGATCATCGAAAGCGCGGCGACGCGGTCGCCCGGACGCACCGTGCGGACATCCGGTCCGACGCCGACCACCCTGCCCGCGACCTCCATGCCGGGCACGAAGGGCAGCGGCGGCTTCATCTGGTAGAGGCCCTGGACGATGAGGCCGTCGGGAAAGTTCACGCCGATCGCCTCGGCGGCGATCACCACCGTCGAGCCGGTGGCCTCCGGCTCGGGCCAATCGGCGTATTCGAGCCGGTCGAGCGGCGCGAAGCTGCGGGCGACGATAGCCTTCATGCCGGGGTCACACCTTGTCCTGCGTGTACTTCTTCAGCTCGGTCCGCGCGATCAGACGCCGGTGCACGGCGTCGGGGCCGTCGGCGAAGCGCAGCGTGCGCAGCCCGGTCCAGGCGCGCGCCAGCGGCGTGTCCTGGCTGATGCCCTGGGCGCCGAACATCTGCACCGCCTCGTCGGTGACCTTCAGCGCCACCTGCGGGGCGATCACCTTGATCTGGCTGATCCAGGGTGCGGCAGCGCGCGCGTCGCCCTGGTCCATCATCCACGCCGCCTTCAGGCAGAGCAGCCGCGCCATCTCGATTTCCATGCGGCAGTTGGCGATGATGTCGTAGTTGGCGCCAAGCTTGATGATCGGCTGGCCGAAGGCCTCGCGACGCAGGCCGCGCTGGCACATCAGCTCCAGCGCCCGCTCGGCCTTGCCGATGGCGCGCATGCAGTGGTGGATGCGGCCGGGGCCGAGCCGGCCCTGGGCGATCTCGAAGCCGCGGCCCTCCTCGCGGATGATGTTGGAAACCGGCACGCGCACGCCGGTGAAGCGCACGTGCATGTGGCCGTGCGGTGCATCGTCCTCGCCGTAGACTTCCATGGCGCGCAGGATCTCGACGCCCGGCGTTCCCGCCGGGACGAGGACCATCGAATGGCGCTTGTGCTTGGGCAGGTCGTCTCCGCCGGTCTTGACCATGACGATGTAGATCTTGCAGCGCGGGTCGCCGGCGCCGGACGACCACCACTTCTCGCCGTCGAGCACGTACTCGTCGCCGTCGCGCACGCAGGACATGGAGATGTTGGTGGCGTCGGACGAGGCGACGTCCGGTTCGGTCATCAGGAAGGCCGAGCGGATCTTGCCTTCGAGCAGCGGCGCCAGCCAGCGGTCCTTCTGCTCCTTCGTGCCGTAGCGCTCGAACACCTCCATGTTGCCGGTGTCGGGCGCCGCGCAGTTGAACACTTCGGCGGCGAGGTGCGACTTGCCCATCTCCTCGGCGAGGTAGGCATATTCCACCGTCGTCAGCCCGTATCCGCGGTCGGAATCGGTCAGCCAGAAGTTCCACAAGCCGCGCTCGCGCGCCTTGGCCTTCAGGCCCTCGAGGATCTCGGTCTGCCGCGGCGTGTAGGTCCAGCGCCCACCCTTCTCGACCTCGGCGAGGAACTCCTCATCGAGCGGAATGATCTCCTCACGAACCATGCGGCTCACTTTTTCGTGGATCGGCTTCAGCCGATCCGTCATCCCGAGGTTCATTTCGGTCATTGCGTATGCCTCTTTCCGCCGAGCCCGCGCGTGGCGAAGGTCACGACCTGCTTGATGAGATTGTCGCGGTCGGCGTCGGTCTCGCCGGGCCGCTTGGTGTACCAGAAGATCGGCGAGTTCAGCGCCATGAACATCAGCTGGTTGGCGATGCCCAGATCCTCGAACTCGAACACGCCCTCCCGGCGGCCCTGGGCGATCACTTCACGGAAGATGTCGCCATAGGCGTTGCGATAGCGCAGGAGGTCGTCAAGTTCCTCCCGCTGCTGCGGCGTCGTCGAGCCGCGCAGGGCCAGCTCGACGCCTTCCCAGACCACGCGCTGGAATGGCCTCGTCTCGATCATCTGCCTGGTATGGACCGTCGCCATCCGCGTCCACTTGTCCAGCAGATCGGCGTTGTCGCCGCGCAGCGGCTCGATCGCGGCGTAGTTCATGTCCATGCCGGTCCGGCAGACCTTGGCGAAGAGATCGGCCTTCGCCGGATAGTGATGGTAGATCCGGCCCTTCGTGGCGCCGAGCCGGCGTGCGACGTCGTCGATCGAGGTGGCGTTGTAGCCCCGGTCGAGAAAGCAGAGCGCGGCCGCCTCGAGAATATCGGCATGGGCGATGTCGGGCATGAATTCCCGCACGCTGAGCGTCATACCGTGGCCTTCCTCCCGTCCCGCAGACTGGTGATTCTGCATCCCGTTTCGCATGCCGGGCCTTTACGGACGCTGCAATGATGAACATACTACCCGGTATGTTGTCAACGCGGCGCGGGACGACCGGCGCAAACGCCGCAGCAGGGAGGAATGCATGAGCTACGTCGAACAGCTGTTTTCCGTCGCGGGTAAGACGGCCCTGATCACCGGCGCCGCGACCGGGATCGGACGGATGGCCGCCACGGCGCTCGTCCACGCCGGCGCCAACGTCCTGATCGCCTCGCGCAAGGGTGCTGACTGCGCCAGGGTGGCGGACGAACTGAACGCGATGGGCGCCACCGGCACCGCGAAAGGCTTCGCCGGCGACGTCAGCTCCGAGGAAGGCGTCGCCGCCCTGGTCGGGGAGGTGAAGAGCAGGACCGATTCGCTCAACATCCTGATGAACAATGCCGGCGTCTCCTGGGGAGCACCGCTCGAGCAGTTTCCCTACTCGGCCTGGGCGAAGGTGTTCAACGTCAACGTGACGGGGCTCTTCCACCTGACCCGCGAGCTCCTGCCGCTGTTGGAAAAAGGGGCCAGCGACGATGACCCGGCCCGCGTCATCAATCTCGGCTCGGTGATGGGAACGCAGCCCCTGGCGGACGACGCCTATTCGTACTCCGCCTCCAAGGCCGCGGTCCATCACATGACGCGCACGCTCGCCGGCGAACTCGCCGGCCGTCACATCACCGTGAACGCCTTCGCGCCCGGCCCCTTTCAGAGCCGGATGACGGCCTTCGCCACGGGCAGCGACGAAAAGGCCGCACGCATCGGCACGCGCGTGCCGCTCGGCCGCATCGGTCGGCCGGATGACATCGCCGGGGCGACGTTGTATCTGTGCAGTCGGGCTGGAAGCTACGTCACCGGAGCGATAATTCCGATCGATGGCGGACAGTCCGTTCAGCACGGAATGACGCTGTTCAAGGACTGATCGAAGACGTCGCGAGGTAGGCGGTGAGTGTAGGATTTGTGACCGCCGACGAGGTTCAGGCCCAGGTCGGCAAGGAAGTCGGGATTTCGCCCTGGAGGGTGGTGACCCAGGGAATGATCGACCAGTTCGCCGCGGCGACCGACGATCACCAGTTCGTGCACACGGACCCCGAACGGGCCGCGAAGGAGAGCCCCTACGGCGGCACGATTGCGCACGGCTTCCTGTCGCTGTCGCTGCTTTCGGCCATGACCTACGAGACCATACCGGTCCTCGAAGGTTCGGCCGTCGGCGTGAATTTCGGCTTCGACAAGATCCGCTTCATGGCGCCGGTGCACAGCGGTGCGCGCATCCGGGCCCGCTTCGTGCTTGCCCATTTCCGCATGCGTCCGTCCGGAATCGCCGAGATCAACTACGATGTCACCGTCGAACTCGAAGGTTCGACCCGCCCGGCCCTGACCGCCTACTGGCTGACGCTGATGATGCCGGATCGACGGAACGGCGGGAATTCATGACCGACCCCAATGCAATCGATCCGGCGGCCCTGGCGCCCTATCTCGAGGAGCATGTAGCCGGTTTCGACGGGCTGAGTTCGATCGACAAGTTCAAGTCCGGCCAGTCCAACCCGACCTACCTGCTCACCGCAGCCAGCGGAAAATACGTGCTGCGCGCCAAGCCGCCGGGACAGCTGCTCAAGTCGGCCCATCAGGTCGACCGCGAGTACCGGGTGATGAAGGCGCTCGCCGGGACCGCAGTGCCGGTTCCGCTAATGCTTCACCTTTCGCAGGAAGATTCGCCGATCGGCCGCATGTTCTACGTGATGGCATTCGTCGAGGGGCGCATCTTCTGGGATCCGGCACTGGCCGAGGCAGCCTCGAACGACGAGCGCGCCGCGATCTACGACGCCATGAATGCGACGCTGGCGGCGCTCCACGACGTCGACGTCGAGGCCGTCGGCCTCGCCGACTTCGGCAGGCCCGGCAGCTACTTCGAACGTCAGCTCGCCCGCTGGTCGGGCCAGTATCGGGCGTCGGAGACCGGCACCGTCGCGGACATGGACCGGCTGATCGCCTGGCTGGAGAGCACGCTGCCGCCCGATGACGGCGTCGTGTCACTGGTTCATGGCGACTATCGCCTGGACAACATGATCTTCGCGCCGGACCGGCCCGCGGTGATCGCGGTGCTCGACTGGGAACTCTCGACCCTCGGTCACCCCTTCTCCGACATCGCCTACCAGTGCATGCAGTGGCGCCTGCCGCATTCCTCCGGCTTCCGCGGGCTGGGCGGCGTCGACCGCGCGCGCTTCGGCATTCCCGACGAGAAGGCCTATGTCGAGCGCTACTGCCAAAGGCGGGGAATCGGCGCCATCCCCAACTGGACGTTCTACCTTTGCTTCTCCTTCTTCCGTCTCGCGGCGATCTGCCAGGGCGTCTACAAGCGGGCGCTCGACGGGAACGCCTCCAATCCGGAAAAGGCGCGCACCTACGGCGAGGCGGTGAAGCTGCTGGCCGGTCTTGCCGCGGAACTGATCGACGGTGAAGGGCGATAGAGGGGAAGACTGAGCATGGGAGCATTCGAAGGGCTGACTGCCCTGGTAACCGGCGCGACCGGAGGCTTCGGCCGCCGCACCGCTGAACGCCTCGCCGCCGCGGGCGCGCGCCTGGTGCTGTCGGATCTCGACGCGGCAAGCCTCGATGCGGTCGCCGCGGGGCTCGGCACGCAGGTCGTGACCCTTGCCGGAGATGTCGCCGACGAGAAGCTCTCCGAACGCCTCGCGGCGCTCGCCGTGGAGCGCTTCGGTCGGCTGGACATCGCCATCAACAACGCCGGCGTGGCGCAGAGCTTCGTCAAGCTGGCGCAGGTGCCGTCCGACGAGGCGCGCCGCATCATCGACATCGACCTGATGGGCGTCTTCTTCGCCATGAAGCACCAGATCCCGGTCATGGAGAAGCAGTTCCGCGCCGGCGGCAAGGGCGGCGCGATCGTCAACGTCGCCTCGGTCGCCGGCACCGGCGGCGCAGCGCGCCTGTCTGTCTATGCCGCAGCCAAGCACGGCGTGGTCGGCCTGACCCGCTCGGCTGCGCTCGAATACGCATCGCGCGGCATCCGGATTAACGCCGTCTGCCCTTCCTATGCCAGGACCGCGATGGTCGGCGACTTCGTCAAACTCGCCGGGACCGGCGAGGACGAGGCGCTGGCCGAGCTGACCCGCGGCGTGCCGATGAAGCGGGTCGCCGAGATCGACGAGATCGTCGAGGTCATCCTCTTCGCCGCGAGTCCGGCGAACTCCTTCATGACCGGCCACGCGCTCGCCGTCGACGGCGGCATCGCCGCGCTCTGAAGAATCGCCCGGAGAAGGCGCGTCATCGACAGAAGGCGACAGCCGTCTCCGCCAGGATGTCGGCAAGCGTCCTGACCGATGCGATGTCCGTCCATTCGCTCGCCGCATGCGCGCCGGCGCCGTCGGCGCCGAACATGACGCAGGGGATCCCCGCCCCCTGCAGGATCGCGCAGTCGGTCCAGAACGGCTCGCCGCGCCTGGGCACCGGCTTCCCCGTGCGGTCGGCGGCGATGCGGCCGAGCGTCGCCACGATTGGCTCCGCCTCGCCGACCTCGAAGGGCGGGCGGTCGAGCCCGGTCGTCAGCGTGGCGCGGAAGTCGGGGTCGACAACCGCGATCCGGTCGATGATCTCCTGCAGTTCGGCCGCGATCGAGGCCGGCGTCTCGCCCGGGATCGTACGCCGCTCCAGCGAGATGCGGCACTCGGCCGGATAGCTCGAGATCTCCTCGCCGCCGCGGATCAGCGAGGCGTGAACCGAACCGGACTTCAACAACGCGTGGGATGGAGCCGCGCGCAGGCGCCGGTCGTACTCCTCCAGCGCGACGAGGAACTTGCCCGCCTTGACGATGGCGTCGATGCCGAGTTCGGGTCGGGAGCCGTGCGCGGCGCGGCCGTGCACCATCACGTCGAACCAGACGAAACCCCGATGGGCGACGGTGAGTTCGAGGTGGCTCGGCTCGGTGACGATCGCGGCGTCCGCCTTGAAACGGGCGGCGACCTCGGCCGTGCCGAAGGAGGCGTACTCCTCGTCGGCGACGCAGGCGACGAGGATGTCGCCCCTGAGCCCCTGCCGCCGCGCACGGTCGGCGGCGACCATCATCGCCGCCACCCCGCCCTTCATGTCGAAGGCGCCGCGGCCGTGGAGCCTGCCGTCGCGCATGACCGGATCGAGCGCGTCGCCCTCGTAGCTCGCCGTCGACACCGTGTCGTAGTGTCCGTTGAACATCAGCGAGCGGCCGCCGCCGCTGCCGCGGGCAATGCCGACGATCGAGGGCCGGCCGGGATGCTCCTCGACCCGGTGCACCTCGAAGCCGCGCGCGGCGAACCAGGCGGCGCAGAAATCCGCGATCCGGCCCTCCCCGGCGCCGCCGGGAACGAGATCGGGATTGACGGAATCGATGCGGACGAGATCCGCCAGAAGTCCGATCGGGTCGTCGCTCATCGGTCAATCTCCTCTGGTGCCTTGCCGACGATGCCGGCGTAGATCGCGGGGTCGGTCGCGCCCTCGCTGTTGAACACGAGCACGCGCGATGCGGCCCCGAGGACGAGCGCTTCCTTCGCGGCGGGATCGTGGAGGCAGGAGAGGAGGCCGGCGAGGCCCGTGGCACCGCTCTCGCCGGCGACGATCGCCGGGTCGCCTTCGGCCGGGAACGCCAGCCGGCGCATCGCCGCCACCGCTTCGTCCTCTTCCAGCGTCACGCAGGCGTCGGCGAGGTGATGCAGGATCTGCCAGCCGAGCGGCGACGGCGTCGCGCATTCGAGCATGGCCATGATCGTCGGTTCGCCGTGAGGGATCGTGACCAGCCGCCCGGCTTCCACGCTTGCGGCGACGCACGCTGCGCGCGCCGGCTCGACCACGACGACCTTCGGCGCGGCGGCGCCGAGGCGCTGCGCGGCGTAGGCCGCGACCGCCGCCGCCATGCCGCCGACGCCGGCCTGGAGGAAGAGGTGCGTCGGCGGCGCAGCCATCGCGTCGAGCGCCTCGCCGATCATCACCGTGTAGCCCTGCATGACGGTCAGCGGGATGTCTTCATAGCCGTCCCAGGCCGTGTCCGAGACGACCGTCCAGCCGTTGAGTGCCGACATCTCGGCCGAGCGCACGATCGAATCGTCGTAGGAGCCGTCGACGCGGTTCATATGCGCCCCGTAGGCGGCGATCGCGGCGGCGCGGCCCTCTGAGACGCCGGCGTGGATGAAGATCTCGCAGGCCGCGCCGGCGAGGCTGGCGCCCCAGGCGACCGAGCGGCCGTGGTTGCCGTCGGTGGCGCAGGCGAACGTCATCGTCGAAGCCACCGCGCGGATTTCGGCTTTGCCCAGTTCGGCCGGCAGGACCGCGCGGCCGAGTCGGCGCGAGGCCTCCTCGAGCACCAGCGACACCACCGCATAGGCACCGCCGAGCGCCTTGAAGCTCTTCAGGCCGAAGCGCCTGCCCTCGTCTTTCACATGGATCGACGCGACGCCGCATTCGGCGGCGAGCCCCGGCAGGGCGTGTAGCGGCGTCGGCGCGTAGCCGGGCAGAGCCGACAGGACCCGTTCGGCCCGGGCGCGGCCTTCCACGCCGAGCGCGTCCGTCAGCTTCGGTTCGGGAGCGGGACCTTTGCGGGCCGGAATGAACATGCGAATACCTTTCTGACGCATCGGCAGGACATTATCCCGGACGATGCGGTAAATGCGCCCTGTTTTCGGCCCTTGAGCGGGACATCGTTGCGAGCGGCGCCGTGCCGGTGCACTCTGGTCCCGTGAACCGGAGGCGGACCGTGGACCTCGACGAATTCGACCGGAAGATCCTGACCCTGCTCCAGCAGGACAATCGCATGGCGCAGCGGGATGTTGCGGGGGCGGTCAACCTGTCGTCGTCGTCGGTCAACCGCCGCATCGCGGCGATGGAGGCGGCCGGAATCATCCGCGCCAACGTCGCCGTCGTCGATCCGGCGAAGGTCGGCCGGCCGATCACGGTCATCGCCGAGATCACGGTCGAGAACGAGCGGCTCGACCTGCTCGACGCGGTAAAGCGCCGTTTCGTCGACTGTCCGCAGGTCCAGCAGGTCTACTACGTCACCGGCGAGGTCGATTTCGTCCTGGTGATGACCGTCGCCGACATGGCCGAATACGAGCGGCTGACGCGCGAACTGTTCTTTTCCGGCGGCAATGTCCGCCGATTCCGCACGCTGGTCGCCATGGAGCGCAGCAAGGTGTCGCTTTCTGTCAGCATGGCGCAGGAATCGGGTTGAACGCCCTCCCCGCCTGGGCGATTCTGCGGCCCGTTCACGAGACCGCCGCGCCATGACCGCCGCACAACGCCGCTACACCGCCTTCGAAACCGCCGCCGGCTGGTGCGGCATCGGCTGGAGCGACGCCGGCGTCGCCCGTTTCCACCTTCCGGAGAAGACGCAAGGCGCGGCCGAACGCGCCATCCAGCGCCGCATGGCGAACGCGGTAGCCGGCGACCCGCCGCCGGCCGTCGCGGCCGCGATTGCCGCCGCGCAGCGCTATTTTTCCGGCGAGCCGACCGACTTCGCCGAAATCGTCCTCGACCTCGACGTGGAAGACGATTTCTTCCGCCGCATCTATGCCGCCGCCCGCCTGCTCGGCTGGGGCCGGACGACCACCTACGGCACGCTGGCGAAGGAGCTCGGCGCCGGGCCGGAAGCCGCGCGCGACGTCGGCCAGGCGATGGCGAGGAACCCGGTGCCGCTGATCATCCCCTGCCACCGCGTACTGGCCGCCGGCGGCAGGATTGGCGGCTTCTCCGCGCCGGGCGGTTCGGTGGCCAAACAGCGCATGCTGGCCCTGGAAGGTGTCAACGTCACCCAACGACCCGAAAATCAGGCTTCCTTCGGCTTCTGAAGCTCTTGCCGCGCTGATTTCATTGAGAAATTTCGCCCTTCGACAGGGCTGTGCGCGGGGTCAGCGTGGAGTTGGGTACGTTGACCCCACTCCGCCTCGATTCGCTCGGCACCTTTCCCCCGATCGACGGGGGAGAATTGGCCTGCAAAAGCAAACCGGAGTGGGGGTCGATCTGCGCTCGAGAACCTGGATACGTTTCCCGCTCGGATCGGAGCGGGGTATTCGAACGCGACCGTGCCGCCCCGTCAGTCTTTCTTGCGCCGCCGCGGGCTTCCGGGAATCCCTGTCGAGGTCACCGAGACCGGGTCGCTGCCCGGGAAACTGTCTTCCAGCCCTTCCTCGAGCTGTTCCTCGAGTTCATCCTTGTCGTCCGGCCGGTCGAAGGGCGGGAGAGTGTCCTTCGGCGGCTTGCTCGGCCTAGTCGCCATCGTTCCGCTCCTCCTGGTTGAGCGGCACCATAGCATCACGCGGCGGCGAGGGCGACCGCCGCGCCCCCCCTTGTCAGGTACATCTCAGGCAGCGTCAGGCCGCCGAGTCGCGCGCGGCGTCCGACAGGAAGGTGAAGGCGTAGTCGGAGAACGACCGCCAGCACTCGACGCGGAAGGCTTCCTCCGCGGTTCGAAGCAGCACGATCTCGATCTTGCCGAGCACGGTGCGCGAGCAGGCGCCGACCGGGAAGACCGTCAGCGACAGGTCCTGCGGGCAGCCGGCGTTGATCGTCGCCTCCGCGCCGGGGCCGCTCACCGCAAAGGCGACGTTGCGGTGCGAGACGCCGACCGCCGAGTGCAGGTCCTTGATCTTGGCGGCGTCGGCGAGCGGGTCGCCGCCGGTCTCGTCGATCACCAGCCACTCGTCCGGACCGAGCCACAGCGCGGTCCGTCCCTTCGCCGATGCCGATTTCTTCGGCGCCTGCGGCAGCGTCACGCCGAGCGCCTTAGACAGCGCCGCGACCGAAGCTTCCGGCGCGCGCAGCGAGATGCGCTCGGCGGGCGGCAGCACGGCGACCTTCGCCGCCGGGGCCGAGAATTCGCGCCCGGCCTGTGCCGGCCTGCGCAATGCCGCGGTGCCCGCGGCGGTCGCTGCCTTAGCCATTGAGGCGATCCCCCTTCTCGTCGAAGAACACCATGCCGGTCACTTCCGCCTCGATCGTGCCGTTCGGCATCGGCACGTAGATCGTCTCGCCCACGCGGTCGCGGCCGCCGGCGAGCAGCGCCAGCGCGATCGAGCGGCCGCAGTTCTCCGACCAGTAGCTCGACGTGACGTGGCCGATCATCTTCATCGGCACGGGCTGACGCGGGTCGGCGACGATCTGCGCGCCTTCCTCCAGCACGACCTTCGGGTCCTTCGTCTTCAGGCCGACGAGCTGCTTGCGCCCCTTGGCGACGAGGTCGGGGCGCATCAGGCCGCGGATGCCGACGAAGTCGGTCTTCTTCTTGCCGACCGCCCAGTCGAGCCCCGCGTCGTTCGGCGTCACCGTGCCGTCGGTGTCCTGGCCGACGATGATGTAGCCCTTCTCGGCGCGCAGCACGTGCATGGCCTCGGTGCCGTAGGCGCAGGCGCCGTGCTTCTGGCCTTCCGCCCACAGCGCTTCCCAGACCGCCTGGCCGTAGTCGGCCGGCACGTTCACCTCGAAGCCCCGGTCGCCGGTGAACGACATGCGGAACAGCCTGGTCGGCACCCCGCAGATCCTGCCCTCGCGCACCGACATGTGCGGCATCGCGGCATCCGACAGGTCGATGCCCTCGACGAGAGGCTCGAGAATCTTCCGCGCGCTCGGACCCTGGACGGCGATCACCGCCCACTGCTCCGAGATCGAGGTCAGCCACACCTTCAGATGCGGGAACTCGGTCTGGAGATAGTCCTCCATCATGTTCATGACGCGGGCCGCACCGCCCGTGGTGGTGGTCACATGGAAGCGGTCGGGCGCCAGGCGGCCGACGACGCCGTCGTCGTAGATGAAGCCGTCCTCGCGCAGCATGATGCCGTAGCGGCAGCGGCCGGGCTCCAGCTTCTCCCACGGGTTGGTGTAGAGCAGCTCCATGAACTTCGCCGCGTCGGGGCCGACCACTTCGATCTTGCCCAGCGTCGAGGCGTCGAACAGGCCGGCCGTCTTGCGCACGGTCACGCATTCGCGGTTGACCGCGGCGTGCATGTCCTCGCCGGTCTTCGGGTAATACCAGGCGCGCTTCCACTGGCCGACATCCTCGAACACGGCGCCGTTGGCCTCGGCCCAGGGATGGATCGAGGTGCGCCGCGTCGGGTCGAACAGCGGCCCGCGCGCGTGGTTGACGATGGCGCCGAAGGTGACCGGCGTGAACGGCGGCCTGAACGTGGTCAGTCCGACCTCCGGCATCTCCTTGCCGAGCGCGTCCGCCGCGATCGCCAGGCCATGCAGGTTCGACGTCTTGCCCTGGTCGGAAGCCATGCCGTTGGTGGTGAAGCGCTTGACGTGCTCGATCGAACGCATGCCCTCGCGCACCGCCTGGCGGATGTCCTTGGCGGTGACGTCGTTCTGGAAGTCGACGAAGGCCTTCACCGTCGTGTCCGGTCCGGCACCGGGTGCCGAACCGACGACGCCGCCGGTCCAGCTCTCCGCGGCGTCGACCTTGAGCTTCATGCCCTTCGCCGTGCCGCCGGCCTCCCTGGCGGCCTTCTCTCCCGCCTTCAGCGCCTCGGCGACCGTCGCCTCCAGGCTGTCGGTGCCGTTGCAGGCGCCGACCGAGACGCAGTCCTGCGCGTAGGCGCCGGGCAGGAAGCGCTTGGTGGCCTCGTCGAAGGCGACCTTGCCGCGCGACTGCGAGAACATGTGCACCGACGGCGTCCAGCCGGCCGAGACCAGCAGCGCGTCGATGTCGACGGTGCGCGAGGGCCCGCCGTTCTTCGGCGCGATGTTCATCGAGGAAACGCGCAGGCGTCCGCCGACGGAGACGACGGCGCGGCCGTGGTTGACCTCGATGCCGAGCGCGCGCGCCTCCTCGACCGCCTTGCCGGTCGGGTTGTCGCGCAGGTCGACGATCGCCGCGACCTCGACGCCGGCCTTCTTCAGGTCGACCGCCGCGCCGTAGGCGGAATCGTTCGACGTGTAGACGCCCACCTTGCGGCCGACGGCGACGCCGTAGTGGTTGAGGTAGGTGCGGCCGGCCGAGGCCAGCATGATGCCCGGCCGGTCGTTGTCGGCAAACACCATGTGCCGCTCGATGGCGCCGGCGGCCAGGATCACGCGCTTCGCCCGCACCTGCCACAGCCGCTCGCGCGGCAGGTCGTGGCCGGGCGAGGAAAGATGGTCGGTGACGCGCTCGGCCAGCCCGACGAAGTTCTGCGCATAGTAGCCGAAGGCCGTCGTGCGGGTGAGAACGCGCACGTTGTCCATGGCGGCGAGCCGCGCGGCGGTCTTCTGCGCCCAGCTCCAGCCGGCTTCGCCGTCGATGACGGCGCCCTTCTCGAAATGCAGCGCCCCGCCGACGTCGGCGCGCTCGTCGCAGAGGATGACGCGCACGCCGCTCTCGGCGGCGGCGAGTGCCGCGGCGAGGCCGGCCGCGCCGGCGCCGATCACCAGCACGTCGCAATGGGCGAAGCGCGCGGCGTAGTGGTCGGGATCGGGCTGGTCGGGCGCGACGCCGAGGCCGGCGGCGGCGCGGATGACGGGCTCGTAGAGCGACTTCCACGCCACCTTCGGCCACATGAAGGTCTTGTAGTAGAAGCCGGCCGAGAAGAACGGCGAGCCGAAATCGTTGACCGCGCCGACGTCGAAGGAAAGCGACGGCCAGCGGTTCTGCGAGATCGCGTCGAGCCCGTCATAGAGCTCCTGCACCGTGGCGCGGACGTTCGGCGTCTTGCGCGCCGCGTCGCGCGACACCGTCACCAGCGCGTTCGGCTCTTCCGAGCCGGCGGCGAGCACGCCGCGCGGCCGGTGGTACTTGAACGAGCGGCCGAACAGATGGACGCCGTTGGCGAGCAGCGCCGAGGCGAGCGTGTCGCCGGCCACGCCCGTATAGGGCTTGCCGTCGAAGGTGAAGCGGGCGGTGCGCGCCGGGGTCAGCCGGCCGGCGCCGGCGATGCGGAAGGAGGCAGTCATGCCGAAAAACTCTCCAAAAGCGGTGCCCGCGATTCTTCGCGGCAACGTAGGACGCGGTCGATCAACGCGAACCCTCCTTCAGCTTCGGCTTCGGCTCGCCGGCCTTGTAGGTCATGACGAACTTGTCGGAGACCGTGTCGCGCACCGCGTTGAAGAAACGGCCGCAGCCGTGGATGTGGCGCCAGCGCTCGTAGATCAGCCCCTTGGGATTGGAGCGGATGAAGAAGAACGCCTCGAAATCCTCGTCGGACTCGGCGGCGAGGTTGGTCGAGCGGGCGATATGCGCCTCGCCGGCGTTGCGGAACTCGAGTTCCGGACGCTCTTCCTCGCAGTAGGGGCAGCGGATGAGAAGCATCGGCGGGTCCTCAGATTTCTTTTTCCGGCGGCAGGCCGCCGGCGCAGAGCGCGCGGCCCATGGTCTCGAACGGCGCGAGCCGCCTGATCAGCGTCTCGAGGCTGTCGAAAGGGAGGTAGAGGTCGCGGTCCTCGCGGCTGGCAAGCAGCGCGAAGGGATCGACGGAGACGATGACGCTGCGCGGCAGCGTCATGTTGCCCGGCTGCTGCGGCACGTCGGTGCGCCACGGCTCGGTGAAGATCACCGTCTGGCGTCCACCGTACTCGACGCAGGTCAGCTTGCCCTCGTCGACGGAGAACGGCCATTCGTGCGCGGTCTCGCCCTTGCGGAGGGCGATCTCCGGGAAGACGCCTGCCGGCATGACGGGCAGCGTGACGGCAATCGCGAGTGCGGTCGCAAGCATCATCGCCTCACAGCTCTCCCGGTCTGACGACCGTCCCGCGCGGCTGATCACAGAGCCTTCGGCCGAGGCTTTCGAACGGCGCGACCTTCTCGATGAGTTCGGCGAGCCCCGAAGTCGGCGCAAACAAGCCCTGCCGCCCGATATTGACGAAGGCAAGCTGGAGAGGATCGGTGCTGACCACAACGGTACCTGCCGCTCCGTCGTCGGCATCTTCCCGGAAGGTGAAATAAACCGTCGGCTTGCCCGTGACGTAGACGCAGCTCAGGTAGCCCTTGTCCACGGTGAACGGCCATTCCCGCTCATTGTCGGCGCGCTCGATGGGCTGCATGCGAAAATCTCCCTCCGACGGCAGGTGGAAGTAGCTCCGCTCTCCGGCGAGAACCAGCGGTGCGGCGACAGCCAGGGTTACCGCGGACATGACCATCAGTGCGCCACGGCGGCAGCCGCCGCCTCGTCGATCAGCCGGCCGCTGCGGAAGCGCTCGATGGTGAACGGCGCGTTGATCGGGTGCGGCTCGTCGCGGGCGATCGTGTGGGCGAAGACGTGGCCGGAGCCCGGCGTCGCCTTGAAGCCGCCGGTGCCCCAGCCGCAGTTCACGAAAAGGCCCTTCACCGGCGTCTTCGCCAGGATCGGCGAGCGGTCCGGCGTCACGTCGACGATGCCGCCCCAGGAGCGCAGCATCTTCATGCGCGTGAACATCGGGAACATCTCGCAGATCGCGTCGAGCGTGTGGTTGATGATGTGCAGGCCCCCCGTCTGCGAATACGAGACGTACTGGTCGGTGCCGGCGCCGATGACCAGCTCGCCCTTGTCCGACTGCGAGATGTAGGCGTGCACCGTGTTCGACATGACCACGCAGGGGAACACCGGCTTCACCGGCTCCGAAACCAGCGCCTGCAGCGGGTAGCTCTCCAGCGGCATGCGCACGCCGGCCATCTGCATGATCACCGAGGAGTGGCCGGCGGCGACCACGCCGATCTTCTTCGCCCCGATGAAGCCCTTCGTCGTCTCGACGCCGGTCACGGCACCGTCCGGCCCGCGCGAGATGCCGGTGACCTCGCAGTTCTGGATGATGTCGACGCCGCGGGCGGCGGCGCCGCGCGCATAGCCCCAGGCGACCGCATCGTGGCGGGCCGTGCCGCCGCGCCGCTGCAGCGTCGCCCCGACCACCGGATAGCGCGCGTCGCGCGAAATGTTGAGCGGCGGGCAATATTCCTTGGCCTGCTCGGGCGTCAGCCACTCGTTGTCGATGCCGTTCAGCCGGTTGGCGTGGACGTGGCGCTTCAAGACCTGGACGTCGTGGACGTTGTGCGCCAGCATCATGACGCCGCGGGCGGAGTACATGACGTTGTAGTTGAGGTCCTGGGAGAGCCCGTCCCACAGCTTGACGGCGTGGTCGTAGATGCCGGCGCTCTCGTCGTAGAGGTAGTTGGAGCGGATGATGGTGGTGTTGCGGCCGGTATTGCCGCCGCCGAGCCAGCCCTTCTCGATGACGGCGACGTTGGTGACGCCGTGCTCCTTTGCGAGGTAATAGGCCGTCGCCAGGCCGTGGCCGCCGGCACCGACGATGATGACGTCGTAGGCCTTCTTCGGCTCGGGCGAGGTCCACTGCTGTTCCCAGCCCTTGTGGCCGCGCATGGCCTCCCGGGCGATCGCGAATACCGAATATTTGCGCATGGGCTGGGCCTCGGAATCTGGCGGACGGCGGTCCAAAGCGACCGGCCGCGAGGTGTAGCACTAGCGAAAAGGCGCTGCCAGCCTTGCGCTGTTTGCGACGGCGATTGCCGCTTTGCGCCGCGCCGTCTACACCCGGAGCGGACTGATTGACGCGGGGGAGACATTCGGGCCATGGCGACGTTGCGATCGCCCGCCGGGGCGGGCTTCTTCATGCCGCCGGAATGGCATCCCCACCGCCGCACCTGGATGATGTGGCCGACGCGCGCCGAGATCTGGCCGGACATCGACGCCGTGCGTCGCGCCTATGCCGGGGTCGCCCGCGCCATCCGCCGCTTCGAGCCGGTGACGATGGCGGCGAACCCGGAGGACATCGCGGAAGCGACAGCGCTGCTCGGCCCCGGCATCGACGTCGTCGCGATTCCCGTCGACGATTCCTGGGCGCGCGACGCCGGCCCGTGCTTTCTCGTCGATCGCCGCGGCAACCGCGCCGGCGCCGCCTTCCGCTTCAACGCCTGGGGCGGCAAGTACGAGCCCCACGACCGCGATGCGGCGTTTGCCGCTGCCGTGCTCGAGCGCGAGGGGCTGGAGGTGTTCGTCTCCGGGATGGTCGCGGAGGGCGGCGGCATCAGCGTCGACGGCGAAGGCACGATCCTCACCACGGGGACCTGCTTTCCCAACGAAAACCGCAATCCCGGCTGGAGCCGCGATGCGATTTCGCAAGAGCTGAAGCGCATGCTCGGCGGCAGCCACGTGGTCTGGCTGCCCGGCAACGCCGTCGAGGTCGAGACCGACGGCCATGTCGACGGCATCGCCGTCTTCGCCCGTCCCGCCGTCGTCCTGGTCGAGGAGGCCGGCGAGCCGGGCAGCGAGCACGACCGCATCATGCGCGAGAACCACCGCGCGCTCTCCCTTTCGCGCGATGCGAAGGGCCGGCCGTTCGAACTCGTCAAGGTGCCCGAGGCCGCCGATGCCGAAGGCCGCGGCGAGCGCTTCTGCCGCTCCTACGTCAACAGCTACCTGGTCAACGGCGGTGTCGTGATCCCGTGCTACGGCACGCCCACCGACGCAATCGTGCACGACATCTTCCGGCGCGTCTTCCCCGGCCGCGAGATCGCGCAGGTCGACGTGACGGCCATCGCCGAGGGCGGCGGCGGCATCCATTGCATCACCCAGCAGGAGCCTGCCTGAAGCGCGCGACGACGGCTTGTCTCCCGCCGGCGAATCTCCATCTACTCCGCCGCGGGCGCGAGACCGGGATTCGACCATGCTGCTGATCAACAACTACGTGGGCAAGAGCGAGATCGAGGGCGTCGGCGTGTTCGCCGCCGAGCCGATCGCGCGGGGGACGGTGATCTGGCGCTTCGACGACGAGTTCGACCGGCTGATCCCCGTCGAGAAATACCAGTCGGCCGCGCCGCTGGTGAAGCAGCTTCTCGACCGCTACGCCTATCCGAGCCCCGACAAGCCGGGCTTCATCGTCTACGAGACCGACAACGGCCGCTTCATGAACCACGCCGACGATCCCAACAGCGACTTCTCCGACACGGGCGGCGCCCGCGCCACCCGCGACATCGCGGCCGGCGAGGAGATCACCTGCAACTACGGCCATTTCTACGGCGCGTTCGAACTGCTCCATGCCGTGGAGCCGGGCCGCTGAGCGTTTCCGCGCCGCCCTGCCCTCGCCTGTGGGTAAAGCCATCGCGGCCATGCGCGCGGGCCTCGGCGGTGCTAAGGCCATGCGCGCGGTGACGGGCGTCCGCCGCGACGGCAAGGATACTGTGACGCGATGAAAGTGCAGATCGACATGGGTGCCGCGGCCGGCGGAGACACGGCCGGGCTCGACCTCGAGGAACTCCTCGCCACGCGGCTCCTCGTGCAGGGCAATTCGGGATCGGGCAAGTCGCACCTCTTGCGCCGCCTGCTCGAGCAGAGCGCCCCCTGGGTGCAGCAGGTCGTCATCGATCCCGAGGGCGACTTCGTCACGCTCGCCGACCGCTACGGCCATGTCGTCGTCGACGCCCAGCGCGCCGAGGCCGAGTTGACCCGCATCGCCGGCCGCATCCGCCAGCACCGCGTCTCCGTCGTGCTCAACCTCGAAGGCCTCGACGTCGAGCAGCAGATGCGCGCGGCGGCCGCCTTCCTCGGCGGCCTGTTCGACGCCGACCGCGACCACTGGTATCCCGTCCTCGTCGTCGTCGACGAGGCCCAGCTCTTCGCCCCAGCCGTGGCCGGCGACGTCTCCGACGACGCGCGCAAGCTGTCGCTCGGCGCCATGACCAACCTGATGTGCCGCGGCCGCAAGCGCGGACTTGCCGGCGTCATCGCCACGCAGCGCCTCGCCAAGCTCGCCAAGAACGTCGCCGCGGAAGCCTCCAACTTCCTGATGGGGCGCACCTTCCTCGACATCGACATGGCACGCGCCGCCGACCTGCTCGGCATGGACCGCCGCCAGGCCGAGATGTTCCGCGACCTTGGCCGCGGCCGCTTCGTCGCGCTCGGACCGGCCCTGTCACGCCGTCCGCTGCCGGTTTCCATCGGCGCGGTGGAGACCAGCGCCCGCTCGACCAGCCCGAAGCTGACGCCGCTGCCCGAGGCGCCGGCGGACGCCCGCGACCTGGTGTTCACGCCCGGCCCCGAAGAGGCGTCCGCGCCGCTGCGCCGCGCCCCGCCTCCCCCGCCCATGCCGACGACGGAGATCCTGGCGCAGCTGACGCGCTCGCGCGGTGCGGCCGTCGAACCGGCACCCGCCGAGCCCGCGGCTCCGGTCGACGAGGCCGCGCGGCAAGCGGGCATCGACCGCGCCCTGAGCGAGATCCTCGAGGATCGCGACGGCGCCTTCCGCTCCGACGCCGTGCTCTACCAGGACTTCCTGGTTCGCTGCCGCATCCGCCGGGTGCCGGGCGAGGCGCTGGCGCTCCCGGCCTTCCGCCGGCGGCTCGCGGTGGCAAGGGCCGGCGTCCGCGAGGAGCACGCTGGCAGCGATCGCTGGCAGACCGCGCTGGCCTTGTCCGAGAGCCTGACCGACGACCTCCAGGGCGTCTTCCTGCTCGTCGCCCGGGCCGCCGTCGCCGGGGATCCCTGCCCGTCCGACGCCGCGCTCGCCCGCGCCTACGGCACGCAGTCGGCGCGCCGGGCGCGGCGGCTGCTCGCCTATTTCGAGGAACGCGGCCTGGTCGTCCTGCGCAGCGACCTGCGCGGCCGTCGCATCGCCGCCTTCCCCGACCTCGACTGCGAGACGGCGCCGGGCGACGCGGATGCGCCCGAATCGACGCAGGCTGCGGAATAACAACGCGAATCCGGAGCCATCCTCTCGACATCCGGGGCCCATTCTGCTAAAGGGCCTGCCAATTCGCGTCGCCGGCCGGCGCGGAGCAAACGGGTTATCGGCCGTTTGCTTCTTGAATCCTAACGGAAAAGAACAGGAAAACACGTGCAGGTACTCGTCCGCGACAACAATGTTGACCAGGCACTTCGCGCTCTCAAGAAGAAGATGCAGCGCGAGGGCATTTTCCGCGAAATGAAGATGCGCGGACACTACGAGAAGCCCTCCGAGAAGCGCGCCCGCGAGAAGGCCGAGGCCGTTCGTCGCGCCCGCAAGCTGGCCCGCAAGCGCGCCCAGCGCGAAGGCCTGCTGCCCGGCGCCCGCCCGGCCGCTACCGCGGCTCCGGCTCGGCCCGCACGCTGATCGCCAAGTTTTCGTCCTTTTCCGAATCTACCAGGAAGGTGGCGCGATGCCGAATCGCCGCCACCTTTTTCTTTCGGCCCGCAACGGCGGGGACTGACGGGCGGACGCAATACGTGAGAGGATCGATGGGCATGGTGAGCGAGAGCGGCCGCAAGGTCACGTGGCGCAGTGCATCCGCGGCACTGGTCGTCGCGCTGGTCGTCCCGCTGGCCGCCTGCCAGACCGGTCCCATGGGCGAGATCGCCCCGATCGAGGCGGCGCAGGGCTCCGAGGAGAACATCTCCTCGCTGTCGGCGGTGATCGCGCGCAACCAGAACGATCCGGAAGCCTACAACACGCGCGGTTCGGCCTATGGTCGCGGCGGGCGCTACAAGGAAGCCCTCCAGGATTTCAACAAGGCCATCCAGCTCAATCCGAGCTACTATCAGGCCTACGCCAACCGCGCCCTGATCCAGCGTTTCCTCGGCGACCAGCCTGCGGCATTGCGCGACTACAACCGCGCCATCCAGATCAACGCCAACTACGACACCGCCTACATCGGGCGCGGCAATCTTTACCGCAAGGCGGGCAAGGTCCGCGAAGCCTTCGACGACTTCCAGCGCGCCATCCAGCTCGACACGACCGATCCGCGCGCCTACCACAATCGCGGCCTCATCTATCAGGGCCAGGGCCAGCACGCCTTCGCCATCGAGGACTTCTCGACCGCGATCTCGCTGGCACCGGACTCGCCCGAGCCCTACAACGGCCGCGGCCTCTCCTACATCGCCTTGAACGACGACGAGAATGCCTTCTCCGACTTCAACACGGCGATCAAGCTGGACGACCGCGCCGCCGAGAGCTGGGCGAACCAGGCGCTCGTCTTCGAGCGCCGCGGCGACAAGGCCCGCGCGGCGAAGTCCTATGCGCGCGCCACCCAGCTCGACCCCGCCTACAAGCCGGCGGCCGAAGGCCTTTCCCGCACCCGCGGCGCCTGACCGTTTCTCACCGTCCGCCGGGCGCCCCGCGGGCGCCGGCCCAGCCTGCCGCTATCGCTCGAACCGCGTCCATAGTAGCTTCGCGCCGCGCGGAGTAGCCCTCGACGATGAGCCCGATGCTGGCGGACCTCGCCACCCTTGTCCCGTCAGTCACGACCGGCGTCGGCGCTCTGCCGGCCGGGGTCGGGATCGCCTGTCGAGCGCGCCGGAGCAGCCGGACTGCCGCGAGGATCGACGGCGTGGCGGTCTCGGGACGCTGCGCGGGGACGCACCCGTGAGCGACGTGAAGACGGAAGGCGACGGCCGCGTCGCGCGGGTCGACTGGAAGGTCCTGTGGCGCACGGGCGACCTCGGTCGCTTCTGCTTCGTCAGCCTCGGCATCCTGCTCCACGCCACCAACGAAACGATGATCGCCACCATCATGCCGGCCATGGTCGGCGAGCTTTCGGGCGTCCAGCTCGTCGGCTGGTCGCTGGCGATCTACGAGCTCGGCTCGATCGTGGCCGGCGCCGCCGCGGGGCGGCTCGTCTCCTTCGTCGCGCTGCGCACCAACATGTCCGTCGCCGCCCTCCTCTACGCCGTCGGCGCCGCGATCTGCGCGACGGCTCCCTCGATGGGCTGGTTCCTCGCCGGCCGCCTGCTCGAAGGCCTCGGCGGCGGCGCGCTCGTGGCGCTCGCCTTCGTCTCGGTCGAGCGGCTGTTCGACCGCTCGATCTGGCCGCAGCTGTTCGCCGTCATGTCGGCGGTCTGGGGCGTCGCCGCCTTCGGCGGGCCCCTGCTCGGCGCCCTGGTCTCGCAGGCGCTGTCCTGGCGCTGGGCCTTCGGCATCTTTGCCGTGTCCGGCCTCGTCATGGCGGCGGTGACGGTACTCGTTCTCCGCGGCCCGCGCGCGACCACGCCGAGCGGCAGCCCCGGGCGGCTGCCGCCCTTCCCGTTCTCCGTCCTCGCGGTGCTTGCCGCGAGCATCCTGATGATCGCCGTCGCGGGGGTCGACATCGCCGTCCTGCGCTCGACACTGCTGCTGCTTGCCGGGCTCGCCGGCCTCGCCGCCTTCTTCGCCCTCGATGCACGGCGGCCCGAGGCGCGGCTCTTCCCGTCACGCCTGTTCGACTGGCGCACGCCGGTCGGCAGCGGCATGACCATGGTCGCCGCCTTCTCGGTGGCGACCTGCGCCTTCGCGCTCTACGGCCCGCTGCTGCTCACTACCCTGCACGGCATCCCGGTCCTGACCACCGGCTACCTGATCGCCGCCGAATCGATCGCCTGGTCGGTCCTGTCGATCCTGGTGGCCAACGCCCCGCCGCGCTGGGAGCGGCCGATCATCGTCGGCGGCGCGGTGATGATCGCGGCCGGCAGCGCCGGTTTCGCCATCGCCGTCCCGGCGGGTTCGATCCCGCTGATCCTTTTCTGCGCCGTGCTTCAGGGCGGCGGCTTCGGCATCGCCTGGCCGTTCGTGACGCGCATCGTCGTCGCCGCAGCGCCCGCGGGCGAGCAGACGATCGCCTCGTCGGCCGTGCCGACCATGCAGCGCATCGGCTATGCCGCGGGCTCGGCGGCGATCGGCATCGTCGCCAATGCGGCGGGTTTCTCCGAAGGGCTCAGCGCCGGCAGCGCCCGCGGTGTCGCGACGGTGCTCTTCCTCGCCCCGATCCCGCTCGCCGTCCTCGGCGTCGCCGCGGCGGTCCGCGCCTCGCGGGTGAAGCCTGAAGCGCAGGGATAGGCGGCCGTGCCTTCCTACCGCAGCGCCAGCGCCTTGCGCAGCAAGGCGATATGCGCCTTCGGATCGCCGCCCAGTCCCGCAAGCCCGAGTTTCTCGCCTTCCGCGTCCGACACGGTTCCGGCAGCGCGCGCGTTCCAGTAGTCGGTGTGCGTCACCAGCCGGCCGAACGGCCCGCCGCGGTCGATGGTCACCGCGATATCGACGATCCCCGGCCCGAAATTCGGCCGGCAGGGACCGCTGATGAAGTCGCCGAGGAACGGCACCGCCCCCGGATCGTGGATGTTCGTCCAGCGCATGGCGGAGAACATCGCCGCGTGATGCGCGAATTGCAGGCTCGAATAGAGGAACGACGGCAGCTTGCCCGGCTCCAGCATCGGCGGGCAGGTCGGAAACAGCCGCTCCGCCTTGCGCTCCTCGAAGGCGGCGCGGTCGCGCGAGACCAGGAACTCGGCATGGGTCAGCGGCGAGCCGAGCGTGACGAAGTCGGTGATGCGCCAGCTCCCCGGCTGCTCGGCGAGGCTCGCCGAGAGCTTTCCCTGGAGCGTGCGGAATACCGCCGGGTCGAACGTCCCCTTTTCCGCCTGCGACCGGCAGTGGCCGTCGAGCGCGCGCAGCCGCGCCAGCGCCTCGCCCTGCGCCGGGTTGCGGCTGGTCGGGCCGCGCTCCTCCCAGAACAGGCGGAGCACATCGTAGGCGACGATCGAGCCGAGGCTGTGGCCGACCACGACGATGCGCTCGTAGCCGGTCTCGTCGCCGTAGTCGTAGCGCCGGTCGGCCGCGCCGCCGGTCCTGCCGTGCAGGGCGCGCAACAGCTCGACGCCGCGCTCGCGGATGTCGGCGCGCGCCGAGACCGCGTCCGGCGAGGTGCGAACGTAGCGCGCCACGTCGCCGAACACCGGCACCACCCAGGCCGACAGGGCGGCCGCGATCAGGGCGGCGACGATCAGCGCCCAGGCCTTCGGCGTCGCCAGGGTGCTCCACGGGAACCAGCAGTAGAGGGCGAAGCCGATCCCGACCGGTACGACGACGGCCGCGATCCACGAGAGCGTCGTGCTCGCCGAGGCCTGGCGCGGCGTGACCGACGCCCAGATGCCGGGGAACCTGCGGTCGGCATTGGTCCACGCCGCCAGCGCCGACGTCAGCCGGCCGCGGAGGAAGTGGAAGACGACCGCCGCCGCCGCGACGCTCGCCGCGGCCGTCCAGCCGTTCTGGATGACCTCGGCCTCGCCGATCAGCTTCCACAGTCCCTCCAGCGAGCCGGTCAGGCCGACATAGGCCGCCAGCGCGACGATCGCGCCGACCAGGACCCACAGCACGATCCACAGGGAGAAGGATTCGCGCGGCACCTGGTGCGGCCAGCGCAGTAGCAGGCCGCGCAGCCAGCCGTTGATCTGCGCCATCGTGTTGCCGACCAGCAGATCCGACCAGTAGAGCTCGTAGAAGTCCGTGGCGACGCCGTCGGCGTTGCGGCGCGTCGTCACCCGCGCCAGTTCCTTCAGGCCGGCGCGCATGTCGGGAACCAGCCAGACGTCGTCCGGCGACGGCTCGTCGCGCGGGATCGGTGCGGCCCCCCACACGGTCTCGACGAAGCCGCGCAGCGTCTCCAGCGGCTTCTGTTCGCCCATGCCGTGGACGATCACCACGGCCTGCTTGCGCTTGCGCGGCTCGTCGGCGGCGCGCGCGGCGGGGGCGGGGGCGGCCGACGCGGCGACCGCAGGCTGCGGAGCCGCTTCGGGTGCGGCCTCGGGTGCGGCCGACGCCTTTGGCGTCCTCCGGCGGGCACCGCCAGTCGTCGAACCGGTTTTTCCCGAAGAAATCTTCGCCATCTTCCGCCCGCCTCGCTTTTCTTCAAGTTACACCGAAAAATGCCGAAGTAGAAGTCGACGAAATACAGACGGCGCCAGTATTTCAGGCGAGGCGTTCCAGCCCCTTGCCGAAGGCCTTCAGCAGCCGCGTCAGCGACTCCTTGAGATCGAGCGCCAGGCCGAAGCCGCCGGCGGCTTCCAGCGAGACGAACCCGTGGATGATCGCGCGCAGGCCGCGCGTCGCATGCAGCGCGTCGTCGCCGGATAGCCCGTAGCCCGACAACACGGCGAGCACGGTGGCGACCACCTCGCCGCCGGCCTTCTGCAGCTCGGCGTCGCCGGCGGGAGCGGCGCGCAGCGAGGCCGCGTAGAGGCCCGGGCGCTCGCGGGCGAAGTCGCGATAGGCCAGCCCGATCGCGACCAGCGCGTCCTCGCGGGCGAGGCCGACGGCGGCGCGGGTCATGCGCGCATTTGCCTCGCGCATGCCCGCCAGCGCCAGGTCGCGCTGCAGGGCGCCGAGGCTCGGCACGTGGTTGTAGAGCGACGGCGTCTTGACGCCGAGCACGCGCGCCAGGCCGGCGAGCGTCACGGCGTCGAGCCCCTCGGCGTCGGCGATGGCGGTCGCCGCGGCGAGCACCGCCTCGCGATCGAGCCCCGCCCGCGCCATCAGCCCTCGCCCCCGGCGACGAAGGCGCGGATGGCCTGCGCCACGGCGTCGGGCTGTTCGACCTGCGGGTAGTGGCCGGCGCCCTCGACCATGACGGCGCGGCCGCGCAGCAGCGTCGCCACCGTGTCGGCCTCCGCCTTCGGGTCGGCGAAGTCGGGGTCCTTCGTGCCCATGACGACGAGCACCGATGCCTTCACCTCGGCGAGCCGCACCTCGACGTCCCTCTTGCTCGCCGAGATCATGCCGCGCAGGGCGTCCATGCGGCCGTCCTCGGCGAGGTTCGCCACGAGGGCGTCGCGATAGGCATCGAAGTCGGCCGGCTTCTCGCCGTAGAACGTGCCGTAGACCTGGCCCCAGGCCCAGCCGCCCCACGGCCCCCACAGCGCGGCCTTGATCATCGCCGTCTGGGCGACCCCGGCGATCCACGAGCTCGGCGGCACGTCGCGCACGAAGGGGCCGATCAGCACCGCGCCCGAAACCGCCTCCGGCTTCTCGGCCGCGGCCCAGGCCACCGCCGCCGCGCCCATCGAGGTGCCGACCAGCGTCGCCGGGCCGGCGTCGAGCTCTTCAACGAGGGCGACGACGTCCGAGCCGATTGCCGACGAGGTGAAGTCGCCCCAGCCCGTGCTCGACTGGCCGTGGCCGCGCAGGTCGACGGTGACGACCCGGTAGCCGGCCTCGACGAGGCGCGGGGCGAGGAAGCGGTATTCGGCGCGCAGGTCGCCGAGGCCGGGCACCATGACCACCAGCGGGCCCTTGCCGGCGTCGTCATAGGCGATCCTGCCTTCGGGGCGGACGAGATGGTGCGGGGCGGCGGCGGTCATGGCGGGGCTCCTGGTTTCGGCCGCGAGGGAGGTGGCGGCAATGGCAGCGGCGGTGACGGCGAGGGCCGCAGCGCCGGCGGCAACGAGCTTGGTGGACATCGGGGGGGGTTCCTTTCTAATTCCGTTAGTATAAAAACTAATAGCATTAGTTTTGGAGGACGTCAACAGGGCCTCGCGGCAAACGGGGCGTCTTCTCGCGCCGGCCGGCGCCGCGACGAGGATCCCTTCGCGCCGCGCGCGTGCGTCAGCGCTTCAGCAGGTGGGCAATCGAATTGGCGTAGTAGGAAAGAAGCAGCCGCTCGTCGGGATTGGCGCGGTAGAGCCATTCGTCGTTGGCCACCACCAGATGGCGCAGGATGAGCATGCGCAGGCCCGAACTCACCGCATAGTCGCGGTCGGCGCGCGGGATGTGCACATGCGCGCCCTGCCCTTCGAGCCGCGCGATCACGCCGAAGACCGCGGATTTCAGCTCGAACTCGCTCATCCAGCGCTCGCCGTTCTCGAGGAAGACGTGCGCGGCCAGCGCCACGGGAAGCGCCGGTACGATGTCGCCGATCGCCGCGATCAGGTCGTTGCCGAGCTTCTGCACCCCGTCGAACATGCGTTCGCGGTCGGGCGCCGCGAAGTCGACGCCGTTCTCCTGCTGCCATTGGGCGAGGGACAGCGGCCGGCCGAAGCTGACGCAGGCATAGCCGAAGCGGTAGAGCTTGCCCTGCCAGCGCAGCTTCACCAGGTTCCAGACGAAGCCGAGGATCGAACCGGTGCGCACGCGGAAGTCGCGGCCGGTGACTTCCTTCTCCGCCCTGGCGGTGAGGATGCGGTCCTCGATGACGCGGTCGTAGTTGAGGCCAACCGGCACGAAGACGATGTCGCGCGACGAGCGCGGCTCGAAGCCGGCGACCATGTAGGAGAGCAGGCCGAGCCGCGGCTCCTTCAGGAGCCCGTCGCGCGTCAGCCCGCCTTCGGGAAACACCGCCTGGGTGACGCCCTCGCGCGTCGCCATGGCGACGTAGCGGCCGAGCACCTTGCGGTAGAGTTCGTCGCCCGAGTTTCGCCGGATGAAATAGGCGCCCATCGAGCGGATCAGGCTCTGCAGCAGCCAGACCCGCGCCCACTCGCCGACCGCGTAGGACAGCGAGGCGCGGCTCGACGCCATGTAGGTGACCAGCACGTAGTCCATGTTCGAGCGGTGATTCATGACGAACACCACGGTCGCTTCCGGATCGATCGCCTTCAGCGCCTGATCGTCGGAATAGCCGAGCCGCACGCGGTAGACGAATTCCGAGATCCACCGCGCCGCCTTGGTCCCGAAGCCGAAATAGGTGGTCACAGAGAACGCCGGCACGATCTCGCGGGCGTAGCGCTCTGCCCGCTTCATCACCACCGCGCGCGGCGTGCCGCTGGTGCGCGCCTCGGCGTCGACAGCCTCGATCACCTTCGGGTCGTAGATCAGGCGGTCGATATGCGTCTGCCGCCGGGTCAGCCGGAACGGCTGGATGCGCGTGTCGAGCCGCTGGTTGAGTTCGTCGATCGCCTGGTTGAACCGGCGGCGGAAGAACCAGCGCACCGATGGCGCGAAGATGCGGTCGACGATGCCGATCGTGGCGAACGCGACCAGCAGCGCGACCATCCAGAACGGCATGGTGATGGCGCTGGTCATGGCTTCAACCCGATGCCTTGCGGCGTCGCCATCCGATCCTCCCGCCGCCCGAGACGGCTCCCTGGAAAAACCTGTGCGAACTGGCGTGCAAAAGCAAGCGGCGGCACGGGGGAACCGAGACCGCCCACCGCCGGTTGCCCAACCGGGCGCCATGCCACCGGAACATCCCAGGCGCTCGGCGGCGAGGTCGACCGACCGCTTGGGCGCGACGATGTCTCGCAAAAGGGGCATTGAGCGGCGCAACTCAGCTGGCGGCCGACCAGCCGAACGGCCTTGCCTGCCCGAACCAGCGGACTACGGCCCCGCGCCACGCCGCCGCTCTCGGTCATGCCGACCAGTTCCGACATGCGCCGGGTGGCGGTGAGCATTAAGACGTGGCGGCGGTCGATGGCGCGGCGGCGACGCGTGCATGGGCGCCGATCGCCCTGAGCGTCAGGTCCGGATCGAGGAGCGACGGCTGCACAAGATCCCGGTGCGGCGGACCCGGCATTCCGCCACGGGCGAAGCTTCAATGCGAGGCGGGCTCGAGGCTAATGTGCAGGCGATGTCCGGTCGCCTTTGCGTAGCGCTCGAGCGTCCGTGTCGAGGGTTTTGAGCGCCCGCTTTCGAGACGCGAAACCGCGCTTTCGGTCGTCCCCATGCGTTCCGCCACTT
Organism: uncultured Mesorhizobium sp.; assembly: GCA_937958475.1. Taxonomy (GTDB): domain Bacteria; phylum Pseudomonadota; class Alphaproteobacteria; order Rhizobiales; family Rhizobiaceae; genus DUSC01. The sequence continues at coordinate 38,389 of CALFXR010000204.1, read as the reverse complement.
CCGCCTGGGACAGGCGCGCATGTGTGCGCGCCCTGATCAACGCACCGACCAGCGCGAACTCACCTTCGAGGGCTTCATATGCTTCACGATAGGCCGGGTCCGCGACCATGTCGCTGGCGTGAAGTTCCCTTGCCTTGATCGTCTTCATTGTATCTCCTTGGCCCGCTGACGCGCAATTTCCAGTTCGCGCGGTGGGGTCTTCTGCGTCTTCTTCACGAAGATTCGCACGATCACCACGCGCCGACCGGTCGCGGTCACGTAGATCGCTCTCGCGATGCCGTCCCTTCCCGTGATCCGCAATTCCCACAGTTTGTCGCCGAGAGACCGCGCCCAATCGCGCGGCAGGCTGGACAGACCGCTTTCCTCGATCAGATCTGACATGCGCGCCAGCCTTGCGCGCATATCAGGAGCAAGCGTCGCTCGCTCCTCGATTGCAACCGGGAGATATTCGACGGTCCACACAGTGATAACTTAGCATTTTTGCTAAGTTCGGTCGAGATCGATGACAGAAAAAAATTTCTGCCGCCGGGTCAATACCGACACGGCACACCAATGGCAGCTGCGCAGCCTCTTGCAAGGTCCGTCGGACTTCGCATTGAATGGCGGGAGGCCCTCTCCCTCACCGCCTCAGGCAAAGAGGGTGGCCCTCAGTGGTCCATCGCCTTGACGATCTCTTCCGTCATCTTCTTGGCGTCGCCCAAGAGCATCATCGTGCCGTCCTTGTAGAACAGCGTGTTGTCGATGCCGGCATAGCCGGAGCCGAGCGAACGCTTGACGAACAGGCAGGTGCGCGCCTTGTCGACGTCGAGGATCGGCATGCCGTAGATCGGCGAGGACTTGTCGTCGCGCGCCGACGGGTTGGTCACGTCGTTGGCGCCGATGACGTAGGCGACGTCGGCCTGGGCGAACTCGGAGTTGATATCCTCCAGCTCGAACACCTCGTCGTAAGGCACGTTGGCCTCGGCCAGCAGCACGTTCATGTGGCCGGGCATGCGCCCCGCCACCGGGTGGATGGCGTATTTCACCTCGACGCCGTGCGCCTTCAGCTTGTCGGCCATCTCGCGCAGCGCGTGCTGCGCCTGGGCCACCGCCATGCCGTATCCGGGCACGATGATGACCTTCTGCGCGTTCATCATCAGGTAGGCGGCGTCGTCCGCCGCGCCCGTCTTCACCGTGCGCTGGATGCCGTCGTCGGCCGCCGCGGCCGTCTCGCCGCCGAAGCCGCCGAGGATGACCGAGATGAACGAGCGGTTCATGCCCTTGCACATGATGTAGGAGAGGATCGCGCCCGACGAGCCGACCAGCGCGCCGGTGATGATCAGCGCCAGGTTGCCGAGCGTGAAGCCGAGCGCGGCCGCCGCCCAGCCCGAATAGGAGTTCAGCATCGACACGACCACCGGCATGTCGGCACCGCCGATCGGGACGATCAGCAGCACGCCCAGCGCCAGCGAGGCGACGACGATCAGCCAGAAGATCGTGTAGCTCTCGGTGGTCACCAGGAGCACGATCAGCACGACCAGCGCAGCGCCCAGCAGGGCGTTGATGACGTGGCGCATCGGCAGCAGGATCGGCTTGCCCGACATGCGGCCGTCGAGCTTGAGGAAGGCGATGACCGAGCCGGTGAAGGTGATCGCGCCGATGGCGACGCCGAGGCTCATCTCGACCAGCGCCTGGCCGTGGATGTCGCCGATGACGCCGATGCCGAAGCTCTCGGGTGCATACATGGCGGCCGCCGCCACCATCACGGCGGCGAGGCCGACGAGGCTGTGGAAGGCCGCGACCAGCTGCGGCATCGAGGTCATGGCGATGCGCCGCGCCGTCACCGCGCCGACGCCGCCGCCGATGGCGAGGCCGGCCACGATCAGGATGATGCCGTTCGTCGAGGGCGTCGCGAGCGCCAGCGTCGTGACGATGGCGATCGCCATGCCGATCATGCCGTACATGTTGCCCTGGCGGCTGGTCGTCGGATGCGACAGGCCGCGCAGCGCCAGGATGAACAGGATGCCGGAGACGAGGTAGAGGAAAGAGGCGAGATTGGCGTTCATCGCTTACTTCTCTTTCTTCTTGTACATGGCCAGCATGCGCTGCGTGACGAGGAAGCCGCCGAAGATGTTCACCGAGGCGAGCACCAGCGCGACGAAGCCGAAGCCGGTGGCCAGCCCCGCCGCCGAGATGCCGACCGCGAGCAGCGCGCCGACCACGATCACCGAGGAGATGGCGTTGGTCACCGCCATCAGCGGCGTGTGCAGGGCCGGCGTCACCGACCACACCACGTAGTAGCCGACGAAGATCGCCAGCACGAAGATGGCGAAGCGGAAGACGAAGGGGTCGATCGCGCCGCCCGACAGCGCATGCGCCGCGTCTCCCGCGGTATCGGCGGCGCCCGGTGCATTGGCAAGGTCCGTCACCGCGGCCTTCACGGCAGCCGCTGCCTGGTCGAGCTGTTCGAGGGCTTTTTCGAGAGCCGTCTTTTCCATCACGCGTCTCCGCCGGATTTCGACTTGGCCGACTTGCCGCCCTTTGCCACCGCGCCCGTCTTCAGCGGCGCTTCGGCCTTGGCCCGGGCGCTGGCCGAGGGCACCTTGTCCTGCTTCGCCGGCTTGGCCACGTCTGTCGAAGCGGCTTTGGCCGCTTTCGCCACCGCCGGTTTCTCGGCCGGCGCGGCGACCGGCGCTGCCTCGGCGAGCGCCGCCGCGGCCGCGAAGTTGGCATGCACCACCTTGCCGCCGTCGGTGAGCATGGTCGCCTTGACCAGTTCGTCGTCGCGCTTGATGGCGAGCGACTTCGAGGCCTTGTCGACCATCGTCTCGAGGAAGGCGTAGAGGTTCCTGGCGTAGAGCAGCGAGGCGCTGGCCGCGACGCGGCCCGGCATGTTCAGGTGGCCGACGATCTTGACGCCGTTGGCGGTGGTCACGATCTGTCCGGGCACCGCGCCTTCGACATTGCCGCCGCGTTCCACCGCGAGGTCGATGAGCACCGAGCCCGGCTTCATCGAGGCGACCATCGCCGCCGAAACCAGCTTCGGCGCCGGACGGCCGGGGATCAGCGCCGTGGTGATGACGATGTCCTGCTTGGCGATGTGCTCGGCGGTCAGCGCCGCCTGCTTGGCCTGGTACTCCTTGGACATTTCCTTGGCGTAGCCGCCCGCGGTTTCGGCCGCCTTGAACTCCTCGTCCTCGACGGCGAGGAATTTTGCCCCCAGCGACTGGACCTGTTCCTTGACCGCCGGACGCACGTCGGTGGCCGTCACCACCGCGCCGAGGCGGCGCGCGGTGGCGATCGCCTGCAGGCCGGCGACGCCGACGCCCATGATGAACACCTTCGCCGCGGGCACGGTGCCGGCCGCCGTCATCATCATCGGCAGCGCGCGGTCATACTCGCTTGCTGCGTCGATCACCGCCTGGTAGCCGGCGAGATTGGCCTGGGAGGACAGCACGTCCATCACCTGGGCGCGCGTGATGCGCGGCATGAACTCCATGGCGAAGGCGGTGACCCCGGCGCGGGCGAGGGCCGCGACCGCCGCGTCGTTGCCGTAGGGATCCATGATGGCGATGACCGCCGCGCCCGTCTTATAGCCCTTGAGCTCGGCCTCGGTCGGGCGCCGCACCTTCAGCACCACGTCGGCGCCGGCCACGTCCGCTGCCTTGCCGATCGTCGCGCCCGTCTTGGCGAACTCCTCGTCCGGAATGCGCGAGCCGGCGCCGGCACCGGCCTCGACGACGACGGAGAAGCCCAGCCCCGTCATGCGCTTCACCGTATCCGGCGAGGCGGCGACGCGCGGTTCGCTTCCGTCGATTTCCCTGGGTATAAAAACTGTCTGTCCCACCGCCATGTTCCCCTCCGGTCGGATCCCGTTCTACGCCGCGCCGGACCGGGTCCGGCGGGCAGCGGTGGATCGGCCTATCGAAGCAGGAAGGCGCCGACGGCGTTGATCAGGATGAAGAGGATCGTCGCCGAGAAGAAGCCGGCGCTGGTGAAGAAGCCGAACGCCATCGCGATCATCAGCGCGACGCAGGCCAGCGTGCCGTACTTGGCGAGCGAGAGGAACATCGAATAGGTCTTGTCGTGTTCCGCGTAGTCCATCTTCGCACCCAGTTCGACGGGTCCGGTCGGCGCATGGTCAGCCATCGTCATTTCCTCGCAAATGCACTGATCGGCACATAGCGAAAAGCGGGATCGAGGGCAATGGCGGGAAGCGTCGCAGGCGGTGCATCGCACAGCAATCCGGTCAGCGGAGAAGTGCAAACAGGTAGATCGCGTAGCAGCCGACCAGGGCGATGCCTTCGGGGCGCGCGATCCTGCGTCCGGTCGAGGCGAGGACGAAGACGAGCAGCGTCGCGGCGACGAGAACGGGGAAGTCGAATCGCGCGATGCCTTCGGGAACCGGCACCGGCGAAATCAGGCCGATCAGGCCGCCGATGCCGAGCAGGTTGTAGAAGCAGGAGCCGATCGCGTTGCCGATCGCCAGGCCCGGACGGCCGCGCAGCGCCGCCACCACCGACGTGACCATTTCCGGCGCCGTCGTGCCGATGGCCACGACGCTCAGCCCGATCACCGAACTGGAGACGCCGAGCGCATGCGCCAGTTCCACCGCGCCGTCGACGAAGACGCCGCCGCTGTAGACGATGAGCAGCACGCCGCCGGCCGCAAGGACCAGCGCGGTCGCCGTGGGAAAGGCGCCGACCCAGCGCAGGAAGGCGAATCGCCAGCCCTCGGCGCGGACGAGGTCCGCCGTCGTCGTCTCGTCGTCACGGTCGTCCGGCGTGGATTCCTGGCTGAAGGTCAGCCACAGGTAGACGCCGAGCAGGACGAGCATGACAACGCCCGACGCGCGGGCGAACGGAAACGACGTGCCCCAGGCGACGAAGAGCAGCGTCGCGACGGTCAGCGCCGAGCCTTCGCGGCGGATCAGCGATTCCGGCACCGCGACCGGCGCGATCGTCGCCGCCAGGCCGACGATGAGCAGACAGTTGGCGATGTTGGCGCCGACGATGTTGCCGACCGCCAGGCCCGGCGCGCCGGCGAGCACGGCGTGGATCGCGGTGGCGGTCTCGGGAACCGAGGTGCCGAAACCGACGAGGGTGAGGCCGATCGCGAGCGACGACACGCCCAGCCGGCGCGCGATCGCCACCGCCCCGCGGACGAGAAAGTCGGCCCCGATCACGAGCCCGGCGAGGCCGACGACGATCGACACAAACGTGCTTGTCATTCTCGCCCGGCCGGCCTCCTGCCGCGCCGGCTGGGCCGGTCGCGCGACGCGGACCGTAGGGCGCGAGGTCCGTCGGCGGCAAGATGGCGGGGCGGTTTATCCCGGATGACTTGCGCCGGCGCGGTCAGGCCAGCCAGCGCTTGCGCCGCTTGTAGTGCTTGACGTCGCGGAACGACTTGCGCCCCTCGCCGCCGACGCCGAGGTAGAATTCCTTGACGTCCTCGTTCTCGCGCAGCGCCGAGGCGGCGCCGTCGAGCACGATGCGGCCCGATTCGAGGATGTAGCCGTGGTTGGCGTAACGCAGCGCGATGTTGGTGTTCTGCTCGGCGAGCAGGAAGGATACGCCCTGCTCTTCGTTCAGCTTGCGCACGATCTCGAAGATTTCCTCGACGAGTTGCGGCGCCAGCCCCATCGACGGCTCGTCGAGCAGGATCATCTTCGGCCGGCTCATCAGCGCCCGGCCGATCGCCGTCATCTGCTGCTCGCCGCCCGACGTGTAGCCGGCCTGGCTCTGCCGGCGCAGCCTGAGCCGCGGGAAATACTGGTAGACCATGTCGAGGTCGGCGCGGATCGCCGCGCCGCCGTCGCGCCGCGTGAAGGCGCCGGTCAGGAGATTCTCCTCCACCGTCAGGTGGCCGAAGCAGTGGCGGCCCTCCATCACCTGGATGCAGCCGCGGCGCACCAATTCGTTCGGCGACAGCGACTGGACCTCGGCGCCCTCGAAGACGATGTTGCCCTTGGTCACCTCGCCGCGTTCGGCCTGCAGGAGGTTCGAGATCGCCTTCAGCGTCGTCGTCTTGCCGGCTCCGTTGGCGCCGAGCAGCGCCGTGATGCCGCCCTTCGGCACGACGAGCGACACCCCCTTCAGCACCAGGATCACGTGGTCGTAGATGACCTCGATGTTGTTCACCTGGAGGATCGGTTCGGCCGGCTTCGGCTCCGGCAGTTTCGCCGCGTTCGTCATCCGCTGTCCTTCCCCGTTTCCTTCCCGCCACGCACCCGCCGCTTCGGCGCGACGAGGCGGTAGCTCCTGTCGACCAGCGCCGACACGTCCTTCCAGTCGGGGTCGCGGTCTAGCCGCATTCCCACCCAGCCCTTCGCGCCGACATAGGGCGGCACGAAGAAGGTTTCGGGCTCGGCGCCGACCAGCACCTCCTGGCTGCCGGGCGGTGCCTTGCACCACACCGAGATGCGGCCGTCGCCGGTCTTCACCATGGCGAAGATCTTGCCGCCGACGCGGAAGGTCGGGTCGCCCCAGGCCTCCACCTCGGCCGTCTCCGGCAGCGCGAGGCAGAGGTCGCGCAGCCGCGTGGTGACTTCCGCCAGGAGCGTCGCGTTCATCGCCGTCTCCCGAAAGTCCGGCCCGCGCCGCACGATGCGCGACGCGGGCCGTTTCGCCTGGCTAGTTCTTGCAGGCCTCTTCGCGCTTCGGCCACGGCGCGTTGGCGGCCGTGTAGTCGGCGGCGGCCTTTTCCAGCATCGGGCGCACGACGTCGGTCATCGGCGAGAACCAGTCGCTCGCCTTCTGCCAGTCGCTGCCGTTCCATTCCACCACGTAGACCTTGTGGTGGCCGGAGTGGTCGGAGCAGGAGAGCTTCATCGGCTCGGCGAAGCCTTCCATGCCCATCTCCTTCAGCCGCGCCGCGTCGATGTCGAGGTTCTCCAGGCCGTCGCGCATGTCGGCCGCGGTGATCACCTTGTTGCCGGAGATCTCCTGCGCCCGGCGGATGCCCTCGGCGATCAGCATCGAGTTGTAGACGCCGCGGTTGTAGAGGTTGTCGGCGAACTTGGCCGCGTCGACGTGGCTCTTGCCGGCATCCACGACAAACTTCTTGATGTCCTGGATGACGCCGAAATCCTTGCCGACGCCGTGGAAGTTGAGCGTGCGGTAGCCCTTGGCCGCATCGCCGCCCGCCGCCGCGTCATCGTTGCCGCCCGACCACCAGATGCCGTAGAAGCGATCCATCGGATAGCGGATCTTGGTGGCTTCCTTGACCGCGGTCGGATTCATGGCGCCCCAGCCCTGCATGTACATGTAGTCGGGGTTGTCGCGGCGGATGTTGAGCCATTGCGAGGCCTGGTTCTGCATCTCCTTGCCCGGCACGGGGTACTGGGTCAGCGTGAAGCCGTACTTCTTCGAGAAGTCCTCGAGCAGCGGGATCGGCTCCTTGCCGTAGCCGGCGTCGAGATAGATGTAGCCGATCTTCTTGCCGGCCAGCTTGTCGAGGCCGCCTTCGCGGTTGGCGATGTCGGTGATGATCGCCGACGCGCCGTCCCAGTAGGTGTCCGGCGGGTTGAACACCCACGGGAACGTGTCGCCCACCGCCGCGGCCGACAGGCCGTAGGCCATCGACAGGACGGGGATCTTGTCGACGCCGGCCTTGGGGATGACCTGGAGCGTGATGCCCGTCGAGTAGGGCGTGATCACGACCGGGTTCTTGGCCTTGACCTGCTCGTAGCACTCCACGCCCTTCTGCGTGTCGTAGCCGGTTTCGCACTCCTCGACGACGATCTTGACGCCGTTGATGCCGCCGTCGCGCTCGTTGAGCATCGTGAAGTAGTCGCCCATGCCGTTGGCGATGGGAATGCCCGATCCGGCATAGGGGCCGGTGCGGTAGGTGAACAGCGGGACGTAGATGCTGTCCTCCGCATAGGCGGGGACCGCAGCCGACGTCGCCAGCACGGCGAACAGGCCGCCGACGATCACCGATTTTCTCATCATGTCGTTTCCTCCCGATAGTCTGGCCGCGAGGCCGTTGGTGAGCCTTGAGATTTCCGGTTCCAGGCAAGGCTCGAAGCCTGGATATCCTCTCCGGCGCCCCTGCGGGACGCCGATTCCGTGCTCAGGCGTAGGGGAACGGCCATACCCTGAGCTTTTCCTTCCCGATCTGCCACAGCCTGGCGAGCCCGTGCGGCTCGAGGATGAGGAAGACGATGATCAGCGCGCCGACGATCATCGAGGTGAGCTGCGTGACGGTTTCCGACGGGAGAGGCATGCCGACCAGCGGCATGCCCCAGCGCAGCAGGATCGGCAGGATCCAGATGAAGGCGGCGCCGAAGAACGAGCCGACCAGCGAGCCGAGGCCGCCGAGGATCGCCATGAACAGCACCTGGAACGACAGCGTCACCGAAAACGCCGAAGGCTCCGCCGCGCCGAGGTAGAAGAAGACGAACATCGCTCCGGAGACGCCGCACAGGTAGGACGACACGGCGAAGGCCGACAGCTTGGCGTGCAGCGGCCGCACGCCCATCAGCTCGGCGGCGATGTCCATGTCGCGGATCATCATCCATTGCCGGCCGATGCGTCCGCGGATCAGGTTCTTCACCAGGAACGTCAGGACGATGACGACGAACAGGACGGCGTAGTAGCGCGCCGTGCTCGACGCCGACGGCCCGGTCAGCGTGACGCCGAACATCTGCCGTCCCGGCACCTCGATCGCGCCCGAGGCGTTGTAGTTGTAGAGCCACGGCACGCGGATGAAGCACCATTCGAAGAAGAACTGCGCGGCGAGCGTGGTCACCGCCAGGTAGAGACCCTTGATGCGCAGCGACGGCAGGCCGAAGACGATGCCCAGCGCCGCCGCGGCGAAGCCCGATAGCAGCACGTGGACGATGATCGGCGCGTCGGGGAAGGTCGTCACCAGCTTGTAGCAGGCGTAGGCGCCGACCCCCATGAAGCCGCCGGTGCCGAGCGACAGCTGGCCGGCATAGCCGGTGAGCACGTTGAGCCCGATCGTCGCCAGCGCCAGCACCAGGAACGGGATGGCGACCGCCGAAAGGAAGAAATCGTTGCCTGCCCAAGGCACCACGACCAGCGCCACGAGCAGGATGAGGACGACGCCGATGCGGTCCTGGCGGATCGGAAAGACCTGCTGGTCCGCCGCGTAGCTGGTCTTGAACTGGCCGACTTCCCTGTAGAGCATGTCTTGTCCCGCCCGATCAGATCCGCTCGATGATGCGTTCGCCGAACAGGCCCTGCGGCCTGAACAGCAGGAATATCAGGGCGATCATGTAGGCCAGCCAGCTCTCGATGCCGCCGCCGACCAGCGGGCCCCAGAAGATCTCGCCGATCTTCTCGCCGATGCCGATGATCAGGCCGCCGACGATGGCGCCGGGGATCGAGGTGAAGCCGCCGAGGATGAGCACCGGCAGCGCCTTCAGCGCCACGATCTCCAGCGCGAAGGAGACGTCGGAGCGCGCGCCCCACATGATGCCGGTGGCCAGCGCCACGATGCCCGCCGCGAACCAGACGATCGCCCAGATCTGGTTGAGCGAGATGCCCACCGACAGCGCCGCCTGGTGGTCGTCGGCGACCGCGCGCAGCGCCCGGCCGATGCGCGTGCGGTTGAAGAACACCGCCAGCGCGGCGACCATGATGATGGCGATCACGGCGGCTGCGATGTCGATGTGCTGGAAGATGATCAGTCCCCGCTCGCCGATCTCCACGGCGGTCGAGCCGGTCGGCAGGCCGAGCTCGCTGGTGATCATCTGCTTGGGCTCGCCGCCGAAGACGAATTCGCCCAGGCCGACGAGGAAGTAGGTCATGCCGATCGTCGACATCAGCAGGATGATGTCGGGCTGCGCCACCAGCTTGCGCATGACGAAGCGCTCGATGCAGACCGCCAGCAGCGCCATCACGCCTATGGTCAGGATCAGCGCCAGCCAGGCCGGCACGCCCTTCTCGTGGAGGCCGACCAGGGTGAGGCCGGCGAACACGACCATGATGCCCTGGGCGAAGTTGAACACGCCCGAAGCCTTGTAGATCAGCACGAAGCCGAGCGCGATCAGCGCGTAGAGGATGCCGGCGACGAACCCTTCCCAGACCACCTGGAGGAAGAAGTCCGGCTGGCTGGCCATGTCCATGAACGGACGAAGCAGGATGTCGTGGAGGAAATCCATCAGAGCCCCCGTCCGCCGCCGCGCGCCGCTGCGGCGCGTGCCCGGCCGGCAGTCCGCGGCAGATCCATCGATGTTCCGGTCCGCATGCCCGCTCCCATCAGTGCGCCACGCCGAGATAGGCGTCGATGACGTCCTGGTTGTTCTTGACCACGTCGGGCGTGCCGTCGGCGATCTTCTTGCCGTAGTCGAGCACGACCACCCGGTCGGAAAGGTCCATGACCACGCCCATGTCGTGCTCGATCAGCGCGATCGTCGTGCGCATCTGGCGGTTCACGTCGAGGATGAAGCGGCTCATGTCCTCCTTCTCCTCGAGGTTCATGCCCGCCATCGGCTCGTCGAGCAGGAGCAGGTCCGGCTCCATGGCCAGCGCCCGGCCGAGCTCGACGCGCTTCTGCAGGCCGTAGGGCAGCTTGCCGACCGGCGTCTTGCGGATCGCCTCGATCTCGAGGAAGTCGATGATCTCCTCGACCTTGCGCCGGTTCGCGATCTCCTCGTCGCGCGCCGGCCCGTAGTGCAGCAGTTGCCACAGGAAGCCGCGCTTCATCTTCAGCGTCCGTCCCGACATGATGTTGTCGAGCGTCGACATGCCCTTGAACAGCGCCACGTTCTGGAAGGTGCGCGCGATGCCCGACGCCGCCGCCTCGTAGGGCTGCATGCGGCGCCGCTTCTCGCCGCGGAACACGATCTCGCCTTCCTGCGGGTGGTAGAAGCCGTTGATGACGTTGAGCATCGACGTCTTGCCGGCGCCGTTGGGGCCGATGATGGCGCGGATCTCGCCCTTGCGCACGTCGAAGGAGATGTTGGTCACCGCCTTCACGCCGCCGAACGACAGCGACACGTTGTTGACCTCGAGCAGGACTTCGCCCGGCTTGATGCCGTCGTCGGGGGCCGCGAGTACCGGCGGTTCGGCGATCGCGTTCATTCCGCGGCCTCGCGCATCGGTTCGGCTGGAACGGCGAAGAACTCGGCGTCCATGATCTTCACCGTCGCGCGGACGTTGCCCTTGCGGCCGTCCTCGAAGGTGACCTCGGTCTCGACGTATTTCTCCGTCGAGCCGTCGTAGAGCGCCTCGATCAGCGGTCCGTAGCGCTCGGAAACGGTCGAGCGTCGCACCTTCAGCGTTCGCGTCAGCTCGCCGTCGTCGGGATCGAGTTCCTTGTGCAGCACCAGGAAGCGCTTGATCTGCGCGCCCGCCATCATCGGTTCCTTGGCCAGGCGCCGGTTCGTCTCGGCGACGTGCCGGGCGATCGTCTTGTAGACCTCCGGATGGCCGGCGAGTTCCTGGTAGGAGCCGTAGGAGATGTTGTTCCTCTCCGCCCAGTTGCCCACCGCCTGCAGGTCGATGTTGATGAAGGCGGTGGCGAAGTCGCGGCCGTCGCCGAAGGCCACCGCCTCCTTGATGTTGGGGAAGAACTTCAGCACGTTCTCGATGTATTTCGGCGCGAACAGCGCGCCCGAGCGCAGCTTGCCGACGTCCTTGGCGCGGTCGATGATGCGGAGCTGGCCGTCCTTCTCGAAGAAGCCGGCGTCGCCGGTCTTCACGTAGCCGTCCGCCGTCATCACCTCGGCGGTCTGCGCCTCCTGGCGGAAATAGCCGACGAACTGGCCGGGCGAGCGGAACTGCACCTCGCCGGAGTCGGAGATCCTGACGTCGACATTCGGCGCCGCCGGCCCGACCGTGTCGGCGCGCACCGCGCCGTCCTTCTGCGCGGTCACGTAGAGGAAGGCCTCGGTCTGTCCGTAGAGCTGCTTCAGGTTGACGCCGAGCGAGCGGAAGAACGAGAACAGGTCCTCGCCGATCGCCTCGCCGGCGGTGTAGGCGGTGCGGATACGCGAGAAGCCGAGGATGTTCTTCAGCGGCCCGTAGATCAGCAGGCTGCCGATCGCGTAGGCGAGCCGGCCCGTCAGCGGCACCGGCCGCTTCTCCAGGATCGCCTCGCCGTGGCGGCGGGCGACGCCGATGAAATAGTGATAGAGCCGGCGCTTCAGCCAGCCGGCGTCCTCCATGCGGATGGTCACCGTCGTCAGCAGCCCCTCGAAGATGCGCGGCGGCGCGAAATAGAAGGTCGGGCCGATCTCGCGCAGGTCGTGCGCCACCGTCTGCGGGCTTTCCGGGCAGTTGACGCAGAAGCCGGACACGTAGCCCTGGGCGTAGTTGAGGTAGTGGTCGCCGACCCAGGCGAGCGGCAGGTAGGCCAGCACGCTGTCGCGCTCGTTGAGCCCGTCGAACGTCGCCGTGTCCCGCGCCGCGTTGACGGCGCCGACGGCGCTGATCATCACGCCCTTCGAGCGGCCGGTCGTGCCCGACGTGTAGAGGATGACGGAAATGTCGTCGCCGCTGGCGGCGCGGATCTCCTCTTCCCATCGCCGCCCAAGCGCGGGATCGGCGCGCAGGAGCGCCGCGCCGCGTTCCTGCACCGCCGCGAAGGCGACGAGGCCGGCCGCATCGTAGTCGCGCAGGCCGCGCGGCTCGTCGTAGATGACCAGCGACAGGTTCGGGATGTCGGCGGCGAACGACTGGATCTTGTCGACCTGCTCCTGGTCCTGCACCACGGCGAAGCGGACTTCGGCGTTGTTGAGGACATGCGCCAGTTCCTCGGCGACGGCATCGGCATAGACGGGTACCGGCACCGCGCCGAGCGACTGCACGGCGATGCACGTCCAGTAGAGCCGCGGCCGGTTGCCGCCAATGACGGCGAGCTTGTCGCCGCGGGCGAGCCCGAAGTCCCTGAGGCCGAGCGCGAGCGCGCGGACCTCGGCGAACTGTTCGCTCCACGTCCAGCTCTGCCAGATGCCGTGGTCCTTGTGGCGCATGGCCGGCAGCGTGCCGAACGCCTCGGCATTGCGCAGGAGGTATTTCGGGAACGTGTCGAGTTCGGTCATTCCGGGCTCCCCGCGACCGCCGCGGACGCGACGGTTTCGGCCGGCGTCCGCCGCCCGGCCGCGTCGCAGCCGGGATCGGTCGTCGGATAGGCTACGCCCTGCGCAGTCGATGGCGCCAATAGATCTTCCTCCCGGTTTCGGCGGCCCCTCTCAGCCGCCGTTCGGCGCGTCCGCTCACGCGGCGCCCCTTGCTTTGTTGGAGAAAAACTAGCGCTATAAAATCAATGCGACAACATGTGCGTTGACAGACGGGACGGGGGATTGTGTGATGCCATCGCGGTCCCTGTTCGCAGCGGGCGAACAAGACCGCCGTTTCCTCCGCCGCCGGTATCGGCCATCAGCCGTCGTAGACAGCCAGCCGGCCCAGGTCGAGCACGGTGATGCGCTCGTGCTCCACCTTCACCAGGCCCTCTTCCTCGAGCGCCTGCAGGCTGCGGTTGGCCACGGGGCGCGACACGCCGGCGAGCAGGCCGAGCTCTTCCTGCGTGATCTCGATGAACCCGCCGGTGCCGGGATAGAGCACCGGATTGAACAGCCATGACAGGTTGCGCGCCACCCTCGCCTTCGGGTCGAGGATGCGGTCCTGCTCGATGGTGGCGATGAACTGCCCCATCCGTTCGTTGAGCTGGCGCACGAGGAAGCGGTTGAACGCCTTGCTGTTCTCGTAGAGCCACAGGAACGTCGACTTGTTGAGCAGCGCGAGGCTCGTGTCGCGCAGCGCCACGAGGTCATACTTGCGCGTCTCGTCCTTCAGCATCGAGCCTTCGCCGAACCAGCCGCCGGGCCCGACCCCGGCGAAGGTCATGGCCTTGCCGCTGCGCGAGATCGCGCTGATCTTGACCAGCCCGGTGATGACGCCGGTCCAGTAGTCGAGCCGGTCGCCGCGATGGCAGATGTAGGCGCCCTTGGGAAACTGCCGCTCGGTCAGCCCGCGGCGCGCGCGCTCGACCTCGTCCTCGGCGAGTTCGCGCGCCCAGATGGCGGTCCTCACGAGATCGTACGACGTGACCATTCCCTGCGACCATAGGGTCGGCCCCTGGCCGACCCGACGCTTATGGACGCCGGCCGCGCGGATGACAAGCGCAAGCGCCGGGGCGCCGGGCTCACGCCGCGCTGGCGAAGTAGCGGGTGCTCGGCAGGATGGTCAGCGGCGCCGGCTCGCCGAGCTTCGGCCGCTGGAAGAGCATGCGCTGCTCGAGCGGCGTCGACTTGAAGAACGGGAAGCGCGCCTCGGTCTTCGACTGATTGACGGCGCATTCGGACTGGAACAGGCTGACCGGCACCGTCAGCCCCGGATAGCTGCGCAGGGACGCCGCCTCCTCGGAGAGGAAGATCCGGTTGTAGAACGCCGCGTGCTCCTCCTTCACCGCCGTCAGGCAGTAGGTCGGCTTGAAATAGGCGCAGGCGACGACCGCCAGGCGCAACGTGATGTAGGGCAGCACCCTCAGCGTCGACGACCACTCGCTGTCCGCGGCGAAGCGGCTCGGATCGACGAAGGTCTCGCCGGCCGCCAGGCGTGGGCCGAGCACGTCGCCGAAGACTTCGGTGCTCGGCGAGACAGGGTACTTCGCGCTGACGAAATGAAGGCGCAGCGTGCTGACCAGCTGGTCTTCGAAGAACACGCCGTAGCGATAGGAGTTGGGCAGGTCGTCGAACTTGTCCCTGACCATGCGCGAGGCGTTGGGCTTCAGCATGCCGGCCTGCAGGTAGGCCTCGTAGCGGAGGCGGTAGATCGCCTCGAGGTCCTCGCCGCTGTCGCAGAACCGGTATTCGATCCGGTCCATGACGGAGAGAACGGCCCGCGTGAACACCGAGGCGTCCGATCTATCGTGAGTCCGGCCGAATACCGCCGGAACCTGCAGACCCTTCGTATTCATGGCGCGTCCTCTACGTCTGGTGAATAAAACGTTAACCGAGGCGCGACTGGGGCGGAAGTTAAAACTTGAGTTAAAACGGGATACTAATTGTTAACCTTACCAATTGGTTAATGGTTCCGGTGCGATGTTAACCATTCGCGGGTGCGAATGAGACGAATTGACGCGGGAAAGGCGGGGGTCAGCCGCGGGCGGCGCGGCGCGCGGTGCGAATCTTCTCGGCGAAGGGCCACACGGTCTTCGACATCGTCTCGATGCCCGACGCCGACAGGGCGGAGCCGAACAGGAATCCCTGCACCAGGTCCGGCTTGACGGCAACGGCCAGCGCCTTCAGCTGGTCGAAGGTCTCGACGCCCTCGACGGTGACCTGGAGGCCGAGCCGCCGCGACAGGCCGACGATTCCCTTGAGCAGTTCGAGCGAGCGCTCGTTCTGGGTGACGTCCATCAGGAAGCTGCGGTCGATCTTGACCTTGTCGAGCGGCAGCTTGTGCAGGTAGCTCAGGCTCGAATAGCCGGTGCCGAAATCGTCCAGCGCGATGCGGACGCCGAGCGACTTGATCTCCCCGATGAGCTCGCCCGTCAGCGACTTGTCGTCGAGCAGCGCGGTCTCCGTCACCTCGATTTCCAGCCGGTGCGGCGCGAGGCCCGAACGTTGCAGCGCGCCGACGACCTTGCCGACGATGCTGCGGTCGCGGAAGTCCTTGGCCGACAGGTTGATCGAGACGTTGATCGGATCCGGCCACTTGGCGCATTCGACCGTCGCGGCGTCGAGCATGAAGGCGCTGATGTCGGAGACGATGCCCATCTCCTCGGCAAGCGGGATGAACACCGCCGGCGAGATCGGGCCGAGATCGGGATGGTCCCAGCGGCACAGCGCCTCGCAGCTGGCGATGCGCATCGTCTCCATGGCGACGATCGGCTGGTAGACGACGCGGAGCCCCCTCGCCTCGACGGCGCTGCGCAGGTCGGCCTTCATGCGCTGCTTGGTGCGGAAGGCCGCGTCCATGACCGATTCGAACAGCTTCCAGCCGTTCTTGCCGAGTTCCTTGGCCTTGTAGAGCGCGAGGTCGGCCTTGACGATCATCGTGTCGACGTCCGAGTCGCGGACCTTCGCCAGGACCGCGCCGCCGCTCGCCTGGATCCTCAGCGAATGGCCGGCGACGTCGACCTCGCCCTGCAGGCCGGCGAAGATCGCCTCGAGGATCCGGCTGATATGCGCCTCGTCCTCCAGGCGGTCGAAGTAGATCATGAACTCGTCGCCGCCGAAGCGGCTGACCTTGATCGCGTCGGAGGCGAAGGCCGCCAGCCGTTCCGCCACGGCGTAGATCAGCCCGTCGCCGACGGGGTGGCCGAGCGTGTCGTTGACGCTCTTGAAGTCGTCGAGGTCGAGCACGGCGAGGCCGCACAGCCGCTCGCGGTCGCCGGACTGCATGCATTCGCCGACCAGCTCGTGCAGGTAGGCGCGGTTGGGCAGGCCGGTCAGGTTGTCGTAGCGCGCCATGAAGCGGATCTTCTCTTCCGCCTCGACGCGCTGGGTGACGTCCTCGAACGTGATCACGCCGAGGTCGTCGTGGCCTTCGCGCGTGGAGAGCTCGAAATGGCGACCGTTGGCGAGGCCGACGAGCACCTTGCGGTCGCGCCCGTCACGCAGCGACCGCGTGATCTGGGCGACCGCGTACCGGCACTCGTCGCGGTCGAGCAGCCCCGCCGCCACGGCGCGCCGGAACAGCGCTTCGATCGAGCGGCCCATGATCGCATCGGGCGAGGACATGGCGAGCAGATGCGCGGCCTCGGCGTTGGCCACGACGACCTGGCCCTCGGGGTCGAGCATGACGAGGCCGTGCGGCATCGTGTTCAGCGCGCGGTCGAAGCGGTGGGCGATCTGGCGCGCCTGCTTGTGGCCGATCACCGCCGAGAACAGGACGCTGCGCACGTTGTCGGCGCTGGCCTTGATGATGAAGAAGAACGGGATGATGAGGAGGCCCAGGACCACGTGCGGCAGGTCGAGCCGGAGGATGAGTCCGGTCGCGATCGGCGCGACGAAGGTGGTGGCGAAGATCGCCACCATGCGCGGCGAACCGTAATTGCGCCCGACGACGGTGACGATCGACCCCAGCGTCACGGAAATCGCGCCGATGGCGGCATACGGATCGGAACTGCCGATCGCGATGAAGCAGAAGGTTCCGAGCGCGAAGCCCTGGATGCTCCCCTTCACGAGATAGCTGCGCTCCCACGCCCACGCGGAAGCGGCGTCGGTCAGGCCTCCCGATCGGGCGAAACGGCGAAGATCAGAATAACGCCAGATGCCGATTGCCAGCAACACGGCGGCCGTAATGAGAAATATCGGGCTGCCGTTTTCCCAATAGACCATGTACGCGATGATGGAATGGCACGCCGCGCCCACGAGGAGCATCGGCGCGTTGTCGAACAACGAGCGGACGAACTGGATGTACACGTCGTCCGGGATGCGGCTGTCGGTCTTCTTACCCATCACCAGCGCCTAGCGTAAGGCCAAGCTGTGCCACATCCGCATTAATAAAAGTTTAGCTGAGACCTTGGTTTTTCAAGGGATTCCGCTATTCCGCGGCCTCGAGGACGCGCTTTTCGCCCGCCGCCGAGAGCCGTTCCACGAGCCTCGCCCGCTCGCCCTCGGCGCGCTTCACGGCCGCTGCCTTGACGTGCCCGTAGCCGCGCACCAGCGCGGGCACGCTGGCCAGCGCCACGGCGGCGTCGAGCCGCTCCGCCGTCAGCCTGCCGAGGATCGTCTCGACGTCGCGCTCGTAGTCGGCGAGCAGCCGCCGCTCCATGCGTCGCTCCGCAGTGTAGCCGAACGGGTCGAGCGGCGTGCCGCGCAGCCCGCGCAGGGCGGCCAGGACCTTGAAACCGCGCATCATCCACGTCCCGAAGCTCGATTTCTTCGAATTGCCGGCGGCATCCTTGCGGCCGAGGATCGGCGGCGCGAGATGGAATTCGAGCCGGTCGAAGTCCTGGAACTGGGCGCTGAGCTGGCGCATGAACGAGCCGTCGCTGTAGAGCCGTCCGACCTCGTATTCGTCCTTGATCGCCATCAGCTTGAACAGGTTGCGCGCCACCGCCTCCGCAAGCGCCGTCGAGCCGGGCGCGGCGGCTTGCTCGGCCTTGCGCACCGCAGCCACCCGGTCGGCATAGCGCCTGGCATAGGCGGCGTTCTGGTAGGCGGCGAGGAAGGCGACGCGGCGTGCGACGACGTCGTCGAGCGTCGCCGCCGGCGCGGGCTCGGCCTTGCGGCCCGTCGCCTGGACGACGAGGTCGCGGACGGAGGCAGGGTCGTGCGCGGCGCGGCGGCCCCAGCGGAACGCCGCGACGTTCATCGCCACGGCTTCGCCGTTCATCTCGATCGCCTTCTCGATGGCTTCCGCCGAGACCGGCAGCCCGCCGTGCTGGCAGGCGAAGCCGAGCATGAACATGTTGGCGCCGAGCGAATTGCCGAACAGCGCGGCCGCGGTCTTGGTCGCGTCGAAGAAATGCGCCCGGTCCTCGCCGGCCGCCGTGCGGATCGCCTTCTTCAGGCGCTCGGTCGGCAGGAAGAAGTCGGCCGAGCGGGCGAAGTCGCCCGGCATCACCTCCGTCGTGTTGGCGACGAAGATGGTGTGGTTCTCGCGCACCGCTGCGAGCACCTTCTTGTTGCCGGAGACGACGAGATCGCAGCCGAGCACGAGGTCGGCCTTGCCGGCGGAGATGCGGATGGCGTGGATGTCTTCCGGCGACCGCGCGATGCGCACATGGGTGAACACGGCGCCGCCCTTCTGGGCGAGGCCGGCCATGTCGATCATGCCGCAGCCCTTGCCTTCCAGATGCGCCGCCATGCCGAGGATGGCGCCGACGGTGACCACGCCGGTGCCGCCGACGCCGTCGATGATCGACGCCCAGCCGTCGCGGTCGAGCGCGAACAGCGGCGCGTCGGGCACCCCGGCGAGCGGATCAGCGCGGCCCGCCGCGCCCTCCGCCCTGCGCACCTTGGCGCCGTGGACGGTGACGAAGGACGGGCAGAAGCCGTTGACGCAGGAAAAGTCCTTGTTGCACGACGACTGGTCGATGCGCCGCTTGCGCCCGAACTCGGTCTCCACCGGCTGGATCGAGACGCAGTTCGACTGCACGCCGCAGTCGCCGCAGCCCTCGCAGACCAGCTCGTTGATGATGACCCGCTTGTCGGGATCGGGAAAGGTGCCGCGCTTGCGCCGGCGCCGTTTCTCGGCCGCGCAGGTCTGGTCGTAGAGCAGCACCGACACGCCCTTCACCTCGCGCAGCTCGCGCTGCACGGCGTCGAGGTCGTCGCGGTGGTGCACCGTCGCCCCGGCGGGGAACTCGGCGACGCCGGCATACTTTTCCGGCTCGTCGGTGACGACGGCGATGCGGTCGACGCCCTCGGCGCGCACCTGGCGGGCGATCATGTCGACGGTCAGGCTGCCCTCGTGCGGCTGGCCGCCGGTCATCGCCACCGCATCGTTGAACAGGATCTTGTAGGTGACGTTGGCGTCCGAAGACAGCGCGAAGCGGATCGCCAGCGCGCCGGAATGGTTGTAGGTGCCGTCGCCGAGGTTCTGGAAGATGTGGCCGCGCTTCGAGAACGGCGCCTGGCCGACCCACTGCGCCCCCTCGCCGCCCATCGCGGTGAAGCCGACCGTCTGGCGGTCCATCCACAGGGCCATGAAATGGCAACCGATTCCGGCGGCGGCGAGCGATCCTTCGGGAACCTTGGTCGAGCTGTTGTGCGGGCAGCCCGAGCAGAAATAGGGCGTGCGCGACGCGACGTCCTTGGTGTCGGCGAGCATCGCCTGGAACTGGCGCAGCTGGGCGATGCGCGCCGCGATGTCCTCGGCCGGCCCGATCACCTTCAACACGCGCTCGCCGACGGCGATGGCGATCTCGTTGGGGTCGAGCGCCCCCTTGGCGGGGAACAGCCAGTCGGCGCGTTCGTCCTTCTTGCCGACGATCACCGGCGGCTGCGCGATGCCGTAGAGATGCTCGCGCATCTGCACCTCGATCAGCGAGCGCTTCTCCTCGACGACGATGATCATGTCGAGGCCGCGGGCGAAGTCCTTGATGTGCTCGAAGTCGAGCGGCCACGGGCAACCGACCTTGAACAGTCGGATGCCGAGAAGGTTGGCGCGCGCCTCGTCGATGCCGATGTCGTCGAGCGCCTGGCGCACGTCGAGATAGCTCTTGCCGACGGTGATGATGCCGAGCCTGGCATTGGCGCCGCCGGAATAGACGGTGCGGTTCAGGCCGTTGGCGCGGATGAAGGCGGCCGCCGCGGCGCGCTTCTGCTCGTGCAGGCGCGCCTCCTGGCCGAGCTGGTCGAGCTCGTGGCGGATGTTCAGCCCGCCGGGCGGCATGTCGAATTCGGGCAGGACGACGCCGAGCCGCTCGAGCGAGACGTCGACGGAGGCCGTCGATTCGATGTTGTCCTTGACGCATTTCATCGCCGCCCACGTGCCGGCGAAGCGCGACATGGCGAAGCCGTAGAGGCCGTAGTCGACCAGTTCCTGCACGCCGGCCGGATTGAGGATCGGGATCATCGTGTCGACGAACAGGAACTCTGTCGCATGCGCGTTGGTCGACGATTCGGCCGTGTGGTCGTCGCCCATCAGCGCCAGCACGCCGCCGTTCTTCGACGAGCCGGCGAGATTGGCGTGGCGGAAGACGTCGCCGGACCGGTCGACGCCCGGTCCTTTGCCGTACCAGACCGAGAAGACGCCGTCATACTTGCCCTCGCCGAGCAGTTCTGTCTGCTGCGAGCCCCAGCAGGCAGTCGCGGCGAGTTCCTCGTTGAGGCCCGGCTGGAAGACGACATGCGCCTGCGCCAGCTGCGCCTTGGCCTTCCACAGCTGCTGGTCGAGCCCGCCGAGCGGCGAGCCGCGATAGCCCGAGACGAATCCTGCCGTGTTCAGCCCGGCCAGGCGGTCGCGCTCGCGCTGCATCAGCAGCATGCGCACCACGGCCTGCGCGCCGGAGACGAAGATGCGGTTCTTGGCGAGATCGTATTTGTCGTTCAGCGCGACGTCGTGAAGAGTCATCGAAATCTCCCCTGCGAATGCCGGCCGATTCGAAGGGCGTCGACGGCCCTTTCGTCGGCGCCAGTTTTTATGCCGCGCCCCGCAACGTCAATGGATAATCCGCGACGCCCCAAAAGAGCAATGCAGCCGCAGCCGCGGCGGCCGTCCACGAAAGATCATGACGCGGCAGGCGCGGGCGACGCAGTTTTCTTGCCGGCGACGCGGCCGGCGACGCGATCTCTTCGGGTCGGATACCTCTATTCGCCCGGGCACGGCGGCCCGGGATCGTCGAGCTTGCCGTCAGGGCGGCCGGCGAGATCCGGATTGGGCGTGTAGGCCGGACCCAGCACGAGCGGCCGGTCGGGCAGGATGTCCTGGTCCTCCGACGAGGTCATGGTGGTCTCGATGGTCTGGCGCTCGGCGCCCGCCGCGTCCTCGATGCGGATCGTCACCGCATAGGGCCGGCCCTTGCGCACGCAGCGCAGCGGCGGGCTCTCGATCGCGGTCTTCTCCAGCTTCGGCCAGATCTTCTGGCGCACCACGATCGGCGCGCCGCCCGCGGGATCCTCGAAGGTCGTCACCGCCACGTCGCCGTCGCGCGCCGGCCGGACCGGCTTCAGCGTGACCAGGTAGGTCGCCGTCGCCACCCGGTAGTTGAAGACGAACAGTTTGCCGGCGATCTCGAAGAACTCGCCCTCGCCGCCGCTGTCGCGGCAGGCGGCGAGCGCCATAATCGCGATCCCGATCAGCGCGGCCTGGCGCCGCCGCGGTCTCTCATCCATGCCTGCTCTCCTCCGCCTTGCGCCGTCCGTAGTGGCGCCTGGCCTTCTGCCGGTTGCCGCACACCGCCATGTCGCACCACACCCGGCTGCCGTTGCGGCTGCGGTCGAGGAACAGCCAGTTGCAGTTGGCGCAGATCCTGATCCGGGCCGAGGCGTCGTCGCAGAGCAGCCCGAGCGCCGATTTCGCCACCGCGGTCGTGAAGGCTATGGGCGCATCGCCGGTCTTGCCGGCCTCCGCAGCGTCGCCGGCGTCGGCGAAAGCCGCCTCGTCTTCGCCCTCGAGTGCCGCCGCGCAGGCGCGCAGCAGCCGCGGCAGGGCTCCGGGCGGCTGTTTCAGGCGCCCTGCCCAGGCGCGAAACAGCGAGTCGATCGCCTCGCGCAGCTCGACGACGCCGTCCTTCGCGGCCGCGGCGTCCGCCACCGCCATCCGCCGGCCGCCCAGCTCGTCGGCGCGGTGGACGGCCGCCGCCTCGGCGAAGCGGGCGATCTCGACCGCCTCCGCGAAACGGTCGAAGCCGCGCGGATCCCCGCGCAGCACGACGGTGTTCGCCATGTCGAGGGCGAGCGCGCCCCCGGAAAAGCGGTGCGGGGTCCAGTCGATGGCCATGGCGAATTTCTAACCTGTATTTTCAGTTTGACAAGTTAGAATGCATCGGCAGAGTCCGGCCCACGACGCAGCCTTCGTGATGTGCATGATCTATCTGCTGCAACAGTTGCTGAACGGCCTGCACATCGGCGCGCTCTACGCGGCGCTCGCTTTCGGCTACGCGCTGACCAACGGCGTCGTCCATCGCACCAACCTGTCCTTCGGCGCCCTGTTCGCCTTCGCCGGCCAGACCGCCATCCTCGTCGCCGTGTTCGGCTGGCGCGCGCTTTGGCTGACCCTTCCGGCGACCGTCGCGCTCGGCGCCGCGGCCGGCGTCGCCTTCGCCCTGCTCGCCGCGTGGGTGCTGGCGCGGTCGGTGTTCTCGCGCCTCGCCGAGAAGTCACCCAACGCGGTCGTCACCGCCACGCTCGGCGTGTCGATCGTGCTCATGGAACTCGGCCGCATCGCCGCCGAGACCCGCGACTTCTGGCTGCCTCCCCTGCTGGCGATTCCGGTCGTGTTCGCCCGCGACGGCGCCTTCGCCGCCACGCTGACCGTCATCCAGATCGTCGACGTCGCCGCCATCGCGCTCGTCCTCGCGCTCGCTTCGTCCGCTCTCGCCATGTCGCGCTTCGGCCGGGAGTGGCGGGCCGTCGCCGACGATCCGGCCGCCGCGGCCATGTGCGCGGTCGACACGGGTCGCGTGTTCCGCCGGTCGATCGTGCTCGGCGCCGCCGCCGCGGCCGGGGCGGGCATCCTCGCCGCGCTCCATTTTGGCAACATCGGCTTCGGCGACGGCATGATCTTCGGGCTGAAGGTGCTCTTCCTCGCCGCCGCGGGCGGCTACGACAGCCCGCCGCGCGCCGCGCTGGGCGCCGCCGCCTTCGGCATGGCCGAGGCGCTGTGGTCCGGCTATTTCCTGCTCGAATGGCGCGATGCCGCGGTATTCGCCGCCCTCGTCGCCTTCCTCGTGCTGCGGCGCGGCGTCGCAGACGGCCGCGGGCAGTTCTGAATCCGACGCGGACTACCGTATTCTCACGGTCTTCCGTCGCCCGGGGCGGGCTGGTATGGCGCCCGCGCCGGGCTGCATCGGGTCATGTTGACGCCGGCCCCCTGTGCATTCATACCGGTAGGGATACCGGCACGTCGGCGAAGAACAGGGAACACCCGGCGCGCTCGGACTGAACATTGGGAGGAAATCAATGGCAGGGCTCCTGGCTCTCTCCAGAGCGATCGATCGTCTGAACGAATTCATCGGCAAATGGGTAGGTTGGCTGATTCTGGCGTCGATCCTGATCAGCGCGACGAACGCCGTTATCCGCAAGGCGTTCAACATGTCGTCCAACGCGTGGCTGGAGTTGCAGTGGTATCTCTTCGGCGCCGCCTTCCTGCTCGCCGCCGCCTACACGCTGAAGCAGAACGAGCACATCCGCATCGACATCGTCTACGGCATGTTCTCCCGGCGCAAGCAGCACTGGATCGATCTGTTCGGCCATGTCGTCTTCCTGATGCCGTTCGTCCTGCTGATGATCTACTATTTCGTCCCCTACTTCCTCCTGTCGTTCCGCACCCAGGAAGTCTCGACGAACGCCGGCGGCCTCATCATCTGGCCGGCCAAGTCGCTGCTGCTCATCGGTTTCTTCCTGCTCGGGATCCAGGGCGTCTCCGAGATCATCAAGAAGATCGCGGTCATGCGCGGCGACATGGAGGACCCCACTCCCTTCATATCGACGCATGAACAGGCCGAGCTCGAAGCCAAGGCGCTCGCCGGGGAGGTGCGGTCGTGATCGAGTTCATCGCCCAGAACATGGCGCCGATCATGTTCTTCTCGCTTATCGTCTTCATGCTGCTCGGCTATCCGGTCGCCTTCTCCCTGGCGGCCAACGGCCTGCTCTTCTTCTTCATCGGCGTCGAACTCGCGCCCTATTCGAACGGCTCCATCAACCTCGCCTGGCCGCTGCTCTATGCCCTTCCCGAGCGCTTCTGGGGGGTGATGTCCAACGACACGCTGCTCGCCATTCCCTTCTTCACCTTCATGGGAATCGTGCTCGAGAGATCGGGCATGGCCGAGGACCTCCTCGATACGATCGGGCAGCTGTTCGGCCCGGTCCGCGGCGGCCTCGCCTATGCGGTCATCTTCGTCGGCGCGCTGCTGGCGGCGACCACCGGCGTCGTCGCCGCTTCGGTCATCGCCATGGGCCTGATCTCGCTGCCGATCATGCTGCGCTACGGCTACGACCGGCGCGTCGCCACGGGCGTCATCGCCGCGTCGGGCACGCTGGCGCAGATCATCCCGCCCTCGCTCGTCCTCATCGTGCTCGCCGACCAGCTCGGCCGCTCGGTCGGCGACATGTACAAGGGCGCGCTGATCCCCGGCCTCGTGCTGACCAGCCTGTACATGAGCTACATCCTGCTGGTGTCGTTCTTCAAGCGCGACGCGATGCCGGCCCTGCCGCTCGAGGCGCGCACGCTCGGCCACGGCGTGACGTCGCTGATCGTCGCCGTCCTGCTCGCCACCGTGATCGCCTACGGCGCCCACGTCTACCTGTCGCCCACCCAGGGCTCAAATGCCGACATCCTCGGCGCCACGGTCGGCATCATCGTCGTCTACGTCCTGGCGATCATCGACCGCGCCGCCGGGTTCAACATGATGTCGCGGCTGGCGCAGCAGGTCATCATCGTCCTGATCCCGCCGCTGGCGCTGATCTTCCTCGTGCTCGGCACCATCTTCCTCGGCATCGCCACGCCGACCGAAGGCGGCGCCATGGGCGCCGTCGGCGCGCTGATTATGGCGGCCGCCAAGGGCCGCCTGACGATGGACGTGATCAGACAGGCGCTCGCCTCGACGACCCGGCTGTCGTCCTTCGTGCTGTTCATCCTGATCGGTGCGCGGGTGTTCTCGCTGACCTTCTACGGCGTCAACGGGCACCTGTGGGTGGAGCACCTGCTGGTGTCGATGCCCGGCGGCGAGACCGGCTTCCTGATCGCGGTGAACATTCTCGTCTTCCTGCTCGCCTTCTTCCTCGACTTCTTCGAGCTCGCCTTCATCATCGTGCCGCTGCTCGCGCCGGCCGCCGACAAGCTCGGCATCGACCTGATCTGGTTCGGCGTGCTGCTCGGCATCAACATGCAGACGAGCTTCATGCATCCGCCCTTCGGCTTCGCGCTGTTCTACCTGCGCTCGGTCGCGGCGCGCGTGCCCTATCTCGACCGCATCACCGGCAAGACCATCCAGCCGATCACCACGGGCCAGATCTACTGGGGCGCGGTGCCGTTCGTGGTCATCCAGGTCATCATGGTGGCACTGACCATCAGCTTCCCGCAGATGGTCATGCACTACAAGGGCGTGGTGGTCGATCCGGGCGACGTCGAGATCATCGTGCCACCCTTCGGCGGCGATCAGCCGGGCCTGCCCGGCCTCGGTCTGTCGCCGTTCGGTGCGCCGCCCGCCGATGGCGGCGCGACGCCGCCTCCGGCCAACGATCTCAGCCAGCCGCCGAAGTTCAACTGACCGGCGGCAGTGCCGGAAAGCAAAGACCCCGCCGGATCGCTCCGGCGGGGTCTTCTTTTGTGGTCGCTGGATGACCGTTTCGCGCGAGGCTCAGAGCTTGCCGTTGCGCTGCTGGATCATCATGAACGTGTCGAACGTGTACTCCGAGATCTGCGCCCAGAGATAGGCGTCCTTGCGGAACGCCATCTGGCTCTCGAAGATCTTCTTGAACGCGGCGTTGCTGGCCATGATCTCGGTGTAGGTGGCGGTGGACGCGTCGAACGCCGCCTGCAGGACCTCCTGGCTGAACGGACGCAGTTCTGCGCCGCCCGCCACCAGCCGGCGCAGCGCCGCCGGGTTCTTGTGGTCGTAGCTCGCCATCATGTCGCAGTTGGCCGCTTCGCAGGCCGACGTGAACACGGCCTGGTAGTTCTTCGGCAGTTCGTTCCACTTCGCCAGGTTGACCAGCGTGTGCAGCGCCGGGCCGCCTTCCCAGAAGCCCGGATAGTAGTAGTACTTGGCGACCTTGTAGAAGCCGAGCTTCTCGTCGTCATAGGGGCCGACCCACTCGGCCGCGTCGATCGTGCCCTTTTCCAGCGACGGATAGATGTCGCCGCCGGCGATCTGCTGCGGCACCACGCCGAGCTTCTCCATGATCTTGCCGGCGAAGCCGCCGATACGCATCTTCAGGCCCTGGAGATCGGCCACCGTGTTGATCTCCTTGCGGTACCAGCCGCCCATCTGGGCGCCCGTGTTGCCGCAGGCGAGGCCGTAGAGGCCCTGCGTGGCGTAGAACTCGTTGAGCAGGTCCTGGCCGCCGCCATAGTAGTTCCAGGCGTTGAACTGGCGCACGTTCATGCTGAACGGCACCGCCGTCGCCAGCGCGAAGGTGGGGTCCTTGCCCCAGTAGTAGTATGACGCGGTGTGGCAGGCCTCGACGGTACCCGCCGCCGCGGCGTCGGCAGCCTGCAGGCCCGGCACCAGTTCGCCCGCGGCGAAGACCTGGATGTCGAAGTTGCCGTCCGTCGATTCGCGGACGTACTTCGCCATCGTCTCCGCGGCGCCGAAGATCGTGTCCAGCGCCTTCGGGAACGACGACGTCACGCGCCACGAGACTTTCGGCATCGACTGCGCGATGGCCGGGGCCGCCAGCGTGGTGGCGGCAGCGGCGCCCGCACCCGCGAATCCGGCCTTCCTGATAAATGAACGACGATCCATTCCGTATTCCTCCCAGATGAGTTGCGGTTCCGATCGTCCCGTATTCGGTTGTTCTGTCGGAAGGCCCGGAACCTTCGCGAATAAATGCACAGACGTGCCGCGCCTGTCCAGCATTGCGCGTCGCCGCGAGGCAGCGGCCGCCTCTATGCCGCAGGAAACGGCCGACGCAACTTATGCGCGAAGTCGATGCGCGCGACGCACGACAAAAAAGAACCCCCGGACGTCGCCCGGGGGTCTTCGAAACCGGCGTTCGCGAAGGCTTAGAGCTTGCCGCTGCGCTGCTGGATCATCATGAAGGTGTCGTAATTGTATTCCGCCACCTGGGCGTTCAGGTAATAGTCCTTGCGGAACGCGGTGATCGAATCCCAGATCTTCTTGAACTCGGGATTCGAGGCCGTCATCTCGGCATAGACCTCGTTGGCCTTGTCGAAGCAGGCCGACAGGATCTCCTGGCTGAACGGACGCAGCTGGGCGCCGTTGGCCACGAGGCTCTTGATCGCGGTCGGGTTCTTGTAGTCGTACTTCTGCAGCATGTCGGCGTCGGCGGCCTGCGCGGCGGTGCGCAGCAGCGCCTTGTAGGACGCCGGCAGCTCCTCGTACTTGCCCTTGTTGAACAGGAAGTGCACGGTCGGACCGCCTTCCCACCAGCCCGGATAGTAGTAGTACGGCGCGACCTTGTAGAAGCCGAGCTTCTCGTCGTCATAGGGGCCGACCCACTCGGCCGCGTCGATCGTGCCCTTCTCCAGCGACGGGTAGATGTCGCCGCCGGCGATCTGCTGCGGCACCACGCCGAGCTTCTCGACGACCTTGCCGGCGAAGCCGCCGATGCGCATCTTGAGGCCCTGGAGATCGGCCACCGTGTTGATTTCCTTGCGGAACCAGCCACCCATCTGGACGCCCGTGTTGCCGCCCGGCAGGCCGAACAGGCCCTGCGTGCCGAGGAACTCGTTGAACATGTCGATGCCGCCGCCATGGTAGTGCCAGGCGTTCATGCCGCGCGCGCTGAGCGCGAAGGGAACCGCCGCGCCGAGCGCCCAGGTCGGGTTCTTGCCCCAGTAGTAGTAGGAGACGGTGTGGGCGGCCTCGACCGTTCCCGCCGTCGTCGCGTCCGCGGCCTGCAGGCCGGGCACGATCTCGCCGGCGGCGAAGACCTGGATCTGGAAGTTGCCGTCGGTGGCCTCCGAGACCATCTTCGAAAGAACCTCGGCGCCGCCGTAGATCGTGTCCAGCGACTTCGGGAAGGAAGAGGTCATGCGCCAGGATATCTTGGGCGCGGATTGTGCGATGGCGGGTGCGGCGAGCGCGGTGGCGGCGGCAGCGCCGGCACCGGTCGCACCAGCCTTGCGGATGAATGAACGACGATCCATGAACGTTTCTCCAGGGGATTGATGATTGGCGCCGCGCCGATGGAGTTTGGGAGACTCCGCGAACCGGGCACGGCAGCGCCGGCAATCTATTGCGTCGTGGCGACGCCCTCAACCTCCGGCGGTACCGTATAAATACGCATGGCCGATCTGATCCCATGCGACTTTGGTCTTAAGGCATGCTCCGGCGCGCCGCGGTCTGCGGCCGGCGGGGAGTTGGAAACGGCGACAAAAAGTCCTACCTTGCGCCCCGACTGATCCGCGTTCGGTGCGGACCCATCGAGGACGAGAGACGAGAATGCGACAGCCGATAGTGGCCGTTTCGACCGACGTGAAGCAGTTCGAGAACTACACCTGGCACGCCGCGCCCCAGCAATATCTGGAAGCGGCGATATCGGCGGCCGGCGTGCTGCCGGTGCTGGTGCCGTCCTTCGGCGACCGGCTCGATCTCGACAGCCTGCTCGATTCGGTCGACGGCGTCCTCGTCACCGGGTCGAGGTCCAACGTCCATCCCTCGCTCTACGGCGGCGATGCCAGCGAGGCCAACGGACCCTACGACCCGGCGCGCGACGCCACCACCCTGCCGCTGATCCGCAAGGCCGTCGAGCGCGGCGTGCCGCTGCTCGCCATCTGCCGCGGCATCCAGGAGCTCAACGTCGCGCTGGGCGGCACGCTGGCCACCGAGATCCACGAACGCGAAGGCGCGCTCGACCACCGCGCGCCGGCGAGCGACATCCAGGACGAGCGCTTCGCCATCCGCCAGTCGGTCTCGATCAAGCCGGGCAGTTGCCTCGCCGGCGTGTTCGGCGCCGGCGAACTCAAGGTGAATTCGGTCCACCGCCAGGCGATCGACCGGCTCGGCCGCTGGCTGGAGGTCGAGGCGACCGCCGAGGACGGCACCGTCGAGGCGGTCTCGGTGAGGGATTCGGCCGGCTTCGCCGTCGGCGTCCAGTGGCATCCCGAATACTGGGCCAGGACCGACGACGCGTCGGCGCGCATCTTCCGCGCCTTCGGCGACGCCGCGCGCGAACGCGCCGCCGTGCGCACGGGCATGCGCGCCGCGGCCGAGTAGCGGCCGCTCGCCCGTCCCTCCGGCCGCCCGTCCCTCCGGCCGCCTTGCCGTAAGGCCCCTTCGCGTCAGGCCTTGGCGCCCTGCGCCACGTGCGCCGTTTCCGGCACCGGCGTCAGCGCGCGCCCTTCGCCGAACCAGGCGACGAGGTTGTCGACGCACAGGTCCGCCATCGCGCGCCGCGTCGCCACCGAGGCCGAGCCGACATGCGGCAGCAGGCAGGCGTTCTCGGCGTCGAGCAGTGCCTGCGGCACGCGCGGCTCGTCGGCGAAGACGTCGAGGCCGGCGGCGAAGATCGTGCGGTCGGCGAGCGCAGCCGCCAGGGCGGCCTCGTCGACCGTGCTGCCGCGGCCGACATTGACGAAGACGCCGTCGGGCCCGAGCGCCTTCAAGACCTCGGCATTCACCGCCTTCTCGGTTGCCGCGCCGCCCGGCGCCACCGAGATCAGCGTGTCCACCGCCCCGGCCAGCTCCAGCAGCGTCGGGTAATAGGCATAGCCGACACCCTCGACCGGACGGCGGTTGTGATAGGCGATCGGCAGGCCGAAGGCTTCGAGCCGGCGGGCGATGGCGAGGCCGATGCGGCCGAGGCCGAAGATGCCGATCGTGCGCCCGCGCAGCGTACCCGGCGTCAGCCGGTAACCGCCCTTGGCCACCCAGTTTCCGTCGCGCAGCCACTTCTCCGCCTTCGCGAATTCGCGCACCGTGTTGAGCAGCAGCCCCAGCGCCGTGTCGGCGACCTCTTCGCTGAGCACGTCGGGCGTGTTCGTCACCATGACGCCGCACGTCCCCGCATGGCGCGCGTCGATCGCGTCGTAGCCGACGCCGAATCCGGCGATGATCTCGAGATTGGGCAGCGCATCGATGAAGGCGGCGTCGATGGTCGTCATCGCCGCGACGCCCCTCGCCTCCCTCAGCACCTCCGGCGCGATCAGCGCCGGGTCCGCCTTCTCGGCCCGGACCAGCCTGAACGTCTTGTCGATCCGCTGCACGGCGTGCTCGTGCAGGCGACCGGGGATGAGCACGGTGATTTGCTGGAGTGCGGACATGGGAGGCGGCTACCGCTTTGCGTTTTCATTGGCGACGGCGCGGACGGTAACGGCCGATCGGCATCCCCGCAACCCTGCCCCGCAGCGGCCCGCGGAATCGCCCCTACCCTGCCCCGATCACGATGGCGGCATGCGGCGGCTTCGCTGGAACGATGGGTTGGCGCGAGCGTTGAGGTCCCGATTGCGCAATCGTCACATCCAGAAGAAGAACCAGAAGGAACACAACGATGAAGCTCAAACTCCTTGGCGCCACCGCCGTGGCCCTCAGCCTTCTCTCCGGTCCGGTCCTCGCCCAGCAGGCCCCGGTCGCTTCGCCCAAGGTCGACGAGTCGACCGCGCAGGGCACCTCCACGGACACCGGCACCACCGGCGCGATCGGCGGCAACTGGGCGTCCGACGACGAGAAGTCGATGTACGAGGAGAACCGCGAGATGTGGAGCAGCTTCTACACCGACGACTCGATGTCGACGGTCAAGGACGAAGCCGAGCTCCGCGCCGCCTTCAGCGGCATGGGCGCGGAAGACCAGGCCGCGATCAAGGCGGCATGCGACCGCGTCGACCAGCAGCGCGGTTCCTACGGTACGGTCACGCAGGGCCTCTGCGCCCAGATCGGCCAGATGTAGTCTGCATCGGCCTCGGTCGAGACCGTTCACGGATGGCGGAACCCTGTTCCGCCGTCCGTTTTCCCGCCCGGCTCAGCTCCGCTCCACCGGCCGCGAGGTCGACTGGCGGACGTGGAGTTCGGGCCTGATCAGCTCCTGCGAGGCGCGCACCGCCGCGCCGTTCAGCCGGTCGAGCAGCACGCGCGCGGCGCGCCGCCCCACCTCGCGCTGGCCGTTCCACACCGTCGTCAGCGCCGGCGTCGCGATCGCCGCTTCCTCGAGATCGTCGTAGCCCGTCACCGAGACGTCGACGCCCGGCACCAGCCCGGCGCGGGCGATGCCGTTCATCAGCCCGATCGCCACGAGGTCGTTCCAGCACACCGCCGCCGTCGGCTTGTCCTTCATGGCGAGGAACTGGCCAGCCGCCTCGAAGCCGGCCTGCTTGGTCCTCGGCCCGGGCAGCCGCCAGTGCGGCTTCACCTCCAGGCCCGCCGCCTGCATGGCGTCGAGATAGCCCTGGTAGCGGTCGCGGCCGGTCGAGGTCTGGTCGGTGCCGCCGATCATGGCGATGCGCCGGTGGCCGAGCGAGATCAGGTGGTTGGTGGCGAGCCCGGTGCCGTAGCGGTCGTCGCCGCGGAAGGCCGGCACGCCGGCGCCCTCGACCGTGCGCGCGATGAGCACCGCCGGCAGGCCGTTCTCCTCGGCCATGCGGATGTCTTCGGGCGGCGTGCCGATCGCCGGCGACATGATCACGCCGTCGGCGCCGAGCTGCAGCAGCGTGTCGATGAAGGTGCGCTGCTTCTCCAGCTGGTCGTAGTGGTTGGACAGGATGAAGGTCTGCCGGCTGCGGTCGAGTTCGGTCTCGATCGACTTCAGGATCTCGGCGAAGAACGGGTTCATGATGTCGTGGACGACGACGCCGACGATTCCCGAGCGCGAGGTCCTGAGACTCGCCGCGCGCCGGTTGTAGATGTAGCCGATGGCCCGCGCATGCTCCTTGATGCGGTCGCGCGTGGCGCTCGCCACCAGCGGACTGTCGCGCAGCGCGAGCGAGACGGTTGCCGTGGAGACGCCGAGCGCGTCGGCGATCGTCGAGAGCTTGATCTTCTGTGCCAGCGATGGTCTCCCGCCCAGGATGCGACCGATTTAAAGTGTTTAAATCGCGCTTAGAGCATGCGGCCGCAAGGAGTCAAAGTTTTTCGGCCAGATCGCCCGCCTCCGAGGACGGCGCCGCGCTGCGGCGCAGCCTGAGCACCTGCTCGCGGTAGATGATGTAGAGGCCGCTCGACACGATGATCGTCGTGCCGACGATGGTCCATCCGTCCGGAAACTGGCCGAAGACCAGGTAGCCGAAGGCGACCATCCAGACCATCTGCAGGTAGGGATAGGGGGCCAGTGCCGCGGTGGTCGCCTGCCGGTAGGCGCGGATCAGCAGCCAGTGGCCGAAGCCGCCGTAGAAGCCGAGCGAGAGCAGGATGACGAGGTGCCACAGGTCCACCGGCTGCGACGCCGTGTAGGGCACCGCCGGCCCGAGAAGCGCCACCGGCGCCAGCGCCGAATAGAAGATCAGGCTGGCGGGCGATTCGGTCGCGCTCATCGACCGGGTCATGATCACGTAGAAGCAGTAGCTGAGCATCGAGGTCAGCGCGAAGACGTGGCCGAGGCCGAAGGTACCGAAACCCGGCCGCACGATCACCAGCATGCCGATGAAGCCGACCGACACCGCCATCCAGCGCCGCCAGCCGACGCGTTCGCCGAGCAGCGGTCCGGCGAGCATGGTGATGACCACCGGCGCGAAGAAGAAGATCGACATCGTCTCGGCGAGCTGCAGCGTCAGCAGCGCCAGGAAGTTGAACAGGGTCGAACCGAACAGGAAGATGCCGCGCACGATCTGCTTGGGCAGGCTGGTCACACGGTACATGCCGCGGTTGTTCCAGCCGCGGAACAGCACCAGCACCAGCAGCAGGTGGACGAGGAACCGGGTCCACGAGACGAACACCGCGTCCACGCCGGAAAGCACGAGATACTTGGCGCTGACGTCGAGAATCGAAAAGAGGAACCCGGCGCTGATCACCAGGAGGATCGCCGCCCCCGGGGTGGCCTGTTCGGTGTTACCGGCTGCTGTCAACGTGTCTGCCGCCCAGGCGTGTCGCTCTGCACCCTAACTGGCCGACCCGGCGGCACGCCGCAAGGCGAAAAGACACATCATGCCTGATTTGTCGCCTCTTCGGCGGTCTCGACCTCTTCGGCGGCTTCCGTCTCGCCGTTGCCCGACAGATTGGCCTCGATGCGCGCGAGCAGCTTCTGCAACTGCTTCTGCTCCTTCTTGTCGAGGCCCTTCAGCGCCTGCTTCTCGGTCTTCTTCACCGACTTCTCGATGGCGCGGATCGCCTCGCGGCCGATCTCGGTCAGCGAGATGTGCGCCTGCCTGGCGTCCTCCTCCGACGCCCGTTTCTCGAGGAAGCCCTGCGCCTGAAGGCGATTGATGGTCTTGGTGATGGTCGGCGGCCTGACCCCGAGCCGCGCGGCGAGTTGGCCGGGCGTAAGCCCGTCGTGGCGGTCGAGCGCCAGCATGATCTGGTCTTGCCCGGCATAGAAGCCGTGCGCGAGCAGGCGCGAGGCGAGAGCCGTGCGCGCCAGCCTGGCGGCCGAATGGAGCCGCGTCATCGTAGCCGTCTTGTCTGCCTTGGCCACCGTCTTCTCCTGTGGCGGGATGTTCGTTCGTCGACGCA
Source organism: uncultured Mesorhizobium sp. (assembly GCA_937958475.1). Taxonomy (GTDB): domain Bacteria; phylum Pseudomonadota; class Alphaproteobacteria; order Rhizobiales; family Rhizobiaceae; genus DUSC01. The sequence goes on along the minus strand of CALFXR010000204.1, from coordinate 4,597 downwards.
CATTAGCCTCTGGCGATCGCTCTGGCCAATCCGCGGCCGTGTCGCAGCGGGGAGCCGACGGTTTGCCGGCAACAGGACTGCGCCCGACGCTCATGGCAGACGAGTGTTTCAGGCGCATGACAGTCTGCCCGCCGTGCCGTCGCGGCCTGCGGCGACGCGCTCTTGGCGCGTGCAAAACCGCGAGACGCGTCCTATATGGAGGCCCAACGAACCCTTCGCGAGCAGGCCATGAACGCGCACTCCCCGATCCCCGTCACCGTCCTGACCGGCTATCTCGGCTCCGGCAAGACGACCCTCCTCAACCGCATTCTCTCCGAGAATCACGGCCGCCGCTATGCCGTCATCGTCAACGAGTTCGGCGAGATCGGCATCGACAACGACCTCATCGTCGAATCCGACGAGGAGATCTACGAGATGAACAACGGCTGCATCTGCTGCACGGTGCGCGGCGACCTGATCCGCACCGTCGAAGGCCTGATGCGCCGGCCCGGCCGCTTCGACGCCATCCTCGTCGAGACCACCGGCCTGGCCGATCCCGTGCCGGTGGCGCAGACCTTCTTCATGGACGACGACGTGCGCGCCAAGACCAGGCTCGACGCCGTCGTCGCCCTGGTCGACGCCAAGCACCTGCCGCTGCGCCTCAAGGATTCGCGCGAGGCCGAGGACCAGATCGCCTTCGCCGACGTCGTCGTGCTCAACAAGACCGACCTGGTGACGCCCGAGGAACTCGCCGCCGTCGAGGCGACGGTTCGCGCCATCAACCCGACCGCGCGCATCCACCGCACCGAGCGCGCCGCGGTTTCCCTCGACGCCGTGCTCGACCGCGGCGCCTTCGACCTGAAGCGCGTGCTGGAGAACGACCCGCACTTCCTCGACGCCGACGACGATCACGACCACGACCATGATCACGACCATGATCACGATCATCACCACCATCATGGTCACGCCCACGGCGGCGCTTCGCCGATCCACGACGTGACCGTCCGCTCGGTCTCGCTGCGCGGCGGCGAGATGGACTCGCGAAAGTTCTTCCCGTGGATCGAGAAGGTGACGCAGATGGAGGGGCCGAACATCCTGCGCCTGAAGGGCATCATCGCCATCAAGGACGATCCCGACCGCTACGTCATCCAGGGCGTGCACATGATCATCGAGGGCGACCACCAGCGCCCGTGGAAGGACGACGAGAAGCACGAGAGCCGTCTTGTCTTCATCGGCCGCGACCTCGACGCCGACAAGCTGCGCAAGAGCTTCGAGGCCTGCCAGGCGTGATGCGGTTCTCCCCGATGCAGGTAGTCCGCGTCGCCCGTACCCCCACCCCAGCCCCTCCCCACAAGGGGGAGGGGGCCGTCCAGGCCGCCGCATCCCGCGTCGTCGCGTCTTCGTGGCGGCAAGCCGGGGGCTTCGCAGGTTTCCCCTCCCCCTTGTGGGGAAGGGGATTCTGCAAGGCTTCGCGCCTATCGCCGCAAATTGGAAACAACAGCCGAAGCGAGAGCCTCGACATCCCCCTCCCCCTTGTGGGGAGGGGTAGGGGTGGGGGTACTGCAGGCGAAACGCCCCCCGCGATTTTCATATGCGATCGCTCCACCCCCGAGAGGGAGATGGCCGGCAGGCCGAAGGTGGGCGCTGACGAACACCCCATCCCCGCCATGCGGAGCCGCTGAATGCCCACCGTCGCCCCTCTCGACCTCGACGGCCACTGCATCGCCGCCGCCTTCCTCGGCGGCGTGCCCTTCTTCGCGCTGGCCGGCGGCGCGGTCCACCGCCTCGACCACGGCCACAAGGCCGAAACCGTCCATGACGGCCTGCTCTGCGCCGCGCTCGACGCCGCCGGGAACCGCCTCGTCACCGGCGGCGAGGACGGCAAGGTGCGCGCCATCCGCCGCGACGGCACGGTCGAGGACCTCGGCGCCGTCGAGCGCAAGTGGATCACATCGGTTGCCGCCGGCCCGCAGCAGGCGGTCGCCTGGGGCGCCGGCAAGACGGCCTACGTCCGCTTCGCCGACGGCAAGGTGAAAACCTTCGACCATCCGCGTTCCGTCGAGGGCGTCGCCTTCTCGCCGAAGGGCATGCGCATCGGCGTCGCCCGCTACAACGGCGCCACGCTGCATTTCCCCGCCGCCGACGGCGTGCCGGTCGAGCTCGAATGGGCCGGCGCCCACACCGGCATCACGTTCTCGCCCGACGGCGCCTACGTCGTCACCACCATGCAGGAGAGCGCCCTGCACGGCTGGAAGCTCGCCGACGGCAAGCACATGCGCATGACCGGCTATCCGGCCAAGGTGAAGAGCCTGTCGTGGAGCGCCAAGGGCCGCTGGCTGGCGAGTTCCGGCGCCCAGGCCGCCATCGTCTGGCCGTTCCACGGCAAGGACGGGCCGATGGGCAAGGCGCCGCTCGAGCTCGGCACGCGCGGCAACATGATGGTCACCGCGGTCGCCTGCCACCCGCTCGAGGAGATCGCCGCCATCGGCTACGACGACGGCATGATCCTCGCCGCCCGCTTCGCCGACCAGAAGGAAGTGCTGTTGCGCCGCCCCGGAAAGGGCGCAATCACTTCGATGATGTGGGACGAGGAAGGCCGCCGCATCGCCTTCGGCTCGGCCGAGGGCGACTGCGGCGTCATCGACATCGCCGGCTGAGGCCGCCCGCCGGGCGGCAGGGGGAACTGATGCATCTGAGATGTCTTCTCGCCGCCGCCCTGATGCTGGCGGCGGCCGCGTCCGCCCGCGCGACCGAGGTCACCGAGTGGATCCCGACCGACGCGGCGGAGAAGACCGCCGCCGCCATGCGCGAGAAGCGCATGCGCCTCGTCGCCCTCGACTGCCGGTCCGATCCGGCCGCCGCCGCCACCGTCTTCAGCATGGTCTGGGAGCCCAACGACGACAGCCGCCAGTGGAGCTGGCGCGAGGCCGGCGTGCTCGACATGAAGGCGCTCCTGCGCGACTTCCGCAACAAGGGCTTCGACCTCGTTTCGCAGAAGAGCTTCGTCTCCGCCGCCGGAACCGAGCGCGTCTGCGCGCTGTGGCACCGCTGAGGCCCGCCGCTGGCGATTGCTTCGCTCCCGCCGCCCGGCTAGATCAGTCCCTGGCCCGCAGCGGAACGCCGCGCCGGCCGGTGTGGAACGGGGGAAACGGCATCTTGGGTTCGGGTAGCGAAAAGGCCGGCCGCATCGGCGGCATCCCGGTGGACCGCGTCGCGGCGCTGAGGGCGCGCGAGGCCGAGATCTACGCCCGCGCCCGGCCGAAGGCGGCAAGTGCGCTCGCCGGCGGCATCGACGGCTTCTACGGCGGCGTTCCCATGCACTGGATGAACGACTGGCCGACCCCCTTCCCGATCCTCGTCGATCACGCGCGCGGCGCTGCCATCACCGACGTCGACGGCAACACGCTGGCCGATTTCTGCCTCGGCGACACCGGCTCCATGTTCGGCCATTCGCCGGCGCCCGTCGCCCGCGCCATCCGCCGCCAGGCCGGCCGCGGCTTGACCTACATGCTGCCCGACGAGGACGCCATCGCCGTCGGCCGCCTGCTGAAGGCGACCTTCGGCCTGCCCTTCTGGCAGATCGCCACCACGGCCACCGACGCCAACCGCTTCGCGCTGCGCGTCGCCCGCGCCGTCACCGGCCGGCCGAAGATCCTCGTCTTCAACGGCTGCTACCACGGCTCGGTCGACGAGACGATGGTGCGCATCGTCGATGGCCGCCCCGCCAATCGCCCCGGCCTCGCCGGCGAGTTCCGCGACCTGACGCAAGGCACGAAGGTCGTCGAGTTCAACGACCTCGAAGCGCTGGAGGCGGCGCTCGCCGATCGCGACGTCGCCTGCGTCATCGCCGAGCCGGTGCTGACCAATTCCTGCATGGTGCTCGCCGATCCCGGCTACCACGACGGTCTGCGCCGCCTCACCCGCGCCGCCGGCACGCTGCTCCTCATCGACGAGACGCACACCATCTCCACCGGGCTCGGCGGCTATACGCGCACGCACGGCCTCGAGCCCGACCTCTTCGTGCTCGGCAAGCCGATCGCCGGCGGCGTCCCGGCGAGCGTCTGGGGCATGAGCGAAGACGTCGCCGCCCGCTTCCGCGCCTACGAGCAGGCCAAGACCCCCGGCTATTCCGGCATGGGCACGACGCTGTCGGCCAATCCCCTCCAGTTCGCCACCATGCGCGCGACGCTGGAGGAGGTCATGACCGAGGCGAACTACGCCCACATGGAGCGCCTCGCCGCCCGCCTCGTCGCCGGGCTGTCGGCGGCGATCGCGAGGAACGGGCTCTCCTGGCACGCCGTGCGCGTCGGCGCCCGCGTCGAGTTCATCTGCGCCCCCGGCCCCTTGAGGAACGGCGGCGAGGCGGAAGGCGCCCACGCCCCGGCGCTGGAAGCCGCCATCCACGTGGCGCTGGTCAATCGCGGCGTGCTGATCGCCCCCTTCCACAACATGATGCTGATCTCCCCGGCCACCACCGTCCGCCAGGTCGACCGCCTCGTCGCGGCGTTCGCAGAGATCTGCGCCGAGCTGGCGCGGTGAGCTTCGCCATTTCCTGCCCCGACCGGGCACCCCCTCACCGGTTTGCTTCGCAAACCACCTCTCCCCCTGCCCGGGGGAG
>CALFXR010000203.1 GCA_937958475.1 uncultured Mesorhizobium sp. | reverse complement strand
CGATAGGCGGCCTCCCCGACCGTCGCGGCGACGCCTTGCCCGACGAGGAAGCCGAGGGGATCGGCGCGATCGACGGTGGCCGGGTCGACCTCGCCGGTACCGATGAGCTTCTCCACCAGGGCGTTGGCTGTTTCCAGGCGCGCCAGCGGGCCGCGCACCGCGAACATGCAGAGCGTGCCGATGCCGTTCTTCGCCGCCAGCGGCAGCACCGCGCGCGCCGCGGTCTGGTTGACGAAATTGTAGCCGACCATGATCACGTCGAAATGCCCCTCGGCGCAGGCCTGGCGAAGCATCTCGTGCCGGGCATCGGAGACGAAGTGCTCGGTGATGCCGGAGAAGCGCACCTTGCCCTGCTCGCGCAGCCGGTTGATGGCCGGCAGCAGCACGTCGCGGGCGTGGACATACTGGCCGGGCAGCGTGCCGTGAACGTGAAGGATGTCGATCCGGTCGGTGCCGAGCCGCTTCAGGCAGTCTTCGACCCGCCGGGTGAACGCCGCGGCCGTGGCCGGTCCGCCAGCCTGGAGGCCGCCATTGACGGGCACCTTCGTCGAGACCACGAGCCCGTCGCGGCGGTCGCGGATCGCTGCGCCGACGATCTCCTCGGTGCCGTAGATCTGCGCGGTGTCGATGAGCGTCACGCCGGCGTCGATCGCCGCCTGCACCAGGCGGACCGAGTGATCGAAGGACGCGCCCTTGGATTGCCCGAGCCGGCTCTTGCCGCCGGCACCGAGCGCCGCGACGGATACCTTCAGGCCTGTGCGGCCGAGCGTGACGGTCCGCACGCCTCAGCTTCGCGCGTAGGGCGCCGAGCTGCTCGACTGCTCGTGGATGATCATCAGCTTCTCGATCGCCGTCGCCGCGTTGCGCAGCTTGGGCAGGAAATCGTCGACCATCTGCTCCACGCTCACCCGCGCCACGTCGCAGCCGACGCCGAGTGCCGCCGCCAGCGGGCCCGAGCCGCTGATCAGCGGCACGGCGATCGAGCGGTGGCCCATCATGGTCTCCTGGTCGTTCATCGCCCAGCCTCTCTTGCGCACCTCCGCCAGTTCGGCCAGCAGGCGCTCGATACTGTTGATCGTGTAGGGGGTCAGCGCCTCGATGCGCTTGCCCTTGTAGCGGGCGACGATTTCGCGGTCCGGCAGCGCCGCCAGGAGAAGCTTGCCCGGAGATGTGGCGTGGGCCGGGTAGCGCGTGCCGACCGACATGTAGTCGCGCGACAGCGACTTCGACGTCGCGCGAGCGACATAGACCACGTCGGTGCCGTCGAGCACCGATATGGAGCAGCTGCCGTCGATCTCCGTCGTCAGTTCCATCAACCGCGGCTGCGCGAGCGCCGAGAATGGCAGGGATGAGAGATAGGAGAAGCCGAGCTGCAGAACCCTGGGCATCAGCCGGAAGCGGTTCCCCTCGGCAGCGGCATATCCGAGCTGCTGGAGCGTTCGCAGCACGCGCCGCGCCGAGCCCGGCGTCAGGTGCGTCTTGCGCGCCACTTCCGACAGCGTCATCGCGGGATCGCGCTCGCTGAAGGCCTCGATCACGGCCAGGCCCTTGGCCAGCGACTGGATGAATTCCTGGTCGTCGCCGCGTTCCACGCCCTTTTCGTTCATCTGGTCGTCCATGTCATTTTCCTTCCGGGCGATTCCGGTATGCGGAAATATAGGCGTTCAGCGCGGCGGACGCGAGCGCACGAATGCTTCGTTCACATCCAGTCCCCAGCCAGGACCTTGCGGCACGACGATCTCGCCCCCATCCACGACCAGCTGTCCGGTCAGGAACTCCGCCTTCCACGGTACATCCTCCACATCGAACTCGACCTGCCGCAGATTCGGGATGGCGGCGGCATAGTGGGCGCTGATGACGTCCGACAGGAGCCCGCCGCAATAGTTGTGGGTCGAGACGTTGACTTCGTGCGTCTCGGCAAGAGCCGCCATCTTCCACGCTTCGAGGTAGCCGTTCCACATCAGGTCGACGATCGCGACGTCGACGGCGCCTTCTTCGAGGAAAGGCCGCATGGCCGAGCGGCCGTAAAGCGCCTCGAGCGAAGCGATGGGACAGCGGGCAGCCGAACGGATGCGGGCGAGCGCCTTGCGGTCGTAGGTATCGAGCTCGAGCCAGGCGAGGTTGTATGGCTCGACCGCGCGGACGATCTCCAGGTAGCCCTCGGTCTTGAAGTGGAAGTTGACGTCCAGCATCAGGTCGATGCCCTCGCCCAGCCCCTCGCGCAACGCCGCGAGCTGCTTCTTGAGCGTCGCCAGCACATGGCGATCCAGATTGAGCTCCGGGTATCCGGCCGTATAGGCGAAGCCCGGACCGAAATTGGCGAACCCTCCCGCGCCGTCCTCCGCGACCAGCCCGGTCTTCACCGCCGTGACGCCCCGCCGGCGCGCTTCCTCTCCCAGCGCCGCCCAGGCCTCGTAGCCCTTGAGCGGCGGCACGCCGAGCAAGGCATGGTTGCGGACGCGGTAGGTGCCGAAGTGCGACCAGTAGAAGGGGACGCGCTCGCGCAACGCTCCGCCCAGCAGCGCGTGCACCGGCACGCCGAGGACCTTTCCCTTGATGTCGAACAGCGCGTTGACGATCGCCGCGATGGCGTTCTGGTTGATGCCGCCGGCGGCCTGGACCGTGCGACCCTTGAGAAGCGCAGCGATGCTCTCGATCCGCAGCGGATCCCTGCCGACGACGAGTTCGCCGAGTGCATGGATGACGCCTGTGACGCCGGCCGTGCCGAAGTGCTCGCCATACTCCGACCAGCCGATGACGCCGGCATCCGTGACGACCTTCAAATAGCAGGCGCGACGCCAGCCCGCGTCGGCGACGAAAGTTTCAAGTCGCGATATCCGCATGTTCCCTCTCACTGGTCACCGGGCAGCGTTGGACAGCCATTGACACATGCACGGGCCGATGCAACACTTCCGACATTCGGAAATCATTCCGATATGCGGAAGATGCCAGATCGGGGCGCCGGCGTCCATCCGCTAGCTCAGGAGGACGGGCGCCACCATATGCTGCGCGGGAAAATCCAGCGGCAGCTGTAAAGGGAGGAGATAGAATGCAGGGCAGGACAATTCTTGTGGCAGCCGCCGCGCTACTAGCGGGTGTCACGGGCGCAAGCGCCGACTATCCGGAGCGGCCTATCACGATCGTGGTCGGCGCCAGCGCCGGCGGCGGTACGGACATACAGGCGCGTATTCTGGCGGAGAAACTGACCGAGAAGCTCGGCCAGCAGGTGCTGGTCGAGAACCAGCCGGGCGCCGGTTCCAACATCGCCTCCGCCTACATCGCGAAGGCGGCGCCGGACGGCTACACGCTCAACATGGCGGGCGCGGCGGTCGTCATCAACCATACGCTCTATGCCAATCCTGGCTTCGACGCGCTGAAGGATTTCGCGCCGCTCGCCGGCTGGGGCACCTCGCCGCTGATGTTCGTGGTCAATCCGAGCGTGCCGTCGAACTCGCTGAAGGAACTGGCCGACCTTTCCAAGGCGAACCCGGGCACGCTCGACTACGGCAACGGCGTCGGTTTCATCAACCAGATGGTCATGGAGTTGTTCAAGATCGAATCGGGCGCCGACATCCAGTTCGTGCCGTATCCGGGCATGGCCCCGGCGCGCACCGACGTCATCGGCGGACAGATCGAGGCGACGGTCGACTCGGTCGACAGCGCCGGGCCGTTCGTGCTCGATGGCAAGCTCAAGGGGCTCGCTGTCACCACGCCGCAGCGGCTGCCCAAATATCCGGACATCCCGACCACGGCCGAATCCGGCTTCCCCACCGTCAACCAGATGGCCTGGTACGGCATGCTGGCGCCGGCGGGAACGCCGAAGGAGATCCTCGACAAGCTTTCCAAAGCCATCGCCGAGATCCAGCAGGACCCGGCATCTGTCGAGAAGATCACCGCGGGTGGAGCGACCCCGATGATCGCCGGCCCCGAGGAATTCGGCAAGTTCTTCACCAACGAGGTCAACACCTGGGCCGGCGTGATTACGCAGGCAAAGATGGAAAAGGTGCAGTAGGCTTCACCACCGGGAGGTGACCGGTTTGCCGTATCGATTCGCTGACGGGCGGGAATGGGGCGCCGGCGCGTTGGCCGGCGATCTTCGCGCATGATCCGCGTTCCGAAAAATGTCATCGTCGGCGCGATCTTCATCGGTCTCGCCGCACTCTTCGGCTTCAGTTCGCTGTCGCTCAATCTCGGCACGGCCGGGCGCATGGGGCCCGGCTACTTCCCGCTGATGCTGTCGATCGCCCTCGCCGTTCTCGGGCTCGCGGTCCTGGTCATCGGCTTCATGCGAATGGAGGAAATGCCGCGCGCGGCCAACCTGCGCGGCATCACCCTCGTGGCCGCGGCCGTCGCCGCCTTTGCCCTGGGCGTGCGGCCCCTCGGCCTCGTGCCGACCGTATTCGTCTGTTCCCTGCTCTTCTCGCTCACGGGACGGGATTTCCGTCCGCTTTCGTCGACAGTCGCGGCCCTGGTCCTGGCGCTGGGATCATGGGCGCTCTTCGTCATGGGGCTGCGCATGCCGTGGGCCGCATTCGGCTACCTCTTCATGTGACGGCCAATGGAAATCTTCCACAATCTCGCCCTCGGCTTCGAGGTGGCCCTGCAAGGGCAGAACCTGCTCTACTGCTTCATCGGCGTCCTGCTCGGCACGCTGATCGGCGTGCTGCCCGGCCTCGGCCCGCTCGCAACGATATCGATGCTGCTGCCCATCACCTTCGGGCTCCCGCCGATCTCCGCGCTGATCATGCTGGCCGGCATCTTCTACGGCTCACAGTACGGCGGCTCGACGACCGCGATCCTTCTGAACCTGCCGGGAGAATCGTCGTCGGTGGTCACCGCGCTGGACGGTCACCAGATGGCGCGGCAGGGCCGGGCGGGTGCCGCGCTGGCGACCGCCGCGCTCGGCTCCTTCTTCGCCGGAACGGTCGGGACGCTGCTGATCGCCGTTCTCGCCCCGCCGCTGGCCAGGATCGCGCTGCAGTTTGGCCCGGCCGAGTATTTCTCGCTGATGCTGTTCGGCCTGGTCATCGCGGTGGTCCTGGCTTCAGGGTCCATGCTGAAGGCATTGGCGATGGTCGTGCTCGGCATCCTGCTGGGGCTCGCCGGACAGGACGTCAACACAGGCGCCTTCCGCTTCACCTTCGGCGTGCCGGAATTCGCAACCGGCTTCGATTTCCTCGCCCTCTCGATGGGCATATTCGGCCTCGGCGAGATTATCAGGAACCTGGAGACCGACAGCCCGCGCATCGTCACGGCGAGCCGTGTCGGCAGCCTGCTGCTCACCCGCGAGGAGTGGAGACGCATCATTGCGCCCGTCCTGAGAGGAACGGGCATCGGATCGCTGCTCGGCATCCTGCCCGGCGGCGGCGCCGTGCTGGCCTCCTTCGTTTCCTATACGCTCGAGAAGCGGGTCTCGAAGCGGCCCGAGGACTTCGGGACCGGCATGATCGAAGGCGTGGCGGGTCCGGAGAGCGCCAACAATGCCGGGGCGCAGACGTCGTTCATTCCGATGCTGACGCTCGGCATCCCGTCCAACCCGGTGATGGCGCTGATGATCGCGGCGCTGATTCTCCAGGGCATCCAGCCGGGACCGAATGTCATGACGGCGCGGCCCGAACTGTTCTGGGGCATCATCGCCTCGATGTGGATCGGCAACCTGCTGCTGGTCGTGCTCAACCTGCCGCTGGTCGGCATCTGGGTGAAGATCCTCACCATCCCCTACCGCTACATCGTTCCCGCCGTGGGGGTGCTCTGCTGCATCGGCGTCTACAGCGTCGAGAACAACACGGCGGACGTCCTCATGATGGGCGTGTTCGGACTGTTCGGCTATCTGCTGCTGAAACTCGACTGCGAGCCGGCGCCCCTGCTTCTCGGCTTCATCATCGGACCCCTGCTCGAGGAAAACCTGCGACGCGCCATGCTGATCGCGCGCGGCGACTGGTCGACCTTCGTGACGCGGCCTCTCTCGGCCGGCCTGCTTCTCATCTCCGTTCTGGCGCTCGTCGCGGTCATGTCCCCAATGCTCCGGCGCAAGAGGGAGGAAGCGTTCCAGGAAAGCTAGTTTCCGGTATCCGGAGAAGTTTTCGCTTGCCGATAGCTCTGGCTGGTTCTAGGGTGTCACGGTAGGCTGGCGACGCAGCGCATGTGCGCGTCCATGGTAACCGAACACGCCGGCCGGATTCGTGGAGGATCGCATGAACGTCGCCGCACAGCCCCAGCGCCCGCCCCACCCGTTGCTCGACGGGCCCAGGAAGTTGCTCATCGACGGCAAGTGGGTCGAAGCGAGCACCGGCAGGACTTTCCCCTCGATCTCGCCGATCGACGGCTCGACGCTTTCCGAGGTTGCGGAAGGTGGCGCCAGGGACATCGAACTCGCGGTCGCCGCGGCCCGCCGCGCCTTCGAAGGCCCGTGGAGCAAGACGAAGCCGTTCGAGCGGCAGGCGATGCTGCTTCGCCTCGCGGACCTCGTCGAGAAGGACTTCGAAAACCTCGCCGCGCTCGACACGCTGGACATGGGCGCGCCGATCAGCTTCACCGGTGGCCGCAAGATGCGCAATGTCGGCCTGATCCGGCACTTCGCCAGCCTGATCATGTCCTTGCACGGCGATACGAACGAGAATTCGCTGCCGGGCGAGTTCTTCACCTACACGCTGAAGGAGCCGATCGGCGTCGTCGGCGCGATCATTCCGTGGAACGCGCCGCTGTCGGCGGCCATCTGGAAAATCTGTCCCGCCGTCGCCACCGGTTGCACGATCGTGCTGAAGCCTGCCGAGGAGGCCTCCCTTTCCGTACTGCGGCTGGGCGAACTCGTCATGGAGGCGGGCATCCCCGCCGGCGTGGTCAATATCGTCACCGGCCTCGGCGAGACGGCCGGCGCCGCGCTGGCGTCTCACATGGACGTCGACAAGCTCGCCTTCACCGGCTCGCACGTCACGGGACAGAAGATCGTCCAGGCATCGGCCGGTAACCTGAAGCGGCTGACCCTGGAACTCGGCGGCAAGTCGCCCGACATCGTCTTCGCCGATGCAGACCTCGACCTGGCCGCGCCGGGCGCGGCGATGGGCGTCTTCATCAATTCCGGCCAGGTCTGCAGCGCCGGCTCGCGGCTCTTCGTCGAGCGCAGGATCTATGACGAATTCGTCGAGCGCGTCGCCAAGGTCGGCAAGGAACTGCGCGTCGGCCAGCCGATGGACCCGAACACGCAGATCGGCCCCCTCGTCTCGTCCGCCCAGCTCGAGCGCGTCACCGGCTATTTCGAGATCGGCCGCAACGAAGGCGCGCGTCCTCTGGCGGGAGCGCAGAGGCTGACCGATGGTGACTTCGCGAAAGGCTATTTCGTCAGCCCGACCGTATTCGCCGACGTGAAGGACACGATGCGCATCGCCCAGGAGGAGATCTTCGGCCCGGTGCTTTCGGCCTTCCCCTTCGACGACATGGACGACCTGGTCCGGCGCGCGAACTCCACCATGTTCGGGCTCGGCAGCGGCGTCTGGACCCGCGACGTGAGCAAGGCGCACAAGATGGCGCGCGCCATCCGCGCCGGCAACGTGTGGATCAACAACTATGGCGCCATGGACGTGCAGATGCCGTTCGGCGGCTACAAGATGAGCGGCTACGGCCGCGAATCCGGCCGCGAGGCACTCGAGCCGTACCTCCAGACGAAGTCGGTCTACGTGAAGCTCAGCTGACCCCAAGGCGATCCTCCCAAGCCTTGAAACGGCGTCGGTCTCCGGCGCCGTTTTTTTATTTCCCGCCGCACGTGTCGCTTTCCGCATCGCCGCGGTTGACAAGTTCGTTCGCCCATTTATAGTTCCGTATATCGGAATGATCTCCGCTATCCGGAAAGTTGCCAGATGCAACTCCGGCCCGGTGGAAGACTTCGGCAGCCCTCCGAGAGGAGCGCGGACAGTGGGTTCGCGTGGGGGGACAGGGGTGGAGATGACGGCGAAAGACGACATCCTGACGGTCGAGGAGCTGACGCTGCGGTTCGGCGGCATCACTGCCATTTCGCAGGTCTCTCTTCAGGCACGACGCGGTCGCATCACCGCGATCATCGGCCCGAACGGCGCCGGCAAGACCAGCCTGCTCAACGTCATTTCCGGCTTCTACCGGCCGCAGGCCGGGCGCGTCCGCTTCATGGGCGAGGATCTGCTCGGCAAGCCGGCGCATGCGCGCGCAAGGATGGGCATCGCCCGCAGCTTCCAGAACATCGCACTCTTCCGCGGACTGACCGTGCTCGAGAACATCAAGCTCGGCGCCCATTCGCAGCTCAAGGCCGGCATATTCGCCGCCTCGGCCTACTGGGGCCCGGCGAAGCGCGAGGAGGAGAAGCTCACCCGCTGGATCGACGAGAAGGTCATCGACTTCCTTCGCCTCAAGCACGTGCGCGACCGCGAGATCGTCGGCCTGCCCTTCGGTACGCAGAAGCAGATCGAACTTGCGCGCAGCCTGGTGACCCAGCCGAGCCTTCTTCTGCTCGACGAGCCCTTCGCCGGCATGAACGCCACGGAAAAGGCGGCGATGGCGGAAGATATCCGGCGCACCGTCGACAGCCTCGGCACCACGGTCGTCCTGATCGACCACGACATGAAGACGCTGATGGCACTGGCCGAGTACGTCTACGTGCTCAACTTCGGCAAGCTGATCGCACAGGGAACGCCGGCCGAGGTGCAGGCGAACCCGATGGTCATCGAGGCTTATATCGGCGCGCCGCTCGAGGAGGCATCCTGATGGCACTCATCCTCGAGCTCTGCCTGATTGGCATCGCCTCAGGCTCCATCTACGCGATCGGCGCCATGGGCTTCGTGCTCATCTACAAGTCCAGCGGCATCTTCAACTTCGCCATGGGCGAGATGATGATGATCGGCGCCTACTTCCTGTACACCGGCATGGTCATCTTCGGCCTGAGCCTGTACGCGGCGCTGCCGCTTGCCCTCCTCGCCTCGGCGCTGCTCGCGGCCGGCATGGAGCGCTGGCTGCTCAGGCCGCTGCTCGGCCAGCCGCACGAAGTCATGATCATGGTGCTGTTCGGCGCCGGCGCGATGCTGCGCGGCATCGCCGGCATGGTCTGGGGCCACGACATCCTCAGGCTGCCCGAAATCCTGCCGCGCAAGCCCGTCTTCATCGGCGACATCCTCATCCCCGGCACGCTGTTCTGGGGCTTCCTGATGATGATCGCCATCTTCGGCGGCTTCATCGTCTATTACCGCTTCTCGCGCACCGGCGTGGCGATCCGCGCCACCGCCGACGACCAGACGACGGCCGAGTGCATGGGCATCAACATCCGCGGCATGTTCCTGTTCACCTGGGTGATGGCAGGCCTGCTCGCCACCGCGGCCGGCATCGTCGGCGCATCCGTCAACGGCCTGTCGCCCTATCTCGGCAACGTCGCGCTCGAAGTCATCGCCGTCGTGCTGCTCGCCGGACTGACCTCGATCGGCGGCACGCTGCTCGCCGGGGCGATCGTCGGCGTCATGCTGACGCTGATCGGCTTCTACCTGGGCGGCGCGTTCCAGCAGTTCATGCCGTACCTGCTCGTGCTTCTCGTCATGATCGTCCGGCCGCGCGGCCTCTTTGGCACCAAGCTCGTGGAGCGCATCTGATGTCGGCGGCAACCGAAAGCGCTATGCCTAAGCCGGGCCCGGCCATGTTCAAGCCCGCGATCTATGCCGCGCTGGGCATTCTGGTGATCGCCTGGCCGTCCATCGGCAACGACTACCTCACCTACATGGCGACGCTGATCCTCATCAACGTCATCGCCGTGGTGGGACTGAACATCACCGTCGGCTATGCGGGACTTCTCTCGCTCGGCCACGCCGCCTTCCTCGGCGTCGGCGCCTACACCGCGGCGCTGCTTCTGATCGCCGGCGTGCCGCTGCCGCTCACCATCGCCGCCGCGGCCGTCACGTCGTTCTGCTTCGGCATCCTGTTCGGCCTGCCGGCAGTACGCATCAAGGGCGTGCACCTGGCCATCTCGACGCTCGCGCTGCAGTTCGGCTTCTTCTTCGTCGCCCAGCGCTGGGTCGCCGTCACCAACGGCGACAATGGCCTGCAGACGCCGCAGGCCTCGCTCTTCGGCTTCGTCTTCAACACCGACGAGCGCCTCTACTTCCTCGTCCTGCCGTTCGCGGTGCTCGCCTGCGTCGCCGGTTCGAACCTCTTCAAGACGCGCGTCGGTCGCGCCTTCGTGGCGGTGCGCGAGCGCGACTACGCGGCGGAAGTGCTCGGCGTGAACGTCATCTGGACCAAGCTGCTCGCGTTTGCGGTCGGTGCCGCCTATGCCGGCATCGCCGGCGCGCTGCTCGCCATTTTCCTCAGGCTCGTCAATCCCGATCAGTTCCTGGTCTCCGTCTCGGTCTTCTACCTGACGGCGGTGCTGGTCGGAGGACGCGGCTCGATGCTGGGCTCGATCCTCGGTGCGGTATTCATGACGCTGCTGCCCGAGATGCTGCGCGTCGGCGCCTCGGCGATCGTCTCCGATGTCAGCGGCTATGTCGGCTTCCTCGCCACCGCGCGCGAGTTCCTGTTCGGCGCCCTCATCGTCATCTTCCTTCACGTCGATCCGCGAGGGCTGGTCGGCATCATCGGGAAACTCGGCGGAAGGATCGAATTCCGCGGCTGACGGCGGGCGGCAGGCCCGTCCGCAGCCGTTTGCGAATGCACAGCACATTGTCATCAGGGAGGAAACCATGACGAACATCACTCGGCGAACAGCATTGGGAATGGGCCTGGCGGCGGCCGCACTACCGCGGTTCGCCTTCGCCCAGGAAGACACGATCAACCTGGCGATGATCGCGCCTCTGACCGGGCCGTTCGCCTTCACCGGCCAGCGCGAACTCGCCGGCTGGCAGGACGCGATCGACTATTTCAACAGCCAGGGTGGCGCAGGCGGCAAGAAGCTCAACCTGCTGGCGCTCGACTCCGAATACAAGGTCGACGTCGGCGTCGCGCAGTGGAAGAAGGCCATCGCGGCGGGGCCGGTCCACTTCGCCAAAGCCGATTCGATCCCGCTGGCGCGCGCCATGGCGCCGGAGAACAACGATCGCTACAAGATGCTCCTGGGTACGACCGCCAACGGCTCGCACCTGACGGCGAAGGACGGCTTCAACTACTTCTTCATCCCGGCGCCGACCTATTCGGGCCTCCTTTCCATCGCCCTCGACCAGATCGACAAGATGGCCGGCGCCGGATCGAAGCCGAAGGTCGCCTTCATCCATTCGAACATCGAGTTCGGCCGCGACCCGGTGCCGTTCGCGCTCGAGAAGGCCAAGAAGCTCGGCTTCGAGATCGTCCTCGAAGACGAGACCGCGATGACCGGCGTCGACGTCACCGGCAGTGCCGTCAAGCTGCGCCAGGCCAAGCCGGACTTCATGCTGTTCCACGGCTACGCCGGCAACGTGTGGCCGGACATCCTCAAGCTGTCGCGCGACTACGGCGTCGAGGCGCAGGCGATGGGCACGATCTGGTCGGTCGATCCGGACACGGTGAAGGGCATCGGCGCGGCCGCCGACGGCTTCATCGGCATCGTGCCGCACACGCTGAAGGTGAAGGGCGACGAGCGCCCGCTGCTCAAGGTGATCGACGGATACCTCAGCAAGCGCGATCCCAACTATCCGGGCTATGGCGGCATCGGCTACATGAGCGGCTGGGCCTTCGTGACATTGCTGCGCGAGTTCTTCGACCGCGCCGCCAAGTCGGGCAACACGCTTGACGGGCCCGGCGTCTTCGCAGCGGCCGAGACGCTGAAGGACTGGGATTCCGGCGGCATCTTCGGCGCGCCCGTGACCTTCCGCGACCAGAACATCCCGTTCGGCACCGTCTACAAGTACGGAGTCACGGAGGGTGCGGTGGCGCTCGAGGCGCTGGCGGAAGGCGTAGCCGCCTGATCGCAGCCTGAACAGTGCGCCGGGCGGAAAGGCGTCGCCCGGCGCAACTTGCGGAGACAGACAATGGCCGGCAACATCCTTGAAATAATCGATCTCGATGTCGGCTACGCGGGCGGCATCACCGGTCTCGCGGGTCTGTCGCTGAAGGTACCCGCGGGTCAGATGGTGGCGCTGCTGGGTGCCAACGGCGCCGGCAAGTCGACGACGCTCAAGGCGATCTCGAACCTCCTTCCCTTCGAGGGCGGGCGGGTCAGGCGCGGGACGATCCGCTTCGAGGGCCGGGACATCACCAACATCCCGGCCTACAAGCTGTCGCGAATGGGCCTGATCCACGTGCGCGAAGGACGGCGCGTCTTCTCGACCATGACGGTACACGAGAACCTCGTCGCCGCGTCCTATGCGCTCGGAAAGCGGGCTGCGCTCGATCTCTCCCGGCGCTGCGACGACATCTATCGCACCTTTCCGCACCTGGAACGCCGCAAGAACCTGCTTGCCGGCTACCTTTCGGGCGGCGAGCAGCAGATGCTGGCGATCGGCCGGGCATTGGTCGGCGAGCCGAAACTCATGCTGATCGACGAGGCCTCGCTTGGGCTGGCGCCGGTGATCGCGGCCGAGATCTTCAAGGTCATCTCGCGCATCAACGTGGAGCGCGGCATCAGCGTCCTGCTCGTCGAGCAGAATGCCATGCTGGCCCTTCGCCATTCGGTCCACGGCTACGTGCTCGACAACGGCCGCAGCGTCCTCGACGGGCCGGCGCGCGATCTGCTGCACGATCCGATGGTGATCGAACGCTATCTCGGCGGCGCCGGCGTGCCGAAGGCCGCCGAACGCGCAAGCGCCTGAGGCGGAGCCGATCATGTACGACTTCATCATCGTCGGCGGCGGCTCGGCCGGTTGTGTGCTCGCCAACCGTCTGTCCGCAGACCCCTCCAGGAAGGTGCTGCTCATAGAGGCGGGCGAAGATACGCCGCCGGGTATGGTGCCCGAGGAGATCGCCGACGCCTACTGGGTGCGCGCCTATCTCAATCCGCGTTTCCTGTGGAACGACCTGAAGGTCACCACGCAGGCACGCTCGCACAATCTCGCGCCCGGCGCCGAACCGCCGCTGCGCCGCTACGAGCAGGCCCGCGTGCTGGGCGGTGGCTCGTCGATCAACGGCCAGCTCGCCAATCGCGGTTCTCCCAACGACTATGACGAGTGGGAACGGCGCGGCGCCAAGGGCTGGAACTGGGACAGCGTGCTGCCCTATTTCCGCAGGGTCGAGCGGGACCACGATTGCGACGGACCCTATCACGGCCAGGACGGCCGCATCCCGGTCACGCGCGTATTGCCGGACCAGTGGTGCGGGCACGCGAAGGCCGCGGGCGAGGCATTCCGGATCTCGGGCTACGACTACCTTCCCGACCAGAACGGCGAATTCCGCGACGGCTACTTCGCCCTCACCATGTCCAACGCCTACGACCGGCGCGTCTCGTCTGCGGTCGGCTATCTCGATCCGGCAACGCGGGCCCGCCCGAACCTCGAAATCCTGACGCAGGCCGTGGCGAGCGGGCTGGTCTTCGAGGGCAAGACCTGCGTCGGCGTGAAAGTGACGCGTGACGGCAGCGAGCGGGAATACCGCTCGCATGAGACGATCCTGTCGATGGGCACCATCCACTCTCCTGCGATGCTCCTGCGCGCCGGCATCGGTCCGGCCGCGGAACTCAAGGAGCACGGCATATCGGTCCTCGCCGACCGTCCCGGCGTCGGCAAGGGCATGATGGACCACGCCGCAGTCATCGTCGCTGCGTGGATGAAGCCGGAAGCGCGACTCGACCGGCGCATGAAGCGCCACGCCGTCGTGGGGCTGCGCTATTCTTCGGGAATTCCCGAGGCCCCACAGGGCGACATGTATATGGCGGTGCTGTCCAAATCGACCTGGCATGAGGTCGGGCGGCAGCTCGGTTCCTTCCTCACCTTCATCAACCGCCCGTTTTCCGAGAACGGCGAAGTGCGCCTCAACTCGGCCGACTGGCGCCGGGAGCCGAAGGTCGACTTCAACCTGCTGTCGGACTATCGCGATGTGACCCGGCTGCTGGACGGCGTGAAGAAGGCGGCGGCCTTCCACGGCCTGGCGCCCTTGTCGGCCATCTCCGACGAGCCGTTCCCGGCCTACTACAGCGACCGCGTGAAGAAGTACTTCTCGATCAGCCGCAGGAACGACGTGCTCACCCGCGCGCTCGCAAGGATGCTCGACGGGCCGGCGGCGCTGCGCCGGTGGTGCATGGAGAACCTCATGCTCGAGAAGTACGACATGGCCGGCGTGCTCGGCGACCAGGCGACGGGCGAGGCCTTCGTCCGCGAGGCCGCGACCGGCGTGTGGCACTGCACGTCGTCCAACCGCATGGGCGCCGCCGACGACCGGCGCGCGGTGACCGACAAGGAAGGCCGTGTCTACGGCGTCTCCGGCCTGCGGGTCGTCGATGCCTCGATCATGCCGATCGTGCCCTGCGCCAACACCAACTTCCCGACCCTGATGCTGGCCGAGAAGATCGCGGCGCACATGGTGGAGGGCAAGTGAGCGCCGATCTCACCATCGCGACCGTCGAGGCGTTCCACCTCGCCATACCTTCCGTCTATGGCGGACCGCAGCCCCGTTCGGGCGCCCAGTGGCCGTTCGTCAACATGGTGATGGTTCGCGTCGAGACGCGCGGCGGCTTGGTCGGTTGGGGCGAGGCATTCGGCCACAACGCCGCGGCGACCAGCAGGGCGGCGCTGGCGACGCTGGTCGCGCCTCTTGCGGTGGGCGCCGAAGCGACGGACATCGTCGGGCTCGGCGCGAGGCTGCGACGGGCGCTGTACACCTATGGCCTCGACGGGCCGGTCGGCTTCGCCCTCTCCGGCCTGGACATCGCCTTGTGGGACGTCCGCGGCCAGGCCGGCGGCACGCCGCTGCACTGTTGGCTCGCTCCGGGGTCGGAGGTCCGCGAGGTCGCGGCGTATGCCAGCCTCCTGCGCTACGGCGACGCCGCCCTGGCAGGCGAGGCGGCCGCGCACGCCGTCGCCCGCGGCCATCGCGCCGTGAAGCTGCACGAGGCGACCGTCGACGCCGTGGCCGCCGCCCGCAAGGCGGTCGGACCAGACGTGCCGCTGACGCTCGACGTCAACTGCCGCTGGTCGCCCGACGAATCGATCGCCAACGCGAAGCTGCTGCGGCCATACGGGCTGCAGTGGCTCGAAGAGCCGTGCTGGCCGCCGGAGCCGGGACTGCTCGCGCGGATCGGCACGGAGACCGGCATGCCGATCGCCGCGGGCGAGAATGCCGGGTCGATCGCCGGCCTCGAGCGGATCGCCTCCGCCCGGCCGGCCTACCTCCAGCCCAGCGCGGCCAAGATCGGCGGCGTCACGGGCCTGCTCGCGGCGCTCGACCTGGCGACGCGCCACGGCATCCGGCTGGCCACGCATTCGGCCTATTTCGGCCCGGCGCTCGCCGCCACGCTGCATTTCTGCGCGGCCTGCGGCCTCGACGTCGAATGGTACGACTGCCGCCTCGATGCATGGCCGGTCGGCCTTCGGCCCGAGAACGGCAGGCTGGCGGTTCCGCAGCGGCCGGGGCTGGGCGTCGAGGTCGATGCCGCTCTGATCGTCGATTTCGAGGTGAAATGACCATGCCCCGCCTCGGTCATGTTGACATTGGGACGGCCGAAGTTATGCTTCCGCATAATGGAAACGTTTCCGACATCCGGAAAATAATGCTGTGGGAATCGGCGTCATGAGGCAGAAGAAAGCGCGCGCTGGCGACACGGCCGAGACGCCGCGGCGGCCGGGCAGCGGATGGCGGGAGGCTCGTCGCCCGTCGGATCGTGCGGAGGCGCGCCATGCGGTCTGACATCGGCTCGAAGGTCGCGATCGTCGGCATCGGCCGGGCGCTGGCGAAGAAATCGGATCCGGAGCCGAAGACGCCGCTGCAGCTCGGCGCACGCGCGGCTGTCGATGCGATGCGTCAGGCGGGCATCGGCCGGAACCAGGTCGGCGCCCTCTTCACCGGCCGCACGCCGCAGTCCTACATGGTCTTGCAGTACAACCAGTCGCTGATGAACGAGCTGAAGATCGGCCCGACCTTCTGCTCGGAAACGACCAACCACGGCGCCGGTGCGCTCGGCGCGCTGGAAGTGGCGGCGCTCGCGCTCGATTCGCGCATGATCGACTACGCGCTCGTGGTCACCAACGAGGCGAGCGGGATCTGGATGGATCAGGTCGGCTCGAATGCCTCGTGGGAAGGCGACCTGCAGTTCGAAGCAGCCTACGGCTCGACCACGCCGGCGCTCTACGCCCAGTTCGCCTGCCGCTACATGCACGAATACGGAATCACCGAAGAGCAGTGCGCCAGGGTGTCCGTCGAAAACCGGCGGTGGGCGCTCGACCACCCGCACGCCGCCATGCGCAGCAAGGGCGCCATCAGCGTCGACGACGTGATGAACTCGCGCATGATCGCCTCGCCGCTGAAACTGCTCGATTGTGCGGTCTGGTACCCCGGCGGCATCGCCACGGCGATCGTGCTCACGCGTGCGGACATCGCGAGGGCGAAGCATGAGGAGGTGACCTATCTCGCGGGCTTCGGCCAGTGCAGCACCCATGAATGGGTGGGCGAGCGCATGGGCGGCTGGGGCTACGAGCCGATGGTCGACGCCCCCGACATGATCCGCACCGGCGCCGGCGTGTCGGCGATCCAGGCCTATGAGATGTCGGGGCTGGGTCCGAAGGACATCGACATCGTCCAGACCTCGGCGCCGTTCAGCTTCGTCAACCTGATGATCCTGGAAGAACTCGGCTTCTGCGGTCGCGGCGAGGGCGGCGCGTTCGTCGATTCGGGCGGTGTCGACTATGATGGCGGCCTGCCCTTCAATACCAATGGCGGCTACCTGTCGTTCGGCCAGGTCGCGCAAGGCCTCTACAACCTTACCGACACGATCGACCATCTCTACGGCCGGTCCGAAGGCAGGCCCGTCAAGAACGCGAAGGTCGGCATGATCCACGGCCACGGCGGCGTACTCGCCTGCCATGCGGTCGTCATCGTCTCGCGGGAGCAACTGCAGTGACCGGTATGCCCGAAACGCAGATCGACTGGTCGAAGGGGGTCCCCCTCACCGCCGGCAACTACTTCATGGGCCTCTACCAGCCCTCGCCGGAAACGGCAGGGTTCTGGGAGGGCGTCGCCAATGACGAGCTGCGCATCAAGCATTGCCGCGATTGCGGCCGTCTCTGGCACCCGAAGCGCATCGTCTGCACGCATTGCGGCTCGTCGGATCTCGACTGGAAGAAGGCGGACGGCCGGGGCGAGATCTACTCCTTCACCGAGGTGCGACGCGCGCCCACGCCCGCCTTCGCGGCCTCGGTTCCCTATGCGCTCGGTCTGGTGAAGCTGGTGGAAGGCGTCTTCCTTTTCACGCGCTTCTTCGGCGCGCCGGGCACGATCAGGATCGGCGCGGCGGCGACTGTCGACTTCAAGGTACTCGAGCTCGGCCAGAAGCTGCCGGTGTTCACGGTAGGTGAATGATGAGGAAGGGTCCGCTTGCCGGTATCCGTGTGCTCGACGCGACGCGCGCGTTGTCGGGACCGCTGACAACCATGGTGCTTGGCGATCTCGGCGCCGACGTCATCAAGCTGGAGCTTCCCAGCGGGGGCGACGAGACGCGCCTCTGGGGCCCGCCCTTCGCCCACAACGCAGGACCAACCTTCATCGCCTACAATCGCAACAAGCGGTCGGTGGCGATCGACCTCCATACCGAAGAAGGGCGCAGGGCCTGCCTCGCGCTCGCCGCGACCTCCGACGTGTTCGTGGAAAATTTCCGGCCGGGCACCATGGACCGCTTCCATCTCGGCTACGACGAGATGAAGAAGGTCCGCCCCGACATCGTCTATTGTTCCATCAGCGGATACGGCCAGACCGGGCCGATGGCCCACCGCCCCGCGCTCGATCTCATGGTGCAGGCCGTCAGCGGCCTAATGAGCCTGACAGGCGATCCGCAGGGCCGGCCGGTCAAGGCGTCTGCCCCCGTCGGCGACGTGATGGGCGGCTTCTCGGCCGTCGTTTCGATCATGGGCGCCCTGATGGAGCGCAAGGAGACGGGCGAAGGCAGGTATCTCGACATCTCCATGCTCGACGGCATCATGGCGCTGATGGGCCAGGCGGTGGCCGTGGCGGGCATGAGCGGCAGGAGCCCGAGCCGCATGGGCAACGCGCATCCGTTGATGGCGCCGTACGAGAGTTTCCGCTGCGCCGACCGCGAGATCGTCATCGCGGTGACGAACGAGAAGTCATGGGCGCAGTTCGCCGCCATTCCGGAATTTCGCGGCCTTGGAGGCAATGCGCGCTTCGCCACGCCGCCGCTGCGCAGCCAGAACCGGACCGAGCTGCTGGCCGAGGTCGAGCGCATCTTCCGGTCGCAGCCGGCCGCCCACTGGCTGATGGTGCTGGAACGCGCCGGTATCCCGGTCGAGCCGATCAACACGCTGGACGAGATCCTGGCGCATCCGCAGCTGGCCGAGCGGCAGTCGATCATCTCGGTCGAATACCCGGCCGGTTCGGGCAACCGGATCCCGACGTCGGGCATGCCCTGGCGTGCGGTCGCCTCCGAGTTGCCGTTGCGAAATCCCCCCGATCTCGGCGAGCATACGCGCGAGGTACTTGACGAAGTGACCGGGACGGGAAAAGCCGTCCCGGCAGAGGAGATCGCCGGCCATGGCTGACAACTACACCGTGGCCGACCTGGTCGCCGAGTTCATCGCCGCTGTCGGCGTATCGACCGTGTTCGGCGTCGGCTCGGTGCACAACCTGCCCATGCTCGACGGCATCGGCCAGCGCAACGCGGTGCGTTTCGTGCCGGCGCGCGGCGAGATGGGCGCAGCGCACATGGCCGACGCCTATGCGCGGACGACCGGCGAGCTGGGCGTTTGCATCACCAGCACCGGCGCCGGCGCCGCCAACGCGGTCGGCGGCCTGCTCGAGGCCGTCACGGCGGGAACGCCGCTGCTGCACCTCACGGGGCACACGAACAGCAAATTCGCAGACCGCGGGATGGGCACGGTGCACGAGCCGCTCGATCAGCTCGGCATGCTGCGCGGCGTCTGCAAGTCGGCCTACCGCGTGCGTGCGCCGAACCACGCCCTCGGCGTGCTGGCGCGCGCCGCGACCGATGCCTTGACGGTACCGACGGGGCCGGTGAGCGTCGAGATCCCCATCGACATCCAGCGCATGCCCATAGCCCGGCCGGCGACGCTCGACACGCTGGTGCTGAAGCCGGCCCGGCCCGCCGCTCCCACCGCGGCCGAGATCGACGAACTGGTCGAGCGCGTTTCCGCGGCGAAGCGGCCGGTGATCTATCTCGGCTCGGGCGGCCACGGCACTCGGGCGCCCATGGAGAAGCTCCTCGACATGGGATTCGGTATGGTGTCGAGCTGGAAAGGCAGAGGCGTCATCCCCGACGACCATCCGATGAACATGTCCGGTATCCAGGGCAATGGCATCAAGGCCGTGCAGGAGTTCTACAAGGGCGTCGACCTGATGCTGGTGGTCGGCGCACGCACGCGCATCCACGAGCTCGGCGAGTTCGGCATGGAGCTGCCGGCCAATATCGTTCAGATCGACGCCGACCCTCTTGCCGACGGGCGTACGCTGGAGACGAAATACTTCGTCTGCGCAGACGCAGCGCTGACGCTCGCCGGGCTGGTCGACAGGCTGGCCGGCAAATTCGCGGTGGACCCAGAATTCCCCGACGAGTTCAAGACGCTCAAGAAGGCGGCCTGGGGTGAGTTCCTGGACACGCTCGGCATCTACGGCACGTTCATGGAGCAGCTGCGCGAGGCACTGCCGAAGGACGCCGTCTTCGCCCGCGACATCACGCAGTCGACCTCGACCTGGGGCAACCGCATCTTCACGCTCACCGAGACGAGCGGCAACGTCTATCCGGTCGGCGCCGGCATCGGGCAGGGGCTGCCCCTCGCAATCGGCGCGGCAGCCGCGGGCCGGAAAACAGTGCTGCTCACCGGCGACGGCGGTTTCATGCTCAACCTCGGAGAGCTGTGGACGGCACTCCAGGAGAAGCTCGACCTCAC
Organism: uncultured Mesorhizobium sp.; assembly: GCA_937958475.1. GTDB lineage: Bacteria > Pseudomonadota > Alphaproteobacteria > Rhizobiales > Rhizobiaceae > DUSC01. The sequence goes on along the minus strand of CALFXR010000203.1, from coordinate 6,697 downwards.
CGTCATCGTGATGAACGACAACGGCTACGGCGTCATCAAGAAGCTGCAGAACACGCTGCACGGCGGCCGCAACTACTTCGCCGACTTCCTCAACCCGGATTTCTCCGAACTGGCCCGCATCACCGGCATGGGCTTCTTCAGGTGCTCGAGCGCAGAGAGCTTCGGCGATACGGTGGCGCAGGCGGTTAAACGGCCCGGCCCGAACCTGGTCGAGGTCGAGATGGAAAAGATCGGCGAGTTCGGGAACTATTTCCCCTTCAAGGCGCCCCCGGCGCAGGCCTGAGCCGGCGGCGGCAGGAGAGCAGCCCATGAAGATCACCCGTGTCGGCGCCAAGGGATACCGCCTGCCGCTGCGCGAGCGCATGGTCTCGTCGCGTGTCACGATGACCCACCGCGAGCTCGTGCTGGTGGAGATCGACACCGATGCCGGGGTCTCGGGCACGGGCTGGCTGACCACGGCCGGAGTCGGCGCCATGGCCGCCAAGGCCCTTGTCGATGCCTACCTGGCGCCGACGCTGATCGGCGACGACCCGCGCAATACGGAGCGGCTGTGGCGGCGGCTGTGGATGGAATGCCACGCGGCTGGGCCGGCGGGCATCACCACGCTGGCGCTATCGGCCCTCGACATCGCCTTCTGGGACATCAAGGCGAAGGCCGTCGGCGAACCGCTCCATCGCCTTCTCGGCGGCGCGAGGTCCTCCGTTCCCGTCTATGCCAGCGCCATCAACCTGCACCTGACCAGGGAACAGCTGCTCGACCAGGTGCGCAGCCACATGGCGCTCGGCTACACCGCCTTCAAGCTGAAGGTCGGCAAGCCCGACATGTACGAGGACCTCGACCGCTGCCGCGCCGTGCGCGAGCTGATCGGCCCGACGGGAACGCTGATGCTCGACGCCAACCAGAAATGGGGCGTCGGCGAGGCGATCCAGCGCTGCGGCCTGCTGGCGCAGGCCTCCCCGCTCTTCGTCGAGGAGCCGATCCTTTCCGACGACGTGCACGGCCACCGCAAGCTGCGCGACGCGACGGGCGTGCCGATCGCCATGGGCGAGCAGCTCTGCAACCGCTTCGAGTTCTGGAACTATGTGCGCGACGACGCGGCCGACTTCCTCCAGCCCGACGTATGGAAGGTCGGCGGCGTCTCGGAATACCTGAAGATCATGGCGCTCGGCGGTGCCGCCAATATCGACATCTCCCCGCACGCCTGCATGGAGCTTTCGGTGCACCTCGCCTGCGCGGTGCCGAACGCCCTGCACGTCGAGAACATCTTCGGCCTCAACCTCTACGATTTCGGCGCGACCGCCGAGCCCCTGCCGGTCCGCGACGGAAGGCTGTCCCCGACCGACACGCCCGGCCACGGCGTCGTCTTCGACGGTCCGTCGCTGACCGCGGCCAACGAAATCCGGCCGGGTCAGGCGATCGATCGCGAGCCCTTACAGCGGCGGGAGGCATAGGAGAAAGACCATGCAGCCTTTCCAGGGCATCAAGGTCGTCGACCTCACCCACGTGCTCGCCGGGCCGTTCGCGACCTACCAGCTGGCCCTGTTCGGCGCCGACGTCATCAAGATCGAGATGCCGCTGGACCCGGACCAGACGCGTCTGCTGGGCGCCGACAAGGAACTGGCGCGTTCGAAGATGAACACCTTCTTCCTGGCGCAGGGTTCCAACAAGCGATCCATGACGATCGACCTCAAGACCGAAGCCGGGCGCGACATCCTGCGAAGGCTGGTCAGGGATGCCGACATCATGGTGGAGAACTACCGGCCCGGCGCTATGAAGGCGCTGGGACTCGGCTACGAGGACATGGCGGCGGTCAATCCGCGGCTGATCTACGCCTCCATGTCGGCCTTCGGCCAGGAAGGTCCGCGCAGCACGCAGACCGGCTACGATCCGAACATCCAGGCTGCTTCCGGGCTGATGGCGGCGACCGGCACGCCGGAGGTGACGCCGCTGCGCAACGGTACCTCGGCGATCGACTACGCCTCCGGAACGATGGGCGCCTTCGCCCTGGCCTCGGCGCTGTTCCAGCGCGAACGCACCGGCAAGGGGCAGTACATCGACCTGGCCATGCTCGACGTCGCCCTGATGCTGATGGGCACGCACGTATCCGGCTACCTGCGCAATGGCTGGCACCCGAAACCGGTCGGCAACAAGGTCGAGGTTTCGACCAACGGCCTCTACGACGCGAGCGATGCGCCGATCCTGCTCGCCGCCTCCAACCTTCGCCAGCAGAAGCGGCTGTGGAACGTGCTCGGCCGCCCCGACATGGCCAAGAACACCAACGAGGAGCGCCGCGCCGACTACGACCGGGAAGTGGCGACGCTGGCCGAGATCATGAAGACGCGGACGGCCGCCGAGTGGGAGGAGTTCCTCCAGTCCCGCCACGTGCCGGCGACGCGCATCTGGACGATGTCGGAAGCGCTCGCCGACCCGCAGATCGAGTCGCGCGACCTGATCCACAAATTCGCCGGCGCACCCGGCATCGGCGGGTCGTTCGGCGTTCCGAAGTCGGCATTCAAGCTGGCCCATGGCGGCGCCGCGATCCGCACGCCGCCGCCGCGGTTCGGCGAGCACAATGACGAGATTCTCGCCCAGATCGGCTATTCGGCCGACGAGATCGCACGGCTGCGTGCGGACAAGGTGATCGGCGAGCGCCCATGACGGAGGACCAATGCGCATAGGCAAGCAGGACAACAGTTTCACCGCCATCGCCACGTCGGACGCGGAGACGATCACCGTTCGCGGCATGGACCTGTGCAGCGAACTGATCGGCAAGGTCGGCCTCACCGACTATTTCTTCTTCCTCGTCACCGGCAGCATGCCGACGGAGGTGCAGCGCTTCTTCACCGACGCCGTCATGGTCGCGATCGCCGAGCATGGGCTGGTACCGTCGGTGCAGGCGGCGCGCATGACCCTGGCGGCCGCGCCGGAAGCGGTTCAGGGAGCCGTCGCCGCCGGCATCCTCGGCATGGGCAGCGTCGTCGCCGGCAGCTCGGAAGTGTCCGGGCGCTTCATCGCCGGACTGCTGGAGAAGGCGCGGGAAACCGGCGCGGATTTCGAGCAGGTGGCGCATGACGGACTCGCCGAACTCAAGGCGCGGCGCCAGAAGGCGCCCGGGATCGGCCATCCCCAGCATTCGGGAGGCGATCCGCGGGCCGACCGTCTGCTCGGCCTCGCCGACGAGAAAGGCGTGTCGGGCGACCACGTGCGCATGCTGCGCGCCATGGCGGCCGTCTCGCGGAAGGCGATGGGGCGCGACCTGCCGATCAACGTCTCGGGTGCCATTCCCGCCGTCATGCTCGACGTCGGCTATCCGCTCGGCGCCATGAAGGGCCTGCCGGTGCTGGCGCGCACGGCGAGCCTGGTCGCCCACCTCTACGAGGAAGCCCAGCGCCCGATCGGCTTCATCATGTCCAACCACGCCGACATGGCGATCGAGTATGACGGCCCGCGGCCGTCGGGCGCCACGAAGGAGCGCGAGCATGGCTAAGGTGCTATCCGGCGTAAAAGTCGTCGAGATGGGGACGTTCATCACCGGCCCGGCGGCGGCGATGCATCTGGGCGATCTCGGCGCCGACGTCATCAAGGTGGAGAAGCCGGGGACGGGCGACCCGTTCCGCGCCTTCAAGGGCGGCCTCTATTCGCCGCACTACCAGACCTATAACCGCAACAAGCGTTCGATCGCCCTCGATACGGCCGAGCCCGGCGACCGCGAGGTCTTCCACAAGCTCGTCGCCGACGCCGACGTCTTCATCCAGAACTTCCGTCCCGGCGTCGCCGAGAAGCTGGGCGCGGGCGAGGCCGAGCTTCGTGCCATCAATCCGCGGCTGATCTACGTTGCCATCTCGGGCTTCGGCAATTCGGGACCGTCGCGGGACCGGCCGGCCTACGACACGGTGGCGCAGGCGGCGAGCGGCTTTCTGCGGCTGGTGGTGCCTCCGGAACGCCCGCGCGTCATCGGGCCTGCGCTCGCCGACGCCGTCACCGGCTTCTACGCCGCCTTCGGCGTGCTGGCCGCGCTGAACGAACGACACGCAACCGGCAAGGGCCGCCGCATCGACGTCTCGATGCTGGAGGCGATGTGCCACTTCAACCTCGATTCCTTCACCCACTGGTTCTCCGAGGGCGAGGTGATGACGCCGTTGTCCCGGCCGAGCGTATCGCAGTCCTACATCTTCGAATGCGGCGACGGGAAATGGATCGCGCTGCACATGTCGTCGCCGCCGAAATTCTGGGAAGGCCTGGCCAAGGTCATCGACCGGCCGCACCTCTTCGACGATCCGCGCTTCGCCACGCGTTTTGCCCGGATCGACAACCAGGACGCGCTGATCGAATTCATGGCGCCGATCTTCCGGGGCAAGCCGCGCGACGCGTGGTGCGCGCTGCTCGAAGCGGAAGGCGTGCCCTATTCGCCGGCCTATGACAGCGACGAGGCGCTCGAGGACCCGCAGGCCAGGCACCTGAAGATCGAGGTGTCGGCGACGCATCCCGAAATGGGCCTGTTCCGCACGGTGCGCAACCCGCTCAACTTCGACGGCGAGCCGGACCTGCTGGTGACGCCGCCGCCGACGCTCGACGAGCACGGCGACGAGATCAGGAACGCGCTGAAGCGCTGAACGCGCCCTGGCGCGGCCGACCTCAGGCCGCGCGCGATCCCGCCTTGCGGTCTTCGCGGATCAGGTCTGCGCCCTTCTCCGCGATCATGATGACCGGCGCGTTCGTATTGCCCGAGGTCACCGTCGGCATGATCGAGGCGTCGATGACTCGCAGCCCGTCCAGGCCGCGGACGCGCAACCGCTCGTCGGTCACGGCCAGGGGGTCGCGCCCCATGCGGCAGGTGCCGACCGGGTGGAACACCGAACCGGCCGTGCGCCGCGCATAGGCGACCAGTTCCTCGTCCGACGCCACGGCCGCCGACGGCACGATCTCTTCCGCGTCGAAAGGCCGGAAGGCCGGCTGCGAAAGGATCCGCCGCACCGCGCGCACCCCCGCGATCGCGATTCCGCGGTCGTACTCCGTGGCCAGGAAATTGTTGAGGATCGCCGGCCGCGCGGCGGGATCGGCGCTGGTGATGCGCAGATGTCCGCGGCTGGTGGGCCGGGCGATGCACACCGAGGTGCCGATACCGGGCCACGGATGGGTCGGGCCGCCGACCTTGTCGTAGCTGGCGATGGAAATCTGGAACTGGATGTCCGGCGTCTCGACGGAAGCGTCCGAGCGGAGGAAGCCGGTCAGCAGCGAGACCGGCGCGCCCATGGGGCTCTTCAGGCCGAGTAGGTAGCCCGCACCGAGCGCCGCCTTGTGCAGCGGCGTCTTCAGGAAGCTGTTGAGCGTCCTAGCGTTGCTGACGCGGTGGAGCACCCGCAGCATCCAATGATCGTGCAGGTTTTCGCCGACGCCGGGAAGGTCGGCGACAAGTTCGACGCCGTGTTCCGACAAGAGAGGCGCGGCGCCGACGCCGGAGACCTGCAGCAGGTGCGGCGATCCGAAGGCGCCGGCAGCCAGGATAATCTCGCCCTCGGCCTTCGCCCGGCGGATTTCTCCGTCGCGCCTGTAGGTCACGGCAACGGCGCGACGGCCCTCGAAGACGATACGCTCGACCATCGCGTCGGTCTCGACCTTCAGGTTCGGCCGGCGCATCGCCGGCTCGAGGAAGGCGCGTTTGGTCGACCAGCGCTTGCCGTTCGCGATCGTGGTTTCGAAAAGGGCGAAGCCCTCGCGCCCGCCGCCGGCGTTGTAGTCGGCGAGCTTCGGGTAACCGGCTTCCGTAGCGGCATCCAGGTAGGCGTCGAGGATCGGCCAGCGATACGGCGGCGTCCCGACCTTCAGTTCGCCGCCGCTCCCATGCGCCGGGCTGCCGCCGCGGTCATGATCTTCCGAGCGTTTGAAATAGGGAAGGACGTCGTCCCAACCCCACCCGGCATTGCCCATCTGGCGCCACTGGTCGTAGTCGGAGGCGTGGCCGCGGACGTAGACCATACCATTGATCGCCGACGAACCGCCGAGACCGCGCCCGCGCGGCAGGCGAAGGACACGGCCGTCGAGATGCGGTTCAGGCTGGGAATCATAGCGCCAGTCGAAGCGCGGGTTGCCGTGCAGGAACGGGATGCCCAGCGGCACGTCGACCCAGAAGCCGCGATTGGCCCCTCCGGCCTCAACCAGCAGGACGCGAATGCCGGGATCGGCCGAAAGCCGGTTCGCCAGCACGCAGCCGGCGGATCCGGCGCCCACGACGACGTAGTCGAACGAGTTTTCCTCAGCTGCCCTGGCCAACCCGATCCTCCGCATATCGAAAACTGCTCCGGTATACGAAATATCGGCCGGGAATGCACCTGATTTTTCCTGTCGCCCGGCCTCGGGTCGAGCAGGCAGCGCGGTCCGGGCTGAGTCAAGCGGACCGGCTCCGGCGCCGGTGGCCACCCTCGGTGCGTTCGACATCGGCACCTGCTGCGAAGCTGCACCAAAGCCGAGGCCCGCCACGGGCTGCCCGCTGGCATGCCTCGGCGAAATATTGCTTTTAAGGAAAGTAATGTTCTTGCAGATTGCCACTTCGTGCTGCGCCTGCTAACTGAAGGAGGCAGGGATCAAGGAGGCCGGACATGTGCGGAATCGTCGGTTTGTTCCTCAAGGACAAGTCTCTGGAGCCGAAGCTCGGCGAGCTCCTGGCCGACATGCTGGTGACGATGACGGACCGCGGGCC